>JACQZT010000198.1 GCA_016213755.1 Acidobacteriota bacterium | reverse complement strand
TGGGTCATGAGGGCCATGTACTGGGCCTGCAAGTCGGTGGCAAAACCGGGGTGCTCTTCGGTGGTGACATCCACGGCGCGCAGCCGCCCCGGGCGGCGCACGTGCAGGCTGTCGGGCGCGGCTTCGGATATGTCGCAGCCGGCTTGGCGCAGCTTGGCTACCAGCGCTGAGAGGTGATCCGGGGCGCAGCCGCTGACGATCAGGTCGCCGCCCGTTATGGCGCCGGCGATGAGGAAAGTGCCCGCCTCGATGCGGTCCGCAATGATGGTGTGTTCGGCGCCGTGGAGCCGCTCGACGCCCCGCACATGAATGGCGGATGTGCCCGCGCCCTCGATTTGGGCGCCCATGCGGGTGAGCAGGGCCGCCAGGTCGGCTACCTCGGGCTCCCGCGCCGCGTTTTCGAGCAACGTCTCGCCGCGCGCCAGCACCGCGGCCATCAGCAGGTCCTCCGTACCGGTTACCGTGATGCGGTCGAAGCACACCTGCGCGCCCCGCAACCCGTCCGGAGCGGAAGCCTCGATGTAGCCGTGCGTCTGCTCGATGCGCGCTCCAAGGCGTTCCAGGCCCAGGATGTGCAGGTTTATGGTCAGCGCGCCGATGGCGCAGCCGCCGGGCAGGGAAACGCGAGCCCGCCCGGCGCGGGCCACCAAAGGCCCCAGCACCAGGCTCGAGGCGCGCATGGTTTTAACCAGATCGTAGGGGGCTTCGGGCGTCTCCAGCGCCCCGGCCGAGACCCGCACCGTGCCGTCGTCGCCGCGCTCCACCGTGGCGCCGGCGTGCTCCAGCAGGCGTTCCATGGTGCGGATGTCGCGCACACGGGGAATGCGGTGCAGCGTCACCGGCTCCCTCGTAAGCAGGCACGCGGCCAGCGCGGGCAGGGCGGAGTTCTTGGCGCCGCCGGCGGCGATCTCCCCCTCCAGCGGCGCGCCACCGCGAATCAGAAACTTCTCCATACTCCGATTATGGGGCCTCTCAGCTCTTCAGCGCGCGGGAGACGCGCCCGCCGGCCTCGCGCAGGCGCTTTTCGGCGTCCTCTTTCGAGACCCCCAGCCGGGCCATGACGATGGCGGTCTTCACGTCGTTGCCCGCCTGCTTCAGCAGCGCGCCGGCAATGGCCCGGTCGACGTCCGCGGCCAGGGCGATGATGCGCCGGGCGCGGTCCTCCAGTTTCGTGTTGCGCGGCTGAACGTTCACCATCAGGTTGCCGAAGACGTAGCCCGAGCGGATCATGGCCGCCGTGCTCAGCATGTTCAGCACCAGCTTGGTGGCCGTGCCCGCCTTCATGCGCGTCGAACCGGTCAGGATCTCCGGCCCGGGCAGGGGCGTGATGGGAATCTCCACCGCCCGCGCCAGCTCCGAATCGGGCGTGCAACTGATGCCCACGGTGACGGCGCCCAGCCGGTGCGCCGCCTCGACCGCGCCCAGCACGTAGGGCGTCCGCCCGCTGGCGGCGATGCCCACCACCACGTCGCGGGCCGTGAATCCGCGCGCCATCAGGTCCGCCACGCCCTGCCGGCCGTCGTCCTCCGACGCTTCTCCGGCCTGGGACAAGGCGCGTTCCCCGCCGGCGATCACGCCCTGGAACAGCTCCGGCGGCACGTCGAAGGTGGGCGGGCACTCGGAGGCATCGAGCACGCCCAGCCGGCCGCTGGTACCCGCGCCGATGTAGAAGACCCGGCCGCCTTTGGCGATGCGGTCGACAATCACGTCCACCGCCATGGCGATGTGGGGAATCTCCTTCGCCACCGCCTCGGCCACCTTGCGGTCCTCGGCGTTGATGATGCGCAGCACCTCTTCGGTGGGCAGCGCGTCGATGTCTTGCGAGACAGGATTCACCTGCTCGGTGAGCAGTTTCTCCAGCACTCAGGCAACCCCCGCTTTCTTCCTCTTCAGCGTACTCTCAGTAGTTCCTCTTCTCGATCCCCGGCCGCTCGGCGCGGCTCATGCTCTTTACGCCCGCCAGGGCCGGGCTGGCCTTCGCGAGCGCCTCCAGGTTGGACGCCACCTTCTCCACTGCCCGGGCGATGTCCTCGACGTCCCGCTCGTCGCCCAACAGCACGAACTGCGGCAGCCACAGCGCTTCTTGGTAGGCCGCCCGTTCCGCCACCGGACAGTGCCCGGTGTGGCCGGCCTTCCATTGAGGATACTCCTCGGGCGTGGGACGGAACAGGTCGCTGCGATAGACCGGCTCGTAGAAGCGGCCGTCGCAAGGGACGCCCTCGGCCTCGATGGCGGCCGCCACCAGGTCGCGCGCCGGACGGTGTTCGCCGGGCCGGTACTGGAAGACGTAACAGTAGATCGCCTCGCGCGTCGCCGCCGGCTGCGGCGGCAGCGGGCGCACGCCGGGGATCTCCGCCAGGGCGCGGCCGAGTGCCGCGGCGTTGCGCGCGCGGCGCTCGCCGAGTCCGGGCAGCCTCTCGAGTTGACCCATCAGCAAGGCCGCCTGGAATTCGGTGATACGGTAATTCGATCCCACCCGGCGCTGTTTGAACCGGTCGCTCACGCTGGCCCGGCCGCAGTTGACCAGCGTTTGAAGCAGCTCGAAATACTCCAGCCGCGAGGTGATCGCCACGCCGCCCTCGCCCGCGGTCATGAGCTTGCTCGACTGGAAACTGAAACACCCCAGGTCGCCGATGGAGCCCGCGCCGCGCCCCTGGTACTCGCCGCCGTGCGCGTGCGCGCAATCCTCGATCACGATCAGGTCGTGTCCGGCCGCCAGTTCCACCAGCCGGTCCATCTCGGCGAAGCGCATCGCCAGGTGCACCGGCAGCAGGGCGCGGGTGCGCGGCGTGATGGCATTGCTCGCCGAGCCGGCATCCAGGCAATAGGTGTCCGGATCGATGTCGGCGAACACGGGCACGGCCCCGGCGTCGAGCACCGCCGTCGCGGTGCCCTCCCAGGTGTAGGCCGGGACGATCACCTCGTCGCCAAACCCAATGCCGGCGGCCTTGAGCGCCGCCACGATGGCGATGGTTCCGTTGGCCAGCGCGCAACCGTACCGGGCGCCATGATGGGCCGCGAAGCGCTCTCCGAACTCGTCCGCCCACCGGTTGGGGAACGGATACCCGCCCCAGTTCCGGCTTTCGAGAACCTCCAGCAGCCGCTCTCGATCCGTTTCGCCGTATTGCGGCCAAGGGCTGAACGGGCGGGAGCGGGTCTTCTCTCCGCCCAGAAGCGCAAGCTGGGTCATGCGCCTTATATCTTAGTAAAAATCCGCCCTGCGATGGGCGGAACGGGTTGAGGACTTCTAGTACCACCGTACAAGTACGCCCACGTAGACAATAATCAAACGAATGATGTTGACAGCATTCCCCTTTTGCCCTATGCTGTAAGGGATATCCGCACCCACCATGTGAGGGTATCGGGAGTGAAATACCTTCGGAGGGAGAAAGTTGTGAGGACGATGACAAAAACTGCATTGGCTGTCGCGGTTCTCTGTGTGTTGTGTCTGAGCCTGAACGCCGCGCCGATTTATGGCACGTTTGGGATGACCAGTGTGACCGGTGGAGTTCTCGTGTACCAAACCGCTGGTCCCACCATGAACTTTATTGATTTTTCGCCGACGGGCGGTAGCAGCGGAACATTCAACGTCACGACTGCTACCAGTGGGCTGAGCGGCTTGGCTGGGGCGGCGGGTACGATCCTCGACATGACGGATTATACCCCGCCAAATGCCGGTTTCGTGTACTTCCCAGTCGGCATTCCAGTGGCGGTCAACAATTACCTGGCGTTTGCTGCGGCGCCCGGCTCGGCGTGGAATTTCCAGGGCAACTACATATATCCGCAAGCGTGCGCCCCGAGTGCCACACAGTACTGCACGGGCGGGTTCATGTTCAACCAGATCGGTCCCAACGTCAGCGTGTCGGTTGCGATCGCCGGAACCCTGAACCCCGGTGTGGATCAGACGGGTTTCGACCTCATTTTGACTGCCCAGTATGTGGGTACAAGTATGGCCACCGTGTTGGCGAACGCGCAGACGCCGGGCGGTGCGAATGCCGACAGTTGGTCCGGGTCGTTTTCGTCCGTTCCCGAGCCGGGCACGGTGACGTTGATCGGCGCTGGTTTGGGTCTGTTGGCTTTCGGCGGGTATCGTCGGCGCAAGAAGTAGGTAGTTAGAGGTACTTCTCTCCGCGCGCGCGACGCCGAATGGAATTTAGAGGCTCTTGGTGTGCCTGAAGGCACACTGAGAGCCTTTTCGTTTATCGGGCAGAGTAGCGCCCAGGCGCCAAAATGCCTTTTGGATCCAACGTTTTCCGGAACGAATCCAGGACCCGGTTGTAGGTGTTTTGGCCCTGCATTTCCACCATGCTTTGCACCCCCAAGCGGTAGGAGTAGTAGCCCAGAGTGGAGAGGCGTGTCCGCAGTGCGTTCAGGCAGCGCAGGGCAGCGTCGTCGTCTCCCGCGACATCCCGGTCATAGGTGATCGAGATGACGCAGGTCAGGCTGCGCTCAGTGACCATGGTCATCGAGATGGCGGGTTCGAAGCCGTGGGCCAGCGCCACCTCGCAGGTGGCATCGGTCAGCGCGACGGCGTCCTGGCCGGTGGCCGGGGCGACGGGTGCGTACCACAGCAGGCCGCAGCGGTCGCGGTCTGGATCCATTTGCGGTGGCGGGACGGTCCGCTTGCGCCAGTAGGCGCTCTCCATGGGCTGGTCGGTCGGAATCCCCTTCATGAGCCCGAAGACCGGGCGCAGGATGGCCAGGGTGCGGCTCAAGTCCCAGCCGGTCAGGAGGCGGAAAGGCGTTGCGAACCGGCCAATGAGCGCCAGCATGCGGTCGTCAATGAAGCCGATGCGATCGATCTTCCCCTTCAGGGCGCGCCGCAGCAGGCGCCGGGCCTCGGCCACCTGTCTGCGGGTTCCATAAAGCCCGCCGGAACCGTTCCAGGAGCCGAAGTGCAGGCGGCGACGGAATTCCGCCATGCGCTCGGGCGCGAGGGGCGTTTGGCCCCCGGTTTCTTCAAAGGGATACTGGCGCAGGCCGGACAGAACCTTGTAGTCGTTGGCGATGTGGATGGTGTTGCGAATGGTTCCGTTGAGCCGCAACGGCCGCACGGCCTCCACCAGGGGCGCCAGACCGCCGGGGTTGTCCGAACGGAAGAAGAAGGACTGAAAGTACTCTGGCGCGGGCATGAGCCAGAGGGTCATGCGGGTCACCACACCGAAGTTGGACTGGGTGAACAGGCCGTCGATGTAGGGGCCCATGCCGAAGGGGTAGGTGGGCGCGGCCTTCGCTCCCGGAAAACGGTGGAAGCCGGTTTCCAGGACCTCGCCGTTGGGCAACACCGCCTCCAGCCCGCAGAGATGGGAGAAGCGCTCGCCGTAGGGCGTGTGGCCGAATCCGCGTTCCAGGGCATTGCCCACCACGCTGGCCTCGTTGCTCGAACCGGTGGCGTCCATCCATAGCCCCGACTTCCGTTCGGCCAGAAAGGCGTATAACTGACCTTGGGTGACTCCCGGTTCCAGGGTCACGTAGGCCAGTTTCTCGTCGAAGTCGACGATCCGGTTCAGGCGGCACAGGTCCAGCAGCACGGCTTCGGGCGCGGTGGGAACGCGCGAGCCGTAGCCCCAGTTCTTGCCGCGGCTCACGGGATAAACCGGGATGCCATGGAAATTGGCGATTCGCAGGCAGTCCTGAACCTCGGCGCGGTGGGCCGGTTTCAGGATTGCCAGCACCCGTTGCCGGGTGGAAAATGTCGCTGTTTGCGCGGGCAGGGTGGCCGAGGCGTCCGCGGTGACGTTCTCCTCGCCCAAAGCGGTTTTCCACTCGGCCAGGGCCGCATTCAGGTCCGAGTCGCGCATACGGACGAAGGCTCCTTTCAGACCGCCTGCAGGGCGCTGACCATCAAGTGGCTCACCCGGCGGGGCGCGCGCTCGGTCTCCCGAACCGCCTGGTCGAGGTTCCACAAACCGCCCTCGGCGCACAGCACCGTCGCGTTCACCAGGTCATGCCGCATCTCCTCGATGCGGTCCTCGAAGCGCGGATCGGGCCGGCGGGAGTCGAAGCACACGATTTCCATATCGCAATCGTATTGGGGATCGAAGTAGACCGGCAATTCCTCGCCGTTGTCCGACCCCAGGCGCCGGCCGCCGATGCGGCGCAAGATGGTGGAGGAGCGGTGCCGCACGGTGGCCGTGGTGATGCCGATGCAGGCGCCCAGCGAGCGCGCCAGGGCGTAGCCGGATAACGCGATGCGCAGGGCCTCCGGCGTGCCGCGGATCTTTTCCGCGACCGCCCATCCGCCCACTTCGACATAGGCCAGGCCGCTGTCCGCGGCCTGGGCGATGCCCCGTTCCACCGCCTCGCGCACTTTGGGGCCCCAGACGGGATCCCCGGCCAGCGCCGAACGGCTGACGCCAAGATCCTTGAAGCGCACAGGATCGGCGTGTTCCCAGTAGCGGGCGCAGCCCACCACGCCGCAATCCCGGTTCCAGCCCACCACGTGCCAGCTCATCGCATCCGCTTCTTGCACGTGGCGTCCGTCTTCGGTGAGCTGCGACGCGCTGATGGCGCCGTCCTTCAGATACGCGGTTCCCCTCAGCCGGCGGATCTCATCCAGAACCGCGCTATGCCCGTGCGAACTGGTGTAGAGCTTGCGGAAAGTCGGAGGGACGGCCTGAGGAGCGGGCGCCAACAGCATAATCGAATGCACCTTCGCGTCGGGTGCGGGGCCGGTCCGGGCGGTGATAGTCGATGGCGACACTTGCTCTCGTCCTGTCTCGCGCGGCGCGCCTCCCGAAAAACCGAAGTCCGCTCCGTGCTTATTGATTGCTCCGTTGATTCCATTAATCGGATGGGATAGGGAATCACTTTAGAGTTGCGGCTACAGTTGGTCTACAGGAGAATAAAAAGAGAACAGGGACATCTCCCGGGCGGAGATGTCCCCGTGGTGCAAGCGGGAAGAGCGATCAGGCGCTGAAGGAACTGCCGCAACCGCAAGTGGATTTGACGTTGGGGTTGTCGAACTTGAAGCCCTGACCTTCTAAGGTTTCTACGTAATCCACGTTGGCGCCATCCAGGTAGAGCATGCTGGCTTGGTCGATGAAGACCTTCAGGCCCTCGAAATCGTAAGTCTTGTCGAGCATGGCCGGGCTGCTCTCGAAGGCCATGGAGTAGTTGAAACCGGAGCAGCCGCCGCCCACGACAGAGATGCGCAGCCCGGCGGGCTTGGGTTCCTGGGTTTCCAGGATTTCCTTTACTTTGGAGATCGCTTTTTCAGTGAGCTGAATCATAACCGTATTCCTCGAATTCCCCCTCCGCCGCCATGACGGCGATCCAAGTACCAGTCTACAGCCTCCGGCGGACTGGATTCTACTGGTCATAGATGCCGCCGGATCCCGCCGGTTTCGCGAATCTGCTATCTTTGGTCAGAACGCAGCCGGCGCGGCCTGTGATCGCGGGAATTTGAAACCAATCTGAACGCGCCCGCGTCGCACTCGTTGAGATGGCTGGATTTACCAGCACGCTACCGTTTCCGGCGACAGGCGACGCGCCTCGGACGATGGTCAAAGTGGACTACCGAGCCAGCGAGGAAGCCGATCTTGTCCGCCGCGCGCAGGCCAAGGACGAGATGGCCTTTCGCGAGGTTGTGGAGCGGTATCAGGCCAAGGTTTACTCCATCATCTTCGGCATTCTGCGCAACCGGAACGACGCCGAAGACATTGCTCAGCAAGTATTTGCGAAGGTCTACTTCTCGCTCGAGAACTTCGATTTCCGAAGTTCCCTGCTGACTTGGATCTACAAGATCACGGTCAACGAGTGCTATGACTATTTGCGCAAGAAGCGAGTTCGGAAGCTGGTCTACGAGAGCGACTTTTCCGAGGAAGACGCACTGTTGATGGAAAACTCGGAATCGGCGAGCGATCGCCGGCCCGCCGTCGACCAGCGCCTGGCGCAGCGCGATTTTGTGCTGAAACTCCTGGAGAAGGTTTCCGAGGAGGACCGCCGGCTGATCCTGCTCAAGGAAGTGGAAGGCCATTCGGTCGAGGAACTGGCGGGCATGACCGGAATGAACGAGAATACGATCAAGGTAAAGCTGTTCCGGGCCCGCCAGAAACTGCTCAAAGCCGCGCAGCGGCTGGGCAGGTTGCCGGGAGCCGCCCCCGCGTAAGCCAGGGGTGCGGGAGAGAGGGACCCGCCGGGCGGGCGGAAGATCCGCCGGCGGTTAGCAAGTGTTAAGGTTTGAGGGAAGAAGTCATGCACAAACCCATCGAGGAAGGTCTTGAGGATTTCCTGAGGGGAAACGGCAGCGCGGCTTTTGTCTCGCACCTGGACTCCTGCCCGGAATGCCGGGAAGACGCGGGGCGCATGCGCGAGCAGGCGCAATGGGTGCGCCTGTTGCGTGCCGAGGAAGAGCTGAGTCCGGCCCCCGGCTTCTGCGCGCGGGTGATGTCCCGCATCGAGGCGCAGACCCGCCCGCCGGTCTGGGCGCTGCTCCTCGATCCTGCTTTCGGACGGCGGCTGATGTACGCGTCTTTAACCCTGGTGGTTTTGCTGGGCACTTACCTGGTTACGACCGAGACGTACCCAGCGCCGGTTGCCTCCACCGCCGCGGAGCGCTATCTGGCGGAACAACAGCCCGCGGTGGGCGCCAATCCGCAGCAGGACCGGGACGTGGTTCTGGTGCGCCTGGCCATGTACGGCGAATAGCGCGATGATCGGTGGAGCGAATTGCTGGCGCAACCCGCGTGTTTTTCTGATCCTCGCCCTGGTATTTCTTTCCGGGGCCGTGAGCGGCGCCCTGAGCATGCGCTACGGCATCCGGGCCGTCTGGCCGCGGTCGGGCCCCTACTGGAAAGAAGGCGGCAAAGAGATTTCGTTGCAGCGCTTTCGGCGAGAGTTGGACCTGACTCCCGAACAGAGCAAGCAGATGGAGACCGTGCTGGACGACTTCGTGCTCTATTACCAGACCCTCCAAACGCAGATGGACGAGGTGCGGGCCAGCGGCAAGGATCGGATCCTGCGGGTCCTGAATCCGGAGCAGCGCAAGCGATTCGAGAAGATGATCTCCGAGTTGCAGGCGCGCCGCCTGCGCTGAAAGAAAGAAATGCATTGCCAGCGTGTTCCAGCGGTGGTATTCTGTAAGCGACGTGGAGTGATTTAGGTCCCGCCGAGTCGGGCCTGGCTACTTGCAACCACGCTAAAAAAAGTGCTAAAGGCGAGTCGGTTCCCCCGAGTTGCTGCCCTGTGGCCTTTAGCCGCGGGGCTTTTGTTTTTTCGGGCCGATTACGCTTAGGCTGCGGCGCCGTGTGGCGTCGCGAAGGAGAACGGCATGAGCGTTTGGCCCAGTTCGGAATACGCGCCCGGATTGCGGGGCGCGGAAGGCATCCTGCTTTCCATCCGTGTTTCCGTCGAACCGCGCCTGCTCGAGGAGTTGCTCGAGGCCCTGGCGGAGGTTCCCTTTCCGGTGAATCCGGAGATTCACCATCCCCTCGCGGTCCCGGCCGGCGAGCGTTCTCGGACCATCGTGGAATTCCCGGCTTACGAGACGCGTCTGGCGGAGGTGCGGGAAACCTTGCGCCGCCACGGATTCGATCCCGATTCCGCGCGCGTCGCGAGTATGCTAGAAGAGATCCAGGGACGGCCCGCGCGCGACTGGCGGAGCTAGCTGCCGTCCCGGAAGGGAGGCCGAGTTGTCCGCCAGCACCGCTCACGTCTCGCCTTACGCCGGCCAGTGGTATCCCGGAGAGGCGAATCAATTGCAGCGGCTGATCGACGCCTGCCTGGAGGAGTCCGCCCGGCGCACGGGCGATGTGCTGCTCGAGAATCCCGCCGGACTGGTTGTGCCGCATGCCGGCGTGGTGTACTCGGGCACGGTGGCCGCCGCCGCGTACCGCCACTTCCTGGCGCGGCCGCCCGAACGAGTGTTCCTGCTGGGCTTCTCGCATCACGGCGGCGCGTCCGGCCTGTGGATTCCCGAGGTCGAGGCGATTCGGACCCCGCTGGGCACAACCGAAATCGACCGCCAGGCCGTGCGGGCGCTCACTGCCGGAGGGGAGTTTCACGGCACCTCCGAAGAACGCCTGTGCGACCATTCGGTCGAGATCCAGTTGCCGTTTCTTCAGCGCTGCGCGCCCCTCGCGCGGCTGGTTCCGATCTACGTCAGCCAGCCCGGCAGCGAAGCACGCCGCGCCGCCGCGCGGCGCCTGGCGGCCGAGATGCGCCCGGGCGACGTCGCTATCGCCAGTTCCGACTTCACGCACTACGGGCGCTCGTTCGGCTTCCAGCCCTTCCCCGTGGATTCGGCGACTCCCGGGCGGCTGCGCTCGCTCGACCTGGACGCCGTCGAGGCCGCAGCCAGCCTGGACGAGGAGATTTTCCGGGCGGCGCTGGAAGATTCCGGCGCGACGGTGTGCGGTGCCGAGCCGATCGCGCTGTTGCTGGCCATGCTCGACGCCCTGCAGGACGGCGACGAGATCTTCCAGCAGCGGCTCGACTACCAGACCTCGGGCGAAATCTCGGGCGACTTCCACCATTCGGTGAGCTACGCCGCGCTGGGCTACTTCCGGCATTCTTCGATGGAGTTAGCCGCGGAGGACCAGGCGCTGCTCATGGCCAGCGCGCGGGCGACGCTGGAGCGCTATCAGAAGATCCGTTCCTTCGACCCGGTCCGGCCGGCGCGCATTACGCCGGCGCTGGCGCGGTGCGCCGGGGTGTTCGTCTCGCTGCATAAGGACGGCGCGCTGCGCGGCTGCGTGGGGCGCGTCACCAGCGAAGAACCGCTGGCCGCGGCGGTGCCGGCCATGACCCTGGCCGCGGCCACCGAGGACAGCCGCTTCGAATCGGTCGGCGCGGAGGAGACGGGCATCGAAATCGAGATTTCGGTGCTCTCGCCCATGAAACGCGTGGCTTCGAAGGAGCGGATTCAGGCCGGCGTGCACGGGGTCATGGTGGATACCGGCTGGCGCCACGGGCTGCTGCTGCCGCAGGTGGCGAGCGAGCGGGGATGGAACCGGGAACAGTTCCTGAACGCCCTGGCCGGCAAGATCGGAGCCCGGCCCGAAGCCTTCGACGCGCCCCAGACCAAGTTCCACCGCTTCCGCGCCCAGGTGTTTCATTGACGCGGCTGATCTGCGGTCCGCCGGGGTCGGGCAAGACCCGCGCCGTGCTGGAGGAAGTGCGCCGGCGGCTGGCCCGCGGCGCGCGCGATTTCCGCCTGCTGGCGCCCACCGCCACCATGGCCGAGCACCTGGGCCACGGGCTGGCGCGAGACGGGTTTGTCTATCCTCCCGAACTGGTTTCGACGCTGACGCGCTACCTGGCGGAGTTTTCGTGCGGCCTGACCCAGGCTCCGGCGGCGGCGCTGCGGCGATGCATCGAAGCGGAACTCGCGCGCGCCGCGCCGGCCGCGTTTTCCAAGGTGGCCGCCTTTCCGGGATTCACCAACGCCCTGGCACGCCTTATGGAGGATTTCTCCTCGGCCGGTTGCGGCGCCGAACGGCTCGCCCGGCTCATGCGGCCGGCGGGGCTCGCCGACCCCATTCCGGCGGGTTTTTGCGACGTGTTTCGCGCGGTCGAGAAGCATCTTCGCGACTGCGGCTGGGTGCTGCGCGGCGAACTGCTGGCCCTGCAGGCCGAGCGCATCCGCGCCGAGGGCGTCGCGGGCGTCGCGGACTTCTACTTCGACGGGTTCCTGTCGATGCCCGCTCCGGAACTGGAAGTCGTGGCCGCGCTGGCCGCGCACGCGGGCGTCACCGTGACGCTGCCCGAGTGGGACGGCGCGGCCCAGGCGCGGCAGGCGCTGGCCGGGATGGGATTCGCCGAACAGGCGTTCGGGGAACGCCGTCGCGCCCGCCCGCGCGAGGTGCTGGCGGCGGCGCGCTCGCTGGCCGAAGAGACTCGCGAAGTGGCGCGGCGCATTCTCGAAGAGCACGCGGCGGGGCGGCCCTGGCGCGAGATGGGCGTGCTTCTGCGCTCGGCCGGCGCGTACGAGGCCGCGCTGCGGTTGAGCTTCGAGCGCTTCGGAATCCCGGCCCGGTTCTACTTCGCCCAGCCCGCGGCGGAGCAGGAGACTATCCGCTATCTGACGGCGGTGGTGGAGGCCCTGTTGAGCGGCTGGGAGCACGAAATGCTGCTCGCGCCGCTGGCCAGCCCGCTCTCGGGTGTGGGCGCCAGCGAGGAAGGTGACCGCCTCGAGTTCGCGCTGCGCGAGAAGCTGCCCGGGCGCGGCCTGGATGCGCTGATGGAACTGGCCGGGGGCCCGCGCGCGCGCCGGTTCCTCGATCGATTGGCGCGACTCGACGCCTGGCGCACCCAGCGGGCCGCGCCGGCCGAGTGGGCCGCGCGCGCGGCAGGGCTACGGTTGCTGGTCGAGTTGCCGCCGCCCGTAGAGCCGTTCACGCACGCGGAAACGCTCGTCTGGCGCGCGGCGGGCGCCGCGTTGGACCTCTTCGACGCTGCGCTGCTGGAAGCCGCGGGGTTGATGGATCCTGCCCCTCCGGCGCCCTTTGCCGGATTCTGGGAATCCGTGCGCGCCGTGCTGCGGCTGGCCGAGGTGCGGGTGCGCGACGCGCGGCGCGACGTGGTCCACGTCCTGGACGTGTACGAGGCGCGGCAGTGGGAACTGCCGGTGGTGTTTGTGTGCGGCCTGCTGGAGAAGGAGTTCCCGCGCTATCACGGCGAGGACCCAGTGTTCGACGACGCGGCCCGGCGCCGCCTGGCGGGCCTGGGCGTGTGCGTGCGGACCGCCGGGGAGCGGCAGCGCGAGGAACGCTTCCTGTTCGAAATCGCCGTCTCGCGCGCCACCGGGCTTTCCGTGCTGAGCTATCCGCGCTTCAACGCCAAGGGCGATGAAAACCTGCGCTCGTTCTTCCTGGACGAGTTTCTGGCGCGGCCCGGCGTGCTCGAAGAACCGGCGCGGCCGGCGCGGCCGGCGCCGCGGTTGGCGGCGCGAGTGGTGGCGCCGGCGCCGCTGGCCGGCGAGGAGTTGCGCGCCTTCGTGGCCGGGAAACACCAGCGGCTCGCGCCCACCTCGATCGAGGCCTTCCTGCAATGCCCTTTCCAGTTTTTCGCCCGCAAGACGCTGGAACTGGAAGCGCGGCCCGAACGGCCCGAGGAGTGGCTCAATCTCCTCCTGCAAGGGCAGATGCTGCACGACGTCCTGGCCGAACTGGCCCTCCAGCCGCAGCCGCCGCTGCCGCTTCTGAACCGGATCTTCGAGCGTACCTGCGCGCGCGAGCGGCTGCCGGAGGGCTATCGCCGCGAGGCGGTGCGCCTGGAACTGGAGCGCAACCTGTCCCTGTTCGTCGGGCGTTCCGAGCCCTCGGGCTGGCCGTCTCTGGTGGAGCAGCCCTTCGAGATGGAGTTGGACGGCACGCTGATTCGCGGGCGGATCGACCGGATCGACGCGGAGCCGGGCACCGGCCGGGCCGTGGTCATCGACTACAAGTACGCGAGCCGGGAGACGGTGCACAAGAACGTGAAGGCGCACCAGGAGGGACGCCTCGTGCAGGGCGGCCTGTACATGCTGGCGCTGGAGCGGTCCTTCGGCTACGAGGCTGCCGGAATGGCGTATTGCGGCCTGCGCGGCGAGGTTTCCTGGGAAGGCTGGCACGCGGCGGTGCCCTGGCTGCCAGCGACGGTCACCAATTGCGCGCCGGACGTGCTGCGCCAGGAGATCGACCGGGCGGTGGCGAACAGCCGGGCGTCGATCGAACGCATCCGCGCCGGCGAAATCGCCGCCGCGCCCGCCGATCCAGACAAGTGCCGCTACTGCGAATTCGCCGACATCTGCCGGGTGGAATCGGCGCCCGCGCGGCGAGTGGCGACGGAGGGAGGCGAATGAAGCTCTCACCCAGCCAGCAGGCCGCGGTCGAGGCGCACGAGCAGGACGTGTGCGTGGTGGCCGGGCCGGGGTCGGGCAAAACGCGCGTGCTGATCGAGCGCTTTCGCTGGCTGGTCGAGACGGAAGGGCTGGACCCGCGCCGCATCCTGGCCATCACCTTCACCGACAAGGCCGCCACCGAGATCAAAAAGCGCCTGGTGGATTCCTTCGCCGGCCGGCCGGAGCTGCGCTCCGAGATCGAGCGCGCCTGGGTTTCGACCGTGCACGGCTTCTGCGCGCGCCTGCTCAAGGAGAACGCCATCGTGGCCGGCGCCGACCCGGAGTTCGCGGTGCTGGACCAGGACCAGGCCGACGCCGGGTTGGAGGAGGCCGCCGTCGGGACTCTGGATCTTCTGCTGCGAGAGGATGCGGAGCGGCTCCGGACGCTGCTTTCGCGGCTGTATGTTTCGAGCGATCCGAACAGCCGCCAGCCGGACCTGGCGCAGGCGCTGATCGCGGTTTACCAGGCCATGCGCGTGGCGGGCCAGTCTCCCGGCGACCTCCGCGCTTCGACCGCGGCGGAGTTCGGCGCGAAGCTCGAAAGCACTCTCGGCACGGTGCGAGGATACCTGGCCGGAGCCGGCGGCGGCAGCGAAGCGCACCAGCGCCGGGTCGAAGCTCTGCGTGAGTGGCTCGGCGAGGCTGAGGCGCTCGCCGCCGGCGCCGTTACTCCGGAGCATTTCCGTGTGCTTTCCGCCTTCCCCTGCAAGCTCACCGGGCTCAAGGCCGGCAGCCCGTTTTACGACCTCATGAAGCCGCTGCGCGACGAGGCCATCCCGGAGTTGAAAGCCGGGATGATCGTGGCCTACAATGCGCCGCTCTACGATTTGCTGCTGGACGCCGTGCGCCGCATCGACGCGGCCTGGCGCGGGCGCAAACGCGAATTGGGCGCGCTGGATTTCGCCGATCTGGAAGAGGCGGCCATCCGACTGCTGCGCGAAGAGCCCGCGCTGGCCGGGCGCGTGCGCGAGAATTTTGACGCCATCCTGATGGACGAGTTGCAGGATACCAACCCGCTGCAATGGACCCTGGTGGACCTGCTGCGGCGGCCCGGGCGGTTCTTCGCCGTGGGCGACGTCAATCAGTCCATCTTCGGCTTCCGGCACGCCGAGCCGGCGGTGTACCGGCGCTACCGCGAGTCGGTGGCCGCGGCGGGCAAGACGGTGCACGAGTTGCGGCGCAACCACCGCAGCCGGCCGGAGATTCTCGAGGCCGTCAACGCCGTCTTCGCCAGCGCGGGCGGGGTCGAGCCGCACACGCTGCTGCCGTCCGACAAGTTCGCCCCCGCGGGCGAGCCGTGCGCCGAGATCCTCGTCGGCATGGGCGCCACGAGCGCCGATGCGACCGCCATCGAAGCGGCTTGGATCGCGCGGCGGCTGCTGGAGATCAAGGAGCGCCTCGGCGTGGAGTACTCCGATATCGCCGTGCTGGGCCGCTCGCTGAACGCGCTGGAGCCGGTGCGGCTGGCGCTGGCCGCGGCCGGTATTCCGGCGCTGGTGGCCGGCGGGCGGACGTTTTTCGAGACGCGCGAGGTCCGCGATCTGCGGCTGTGGCTGGGCGTGCTGGCCAACTCGTGCGACCAGGTTGCCCTCGCCGGACTGCTGCGCTCCCCGCTGGTGGGGATCAGAGACGAGTCGCTGCTGCGCTACTTCACGCAGGGCGAAATTGAGCCGGCGGACCGGGAACGGCTGGAGCCGATGCGCGCCCTGCTGGACCGGCTGCGCCCCTGGCGCGATTCGATGTCACCGGACCGGCTGGCCGCCGCCGCGCTGGACGCCTCGGACTACCTGGCGACGCTCAGCCCGCACGGACGGGCCAACGTGGACAAGTTCCTGGGGTTGCTGCGCGATCTGTTCTCCGCGCGGCCTTGCCCGCTGAGCGAAACGCTGGACGAGCTGGACCGGCTGCGCGAGGCGGCGAACGAAGCCGAAGCGCCGCCCGGGGAGTCTTCCAACTCGGTGCGCCTGATGTCCATCCACAAGTCCAAGGGGCTCGAGTTCCGGGTGGTTTTTGTGCCCGCGCTGCAACGCTCGACGGACTCGCGCCGGCCGGTTATCGTCTTCGATCCGGCGGCGGGCATCGGGGTGCGCTGGCGCGACCCGGCGGGCAGCAAGGGCATCGCCGACAGCGCCTTCGAGAGCTTTGTGGAGCAACTTGAGGAGCGCGAAAAGGCCGAGGAAAACCGTCTGCTGTACGTGGCCATGACCCGCGCCGAGGAGTACCTGGTGCTGTCCTGGGCCGAGTACCGCAAGTCGGCCTGGACCGCACTCGTTACAGCCGGGCTGGCCGGGGCGCCAGTGCTCGCCGTCACCGAGATGCCCGAGGCGCTGGCGGCGCCCGGCCCGGCGCCCGATTCCGTCCCGGAGGCGATACTCGCCCGGCCCGAGCTGGACGGGCAGCACGACTCCACCGCCGCGGTGACCTCCATCGCGCTGTTCCGCTCCTGCCCGCGCCGGTACTTCCTCGGCCGGTACCTGGGCTGGGCCGGCTCGGGGACCGAGTCGCAACCGTCAGGGAGCGGTCACGCCGGACTGGACGCCAGCGAGTTCGGCCGCCAGGTGCACGCGCTGCTGGCCGGGGAAGCGGTGGCCGATCCGCAACCGGAGGCGGCCGAGCTGGCGGCCGGGTTTGCGCGCACCCCGCTGGGCGAACGCCTGGCGCGCGCCACACGCGTCGGCAAGGAAGACGGCTTTCTGCTGGCCCTGGACGACGTCATCCTGCGGGGTGAGATCGACCTGTGGTTTGAAGAGGGCGGAGAACTGGTGCTGGCGGACTACAAGACCGACCGCGTCACCGCCGCGGCCGGCGAGCGGCTGGAGCCTTACCGGCTCCAGTTGCGCTTGTACGCATTGGCGCTGGAACGCATGCTGGGCCGGCTGCCCGACCGCGTCTTCCTGCACCTTCTGCGCAGCGGCGAGTCGGTGGCTGTGGATTGCTCTCCGCAACTGCTTGAGGACGCCCGGGCAGCCGTGGCCGAATTCTGCCGGGCGCAGAACAGCCTGCGGTTTCCGCCGCGGGAGGGAAAACAGTGCGAGTCCTGCGAGTTCAGGCAGGATTGGACGGGGGCTTGCCCTTCGCGCGCTTCTTTTCCAGCGCGGCCATGAGGCGGGAGTGCACGTCGGCGGGCAACTCCTGAGGCTCCATTCCCTTGAAGATTTTCAGGGTTTTTTGGGCGGTGTTGTGCACGACCCAGCAGTTGGGGCATTCCGAGATGTGTTCCTCGACGCGGCGCCGGATCTCGGGATCCGTGGTTTCGTCGAGATACTCGTTCAGCTCGTGGAGAAAATCCTTACATGTAAGCAAAGACATCGTCCTCTTTGCGCCGAAAGAATCGCGTCAGCTTTTCGCGCAGTTGCAGGCGGGCTCGCAGGAGCCGGCTCTTGACCGCGGGCACCGACAGGTTCAAAACCGCCGCCGTTTCTTCGGTCGATAGCTCTTCCACGTCGCGCAATACAAACACCGTCCGGAAGGCCGGCCGGAGACTCTCGATCGCCTTCTCCAGAATCCCGCGGATCTCCTCCGCCGAGTAGCGCTGTTCGGGGTTGTCTTCCCAAACGGCGATCTCCCTGACTATCGTCTCTTCTCCTGTATCGATGCTTTCATCCAGCGAAACGGTGCGGTCGGATTTGCGCTTTCTGAGCTTCATCAGCGACTCGTTGACCGCGATCCGGACCACCCAGGTGTAGAACTTGGAATTGCCCTGGAAGCCCGCCAGGTGTTCGTAGGCCTTGAGGAAGGTTTCCTGGAGGACGTCTTCGGCGTCCTCGTCGTTTTGTGTGATGTGGCGGGCCAGCCGGAAGATCTTGCGCTCGTAGCGGCGGACCAGGTCCGAAAACGCGGCATCGTCCCCCGCTCGAGCTCTTTCAAGCAGCGGAAGTTCGTCGAACGCGTCAGCCTGGTGCGGAGCGGGCATCGAAGTCCTAGCCTACCAAAACGGGGACAGCCTGATCTACCCGCTTTTTACTGCCGTGAAATACCACAAGAAACCGGGGACCGTTCCGTCTGTCCCCGCGCGTTTTAGTGGCGGTGGAGGTCCCAGGCTAGGTAGTTGGAGGCGGCTTCGTGGACTGCCGCGGCGCACTGGCTGAAGTTGGCCGCCACGTGGTGCTCGAAGCCCTGCTCGCAAATGTAGCGCAGCAGGCCCTGGAGGTTTGCTATCTCGACCACGCCGGCGCCGCCGAAAGTCTTGAGCGGGTCGTCGGTGAAGCGGCCTTCGCCCAGGTAGCCGCGGATCTTGCCGGTCAGGTCGGAAGTGGAGAAGCGGGCGAAGGTCATGGCCCCGGCCTTCACGCGGCCCACACAGGTGCCGAACGAGTTGGCCTTGCCGACCGAGCCCGCGATGATCTCCTGGAAGTCCATCTTGACGTCCGCGAAGAAGTGCTTGGGCAGGTTGGAACAGTGGAAACAGACCGCCTTGTTGGGGTCGTCGCCGTAGTTGTTGTTCCAGTCCAGCAGGGCGCTGGGAGTGCCGCTGGCCAGCCGCAGGGCGTGCATGCCGACGACGCCGGGGATGTCCACCTCGCAGGCGCTCGACATGAGGTTGTTGGACATCATGCTCATCACCGAGCAGGGCACCACGCCGAAGTACTCTTCCATGGAGGTCCAGCACTGCACGGCGCTGATG
>JACQZT010000205.1 GCA_016213755.1 Acidobacteriota bacterium | reverse complement strand
GATGGCCTCAACGGCGACTCTCGCTTTCAGGCTGGGCGGGTGACTCTTGCGGGTTCGTGGCATTGACTCTCCTTCATTTTCAATGCCGCCCACCATCTAAGAAAAGGCCATTTTCGTGTCCAACTTTTGGGGTCCATTACAGATTGGCCGCTTTAGAGTCACCAGCCAGCCAACTTTTTCTTCCCCTTCTCATCAACCACTTGCCGCCACCCGCCTCAAAATTCCCTCACCTCGGGTGATACGCTGCATTCGGAGGCAGGCCGCCCCCCATGTCGTCTCTCAAGCAGATCCGCGCCAACCAGAAAAACGGTCGCCTTTCCAACGGCCCAACGACTCCGGAAGGCCTCGCCGCCTCCAGCCAAAACGCCCTCAAGCATGGCCTCTGCTCCAGGTCCGTCCTCCTGCCCGAAGAGGATCCGGACGCCTTTCATGAGCTTTTCGCCTCGCTCCAAATCGAACATCGGCCCGTCGGCGCCCATGTGGAATACCTGGTCCGTCAGATGGCCGTCTCCCAATGGCGCATGGACCGTCTCCAACGGATCGAAGCCGGCCTCCTTGCTTCCCGCCTTGAAATCATCCGCGAATACGAGGCCGACTCCAGCGACGAGGACGACGAAGACGACAAAGCGCCGCCCGATCCCGGCCAGGAATACCTCGAAACCACTCGCCAGCTTGGCGCTGCATTCTATGACGACAGTCGTGCTGTCGATTCCTTCTCCAAGCTCTCCCGCTACGAAGCTACCATCCGCCGCGGTTTCTATAAAGCCTTGGAACAACTCCGCCGGGCTCAGGCCCGCCGCCTCCACCTCGAAAAAAACATTTTGCAAAACGAACCCAATTTGGCCCCCCACCACCCCAGCGGAACGCCCGCTTCCAGCGGCTCGTGTGTTCCTCCAAATACACCGGGGGGGCACGGAGGCGTCACATGAACCTCCGCGCGCTGTTCCACCAGGTACCACCCGAGATGCGCACCCCCTGCTTGGCCCGGCGGCGCGGCGCGAGAGACTCCGGGGAGTCTAACGAGCGTTGTCGCCGCGACGGTGGGCTAAGAATATATTGAGTGTACTGTCCCGGGTTTCGATCTTGGAGCGACCATTCGCGTTCATTCGCGTTTATTCGCGGCCAATTCCATAAGAACCCCGAGTGTCCAGGACACTCCGGTAGTGGAAGGATTCTCGGGCGGCGAATTAACGCGAATGAACGCGAATGTGATCCGGAAAGAGAGCCTGGTCGAGACGGCCGCCGGGACTTCTTAGTACCCGGAGTTTCCCCTGTTCGGTTCCGGCTTCGCCGGGTTAGGGAAGGCAGCCGGTTGGTGTATAGTGGAGCGATCACTACGGTCAGGTTGCCGGGTCTGGCCAGAGAAGAGGAGCTGAGCTATGAGGATGCCAGGAGTTCTACTGACGGTAGTGGCGGTGCTTCTGGGCGCCGCCGGCCCTTCGATGGTGGCCCGGGCGCAGGAAGAGGAGTCCGGCAAGGGCGACCGCTATGCGCAGGGCTGGGCGAAGCTTCATTCGAACGCCGCGCAGAGGCTGGAAAGGCTCGATTTCGAAGCGCTGCGGCGCGCGATTCGGGACCTTGCGAAGACCTTCCCCAAGGAGTACGCGAAAGGCGGCGAGTACCTTCGCCGCGCCGACGCTTACGAAAAGCGCCGTCCGGAGATCCTGGCCCTGCTGAAGAAGCGGCGCAATGCGGCCATCGACCAGGTGGATGAGATCCTCGCTTTTCAGCGCGAGGTCCTGCTGGCCAATCCGCTGCTCGACTTCGACGAACTCCTCGTGGTTCAGCGCAAGCCGCTGGGCGAGGCGCGCCGCTCGGAGGCGCCCACCAACGGGCTGGGCGAATTCCTGGGTCTGCCCCGGCAGAGTTCCTGGCAGATTCACTCGATCCCGCAGGTCTTCGGGTGGGAGAACGAGATCGCGGTCCTTTCTTCCCTGCGCGGCGACCCCCGGCTGAGAACGCTGTTCCGGCCGGCGCGGCGGAAACTGGTGAGCGACGTGGACCTGCACTGGGACGCCGGCCGCATGTTGTTCTCCATGCCCGACGACCGCGGCCTGTGGCAGGTCTGGGAAGTCCGCTCGGACGGCCAGGGACTGCGCATGGTGACGCCCGGCGACCAGCCCGACGTGCACAACTACGACGCCGTGTATCTCCCCAACGGGAAGATCGACTTCGTCTCCACCGCGCCGATGCAGGGCGTCCCCTGCAACGCCGGGCTGACGGTGGGAATGATGTACCAGATGGACGCCGACGGCAGTAACATCCGCCAGATCGGCTTCGATCAGGACCACAACTACAACCCCACGGTGATGAACGACGGCCGCGTTCTCTACTTGCGATGGGAATACACCGACGTGCCGCACGTCTGGGCGCGGTACCTGTTCACGATGAACCCCGACGGGACCGACCAGAAAGCCTACTACAAGAGCGGCAGTTACTGGCCCAACTCGACGTTCTACACGCGCCCGGTGCCCGGCCATCCCACCAAGGTGGCGGGCATCATCACCGGACACCACGTCGGCCGCGTGGGCGAACTCATCGTCTTCGATCCGGCTCAGGCCCGCAAGGGAACCGAGGGCGTGGTGCAGAGAATCCCGGGGTACGGCAAGAAGGTCGAGCCGATCGTCAAGGACATGCTGACCCTGGAGACTTACCCCAAGTTCCTGCACCCCTATCCGCTGAGCGAGAATTACTACCTGGTGGCGTCCAAGCCCGCGCCGGACGACCTGTGGGGCATCTATCTGGCGGACGTCTTCGACAACCTGACGCTGATCAAGGAAGTGGAGGGCGAGGCTTTGCTCGAGCCGATTCCGCTGCGCAAGACGCGCAAGCCGCCCGCGATTCCGGACCGGACGGACCCGTCGCACACCGACGGGCTGGTGTATGTTTCCGACATCTACACCGGCCCCGGACTGAAGGGTGTGCCGCGGGGCGCGGTGAAGAGCCTGCGCCTGTTCACCTACCACTTCGGCTATCACAAGCTGGCCGGCATCAACCATCGCGTGGGCGCTGACGGTCCGTGGGAGCCGAAACAGGTGCTCGGCACCGTGCCGGTGGAACCGGACGGCTCCGCCTACTTCCACGTGCCGGCCAAGACGCCCATCTCCATCCAGCCGCTGGACGAGCGCGGAAGCGCCCTTCAGTTGATGCGAAGCTGGCTGACGGCGATGCCCGGCGAGTTCGTGTCCTGCAACGGCTGTCACGAGTCGCAGAGCCTGGCGGGCGTCAACCGGAACACGCTGGCCATCCAGCGGGCGCCATCGGAGATCAAGGAATGGTACGGGCCGGTGCGCGGCTTCAGCTTCTCCCGCGAGGTGCAGCCGGTTCTGGACAAGTACTGCGTGAGCTGCCACAACGCCGGCGGAACCGCGCTCGGGCATCCGGTTGCCGACTTGCGCGGCGGCCAGGGCCGGCTCATCGCCTACCGCAACGGCAAACCCGAGGCCGAGATCATCCCGGCGCCGGCCACCGAACAGGACCACCGCAAGTACGGCGGCATCTTCGATCCCTCCTACATCGAACTGCGCAAGTACACGCGCGTCGGCGGCCTGGAGAGCGACTTGCGCGGGCTCAACCCGGGCGAATTCCACACCAACACGACCGAGCTGATCCAGATCCTCGAAAAGGGCCACTACGGCGTCAAGCTGGACGGCGAAGCCTGGGACCGCCTGTTCACCTGGATCAACCTCAACACGCCCAACCACGGGACGTGGCAGGAGACGGTCGGCAAACAAAGGACGCTTCCCTACCACGAGCGCCGCATCGAATTGCGGAAACTCTATGGCGGAGTCGTGGGAGCGGATCCCGAACTGATCCCGGATATCCCGCGCGCCCCGATTCAGCCCGTCCGGTTCGATTTCGTCCCGACTGTGGCGCACACGCTCAAGAGCGCCTTCTGGCCGTTTGATACGGCCGAAGCGCGGCGGCGCCAGGACTCGGCCGGAGGCACGACCACGCGGACGCTCGATCTCGGCGACGGCGTCCGGATGGATCTGACCCTGATCCCGGCCGGGGAGTTCGTCATGGGCGACGCGAACGGGAACCGCGACGAGCAACCCCTGACGCTGGTCAAGAACCAGCGGCCGTTCTGGATGGGCAAGTTCGAGGTGACCAACGAACAGTACGCCCGGTTCGATCCGGCTCACGACAGCCGTTACGAAGACAAGGGTTCCTGGATGTTCAATGAGAAGGATCTGGGGTGGCCGCTGAACGGGCCGAAGCAACCGGTCGTTCGAGTGTCCCAGAAGCAAGCCCTGGCCTTCGCCGCCTGGCTGTCCAAGCGCACGGGCATGAAAATCACGCTGCCGACCGAAGCGCAGTGGGAGTACGCCTGCCGCGCGGGAACGGACAGCCCCGCCTATTACGGAGACCTGGATTCCGACTTTTCGAAATTCGCCAACCTCGCGGATTGGACGATACGCGACCTGGTGTACGACGTCCGCGACCAGTACCCGCCCGACCTGGTTCCGCGGGACGCGCGGTTCAAAGACGGCAAGCTGGTGACCGCCGACGTTGGCGGATACAAGCCCAACGCCTGGGGGCTGCACGACATGCACGGCAACGCGTGGGAGTGGACCCGCACGGCCTACCGCCCCTATCCGTACAGCGAAGTGGATGGCCGCAACGCCCCGCGGGAAAACGACCAGGTGGTGGTCCGGGGAGGCTCCTGGTACGACCGCCCGAAACGCGCCCGTTCGGCCTTCCGGCTGAGCTATCCCGCCTGGCAACAGGTCTCCAACGTGGGGCTGCGAGTGGTGATGGAAGTAGAGTCCGAGCTGCATGCGCGCAGGTAACGCGATCCTGGCGGTTCTCCTGCTGGCAGGGCCGGGCCGAGCCGAACCGGACTCCGGCTACCGCTCGCCGGCGACGCTGGTTGCCGACGTCCAGGGCCAGCGGCTGTACGTCGCCGAATACACGGCCCGCCGGATCGCGGTGGTCGGCCTGGCCGGCCTGAACGTTCTCCAGGAGATTGCCCTGCCGGAGCGCCCCAACGGCCTGGTCCTCTCCGCGGATGGAACCCGGCTGTACGTCACCGCCGGCGCGGCGTCCGGCAGCGTCCAGATCATAGATACCGCGAAGGGCGCCGTCACCGGCGCGATCGCGGCGGGTTACACTCCCATGGCCCCGGTGCTCAGCCGGGATGGCGGCACGCTGTATGTCTCGAACCGCCACAATAACAACGTGTCGGTGATCGACCTGCGATCCAAGACCGAGGTCGCGCGCATCCCCGTGAAACGGGAGCCCGACGCCGCCGGTCTTTCCGCCGACGGCAATCTTCTCTTTGTGGCCAACCAGCTTCCGGCCGGCCCGGCCAGCGCGGCGCACGTCGCCGCCGTGGTTTCGGTGATCGATACGCGACCCAGGCGCGTGACGGGCGAGATTGTCCTCCCCGACGGCAGCACCGGGCTGCGGGGGCTGTGCTTCTCGCCGGACGGTCGGTTCGTCTACCTGACGCACCTGCTGGCGCGCTACCGGCTGCCGGCCACCCAGATTGAGCGCGGGTGGATTCAGACCAACGCCGTCAGCGTCATCGATGCCGCGCGGGGCAAGCTGGTGAGCACCTTCCTGCTGGACGACATCAACATGGGCGCCGCCAACCCGTGGGGCGTCGCCTGCACCGAAGACGGCAAGTACCTTTGCGTGGCGCACGCCGGCACGCACGAAGTGAGCGTAATCGACCGGCTCGCATTGCACCGCAAACTCGAGGCTGCCTCGCGCGGCGCCGCCGTCTCGGACGTTTCCGCGGAAGCGGCCGGCGTGGAGAACGATCTGGCGTTCCTGACCGGCATCAGAACCCGCGTGCCGCTTCTGGGGAACGGGCCGCGCGGCATCGTGGCCGCCGGGGCCTCGCTGTACACCGCCGAGTACTTCACCGGCAGCCTCGGCATCATCGGCCTGTCGAGCGGAGGCCACCTTGCCGCCCGCTCTGTGCCCCTGGGCGAAACCGTCGCGCCGTCGGCGGAACGCAGAGGGGAAATGCTGTTCCACGATGCGCAGCACGCCATGGAGAAGTGGTTGAGCTGCGCGAGCTGCCACCAGAACGAGGGCCGGCCCGACGGCTTGAACTGGGACCTGCTGCTGGACGCCGTCGGGAATCCCAAGAACACCAAGAGCCTTCTGCTGGCGCACCAGACGCCGCCCACCACCGTCACCGGCATTCGCCCCAATGCCGAGGCCAGCGTTCGCTCGGGCCTGCGCAATATCGAGTTCGCGGACCGTCCGGAGGAAGAAGCTCAGGCCATTGACGCCTATCTGAAATCGCTCCAGCCGCTGCCCAGCCCGCGCCTGGAAAACGGCCGGCTGAGCGCTTCGGCGGAGCGGGGAAAGAAACTGTTCGGCGCGTCCGGCTGCCCCCAGTGCCACGCGGGCCGCCTGCGGACCGGCCTCGAAAAGTACAATGTAGGTACGGGCCGCGGGCGCGAAAAGGAGACGGCCTTCGATACGCCAACGCTGATAGAAGTGTGGCGGACGGGACCGTACCTGCACGATGGCCGCGCGGCAACGATATTGGATGTTTTCAACGGACGCGATTCGGGGCCGGTGCACGGTCTGCGTTCGAAACTGAGGGAAAGGGAAATCCGGGATTTGGCCGCTTTTATTCTCTCGCTGTAAAGGAACCAGTCAATTGCACAAACCGACACTAGCGGGTTTTGACGTGATCGCCGCGCCCGGATCGGGAATGAAGACCTTATCCATCCAGGCCCGCGCCGCCAACGGAGGAGCCCGCCAGCCCGCGCCGCAAGACATTGCGGATTTCCTTCGCGGCGAAAACGCCGCGGTCCTCTGCCAGCGGGTCTTTGGCTCGGGTGCCGGAGACGATCGGGCCGCGGGCGGCCCGCCTGCCGAATGGCCGGTCACGTGGCTGCTGGGAAATGGCGTCGGCCGCGCCGCTCCCGCGGTTTCCCATGTCCACGCGGTTTCCGGTGCGCCGGTCAGCAGGCTGCGCCTCGAAGGAGAAGTCGTGGGCGCGCTGTTCGAGGACCAGGACATCCGGTATTGCCTGCTGGGCAACCTGAGGCCGCCGGACATCGGCGCTCCCAGGCCCGATCAGGCCCGGGCGGTGCTGGAACGGATGGAGCGGGCGCTGGAGACCGCCGGGATGGGCATGACCGACGTGGTCCGCACGTGGTTCTTCCTGGACCGGATTCTCGACTGGTACGGGGACTTCAACTCCGTGAGAACCGCCTTCTTCGACGAGCGCAACCTCTTTGCCGGCGTCTTGCCGGCCAGCACCGGCGTGGGTGCGGCCAACGCGGCCGGCGCGGCCCTGGTGGCGGACGCGGTCGCCATGCAGTCGAAGAAGGGCCGCCTGGACTGGGTGGGTGTGCCTTCGCCCTTGCAGTGCCCGGCGACCGACTACCGCAGCTCGTTCAGCCGCGCCGTCGAGATCCGGTTGCCCGCGCACCGCCTGCTCTACGTCTCCGGAACCGCCAGCATCACGCCCGACGGCCGGACCGCCCACGTTGGCGACCTGGAAGGCCAAATCGCGCTGACCATGGACGTGGTCGAGGGGATTCTTCAGTCCCGCGGTATGAGCTGGGCCAGCGTATCCAGGGGCATCGCGTACTTCCAGGACGCCGGCGGAGCGCCGTGTCTGGACCGCTACTGCCGCGAGCGCGGCCGGGCGCTGCCACCGATCGCCGTTTCCTCGGCCGACATCTGCCGCGACGACCTGCTGTTCGAGATCGAAGTCGACGCCATCGCGGCGGAGTGAAATCGCGGCGCCCCGCGAAATTTTGGGATCTGAAAACCCGAATCCGGTGTATACTCTCCCCGTCGGGACTAAAACGCCGGCCTTGGCCGGAGAGAGGGGTGATTTATGGCCGTGATCACCATTTCCCGGGGCACGTTCAGCGGCGGCATGATGCTGGCCGAATGCTTAAGTTGCAGGCTCGGGTACCGGTGCATCGACAGGGATGCGCTGGTCGAGAGAGCCGCCTCGCAACGCGTGTCGCAACAGGAGCTTCGCGCGGCGCTGGAGGCCCCGCCGGCCCTTCCGGGCCGGTTCAGCCACAAGCGGTACATCTACTTGAGCCTGATCCAGGCGGCCCTCCTCGAAGAGGTGCGCAACGGCCGGGCGATCTATCACGGGCTGGCCGGCCAACTGCTGTTGCGGGGCTTGCCGACGCTGCTGCGTTTGCGGATCATCGCACCCATGGATTTCCGAATCCGCATGGCGCAGGAGCGATTGAAGCTGACCCGAAGCGAGGTCGTCGCGCACATCGCGAAGATGGAGCAGGACCGCCGCAAGTGGACGCAGTTTCTCTACGGAGTGGACTGGGGCGACCCATCGCTCTACGACCTGGTCGTTAACCTGGAGCACATCGGCATCGAGCAGGCCTGCGACATGGTCGCCTCGGCAGTGAAGCACAGCGATTTCGAACTGACGCCCGAGCGCCAGGCGGCGATGAACGACCTGGCGCTGGCCAGTCGCGTGCGCGCGGCGCTGGCGTCGAGCCCGTTTACCTCCAACCTGGAGGTCGAGGTCGAAGCCCGGGACGGTGCGGTTCGGATTCGGGGCGATGTCGCCGAAGAGGAGGAGGACGTGGAACAGGTGGTCCGGGCGGTGCCGGGCGTCACCGGCCTCACGGTGGCAGAGCCGGTTTCCAGCAGTGCCGCCAAGTAGCCGAAGGCCACGCTCAGCACGAGGATGCCGAGGAACAAGCGGATCCAGCGTTCCGGCAGATAGCGCTGCACGCGCGCGCCGCAGTAGGTTCCGAACACTCCCCCGACCCCGAACAGCGCTCCCAGGGCCCAGTCCGGACGTACCACCATCCCCGCGCCCCAGGGGGTTCGCGCGAGCAGTTCAAAGCAACCCACGCCGGCCAGGGAGGTCGCGAAGGTGCCGAACAGGGTGGCGCCGGCCACCGTGTACACCGGCAGGCGCAACTGCGCGACGTAAAACGGGGCGATGATGGCGCCCCCGCCGATGCCGTAGATCCCGCCGACCAGGCCCACCGCCAGGGAAAGCAGCAAAACCGGCCAGGGACGGAAAGCAAAGGTCTCGGCCCGGAAGTCGTATTCGATAAGGCGCCAGGAGACGGAGCGGGTTCTCACCTCCGCGCCGCCGGGAAGCGGCGCGAGCGGACGGCGGGCCGTCAATTGCGCGAGGACCCGCACGCCCAAGTATAAGAGCACGCTACCCACGAAGATTTTGCAGTCGCGCGGATCGGGCAGCCAGCGGATGCGGATTACCGCGCCCAGAAAGACCCCTGGAAGGGTGCCGATCACCGTCACCCAGGCCAGGGGCCAGGTCATGCGCCGCTCGCGAATGTAGCGCCAGACGCCTCCCGGTGTGGCCACGATGTTGTAGATCAGGTTGGTGGGGCTAACCGCTGGGCTGGTAAATCCCAGCACGCTCATTTGGAACGGCAGCAGCAACACCGCGCCGGAGATGCCGACCGACGCCGTCAGCGCGGCCACCACAAAAGCGACCAGGGGCGGCAGGAACGGCGAACACTCGACGCCCGAGACGGGGAATTGCATCTAGACTTCGAAGAACGTATGGCTGACCCAAACCAGCAGCACAATTAGCGCCAGGCCCAGGCCCAGACTCCAGGCGATGAGCTGCCGCTCCACAGGGAGGATCGGCTCATACTCCATCTTTTTGATTTCGTCGGCGAACTTCGGTTCTTCCATGATTCCCCTTTGACCGCTCCCTAACGGTCGCGGCTCGGTCACTGAGTCCGGAACTGCTACAGGATCGGCGGCTTCACGCCGTGGAAGAAGAGCCAGGAGATCGCCAGCCCGATCCAAATAATGAAGCCGAACAGGCACAGTATATAGACTACCGCCAGGCGCCCGATGCCTTCTTCCCACAGCTTGCGGAAGTTCGAAACGACGCCGATGGAGAAGAACGTCATCACGAAGAAAATCCCACGGAAGACGTTGGCCTGGCCCATGGCCGCCTTGGCCTTGCCCACCACGCCGGGAAGGGCGACTCCCACGGCCAGAATTACCGCGAACGTCAGCAGGTAGCCCAGGATGAACTTCGGGAAGCGCTGCCAGATCTGGCCGGTTTGCACCTTCTGACCCGGCTTGCGCTCGATCTTGCTGGACCAGATCCAGGCCAGGATGCAGGCCCAGATGCAGATGAACACGTCGATGAAGACCTTCACCGTGGTGGTCACCGCCATGATCCAGCCAGCCTTATACCGGATGCCCTGCTCCGCCAGCGCCTTGGCGTGGATCAGCGACTCGGTGATGGCGCCGCTGGCCACCGCCGCTCCGTCGGTCTTCACCGCCAGGCCCATCCAGGCTCCCGCCACCATCGGTTCCTGGTACAGGAACTGCTGGGCCAGGAAGGGCAGCATCATGAGTTCCACCACCGCGAAGATCACCACCAGCGAGGAAACCATGATGGGCACCACCGGGCGCGCCTTGATGGCCGCGCCGGTGGCGATGGCCGCCGAAACGCCGCAGATGGAGATGCCCGAAGCCAGCGGCACCGCCCACTCGCGGCTGAACTTGAAGTACCGGCGGGCGATCCAATAGACCAGGGCCCAGTAGATCAGGTACGCCTCGACGATGGCGCACAGGCCCCGGAACATGACCGAAGTCGCCAGGCCCAGTTGTTCGGCCGCGGTGACGCCCAGAAACCCGCCCAGGATCACGATGGCGGTCTTGATGTAGAGTTCCGGCCGGATGGCCTCCTTCATGAAGTTGGCGACGGAGGGAAGGAAGTTGCCGACCACCAGTCCCACGATCAGGGCTACGATGAATCCGG
Source organism: Acidobacteriota bacterium (assembly GCA_016213755.1). Classification (GTDB taxonomy): domain Bacteria; phylum Acidobacteriota; class Terriglobia; order Bryobacterales; family Bryobacteraceae; genus JACQZT01. The sequence goes on along the minus strand of JACQZT010000205.1, from coordinate 2,625 downwards.
CCTCGGAGGTGAGATTCAGCGACCAGCCGATCCCGAAGTTCTTCAGCTTATCCGGCGTGGCGGCGAAATAGGCCCAGCTTCCGGCGATCCAGCACAGATAGCTGACGAAGAACACGCCCGTGAAGCCCTTGGCGAAGCGCCGCACGCCGGCCCCCAGGGCGGCCGCGCCCGCGGTCGTCACCGCCAGCAGAAACAAGTAGGTCAGCAACAGGGACACGATGCCCGGGATTCGAGCGTAGGCCTTGGAGGCGGGCCCGAGCGCCTTGGCCGCGTTGGTCCACACGGCGGTGGTGACCGCCCAGCCGAGCAGGTCGGCGCCGAAGAAGAGCGCCGCCGACAGGAGAAAAATGAACAGACCGGTGTAAACGGAGAGCCAGTCCTCGGTCACCCGGGGCTTGGACTCAAGCACGGGCGGAAGTTCGGTAGCCATATTCGATCAGGAGACCTTGTGCTCCTCGGACATTGCCATCTCTCCTCTCACGGAGAGCGCGATCTTGTACAGAACCGTGACCATGAGAACACCGAGCGCCCAGATGCCGAGCGTAATCGAAACTTCCGGGAGCGTCGGAAAATACTCGGTGACGGCGCCCAGCGGCGCCGGCACAAAACCGGCCACGATCAGGCCGATGCCCTTGTCGATCCACAGAGACAAAAACACCATCCCGCAGGTCGCCGCGAGAATCCGCGGGTTCCCGCGCCAGGCCGGAACCAGCAGCAGCACCAGGGACGCCACGGCCAGCAGCACCGAGGTCCACATCCAGGGCACCAGCGCCGTGCGGCCTTCCAATCCCACGAACATGTACAGGAACGGCTCCATGTGGTCTGGGATCTGGCTGTAGAAGGCCGTGAACAACTCCATCAGGATGAAAAAAACGTTGATTGCCATGGCGTAGGTCACGATCAGCGAGAGGGCCCGGATGGCCTGCGTTGCCGGAGCGGTCTTCATCAGCCTGCAAACGATCATACACAACAGGATCAGCAGCGCGGGGCCCGAGGCGAAAGCCGAGGCCAGGAAGCGGGGCGCCAGGATGGCGGTGAACCACAGCGGCCGTCCGGGCAGGCCGTTGTACAGGAAAGCCGTCACCGTGTGGATGCTGATGGCCCAGGGAATGGAGAGGATGATAATCGGCTTGATCCACTTGGGCGGCGCCACGCCTTTGCGCTCCGCGCTCAAAGTGACCAGCGCGATGATCGCGTTCAGCACCAGGTAGCCGCCCAGCGAGATGAAGTCCCAGAACATGACGGAATTCGGTGTGGGGTACAGCATCATGTTCAGCACGCGCCGGGGCTGGCCCATGTCGACGAAGATGAAGAGCATGCACATGATCACGGCCGCGATGGCCAGGAACTCGCCCAGGATCGTGATCCGGCCGAAGGCCTTGTAGTTGTGCAGGTAATAAGGCAGCACCACCATGACCGCCGAGGCCGCCACGCCCACCAGGAAGGTGAACTGGGCGATGTACAGGCCCCAGGTGACGTCCCGGCTCAGGCCGGTGACGCCCAAGCCCGCGTCCAGTTGCCGCAGGTAGGCCAGAAACCCGATTCCGATCACCACGACCAGGCACAGGATCCAGATCCAGTATCTGCGACTCCCGACGACCGCCTTTTCGAACATGAACATGGGTGCGACCTCAAATTATGTAATAGACTTCCGGCTGAGTGCCCAGCTCGGGTTTTCGACGCAGCGTGAACCGGGAGCCTAAGATAGTCCGCACTTCGGAGCGGGGATCGGAGAGGTTCCCGAACACCAGCGCCTTGTGCGGGCACGCCTCGACGCAGGCCGGCGGACGTCCCTTGGCCAGACGCTCCTCGCAGAACGTGCACTTTTCCACCACCCCTTTGCTCCGGGTGGGGAAGTCCGGGTTCAGGTTGCGGACGCGGGGACGCGGATCCAGCCAGTTGAAACTGCGCGAGCCGTACGGACAGGCGGCCACGCAGTACCGGCAGCCGATGCAGCGGTGCCAGTCCATCATGACGATGCCATCCTCGCGCTTCCAGGTGGCCTGGGTCGGGCAGACCCGCACGCAGGACGGGCTGTCGCAGTGGTTGCACAGGACCATCAGGGGCTTGTTCTGGAAGACCGCTTCCGTGTAACGGCTCTGCTGGGCGGTAAAGACGTGCTGGAAGGGTTCCTTCCAGATCCACTTGACCTCGTGGCGGCGATCTTCGAAGCTGGGCACGTTGTGCGCCGCGTGGCAAGCCGCCACGCACTTGGTGCAACTGTCGCCCGCCTGGGCGCACTTCCGCGGGTCCACCACCATGGCCCAGCGCGTGGCCGGCGACGCCACGCCCAGAGCGGCGGCCACCTTCCGGCCGGCCGCGGCCAGCAGGGAGATGCCCGATACGCGCAAGAACGCTTTTCTGCTGATCATTGTCCGCTCCTCGCCGCCTGCCGGGCATCGACATGGCAGTCCCAGCAATAGGCCGACACTCCGCTGTAGTTGTGGCAGCGGTCGCAGAAGTCGGCCTTGGCCGCGTGGCACTGCGTCAGGCAGGTTCCGCTCAGGCTGATGTCGTACTTCTTCCCGTCGAAAGCGGTGTAAGCGCGGTTATGGTTTCGCACCGCCTGCTCGCGCCACTGGATCAGAAGGTCCATGTGCGACGTGCGCATGTAAGGAGTGGGCG
>JACQZT010000196.1 GCA_016213755.1 Acidobacteriota bacterium | reverse complement strand
GCAGGCATCTCAAACAGGGTTTCCTGATCCGGCATCTCTACCAGGATAAACCAAAACATAATCCTATAAAAATGTTTTAGGCCGAATTTTTGACAGCTCCTGACGGTCGCGGTTGAAGCAGTTAACTTCGGAACCGCCCCTAATCGTCCCGCTGTCGCGCGGCGCAGCGGGGCCATTGCGCACCCCAAACTGAGCCTGCCGAATCCCCACATTAGTGGGATTGACCTGACCTGACGTTTCACGGTACTTTCCACAGAGCGATGGAATCCCTGCTCCAAGTGAAGCGTCTGACGGTGGATCTGGCACTGGACCGGCGCGGCCGGTTTCCGGTGGTTTCGGACGCCTCGTTCGACGTCCGGCCGGGAGAAATCGCCGGGCTTTTCGGCGAATCGGGCTGTGGAAAAACAACCTTGGCGCTGGCCCTGTTGGGCCTGCTTCCGCCGGACCGCTATTTCGTTCGAGGGTCGATCCGGCTCCGGGGGCGGGAACTGGCGGGTCTCGGCGAATCGCAACTGGAGCAGGTCCGCGGCGCCGAGGTGTCGCTCATCCTCCAGGAGCCGGTGCTGGCCCTCAACCCGGTGATGCGGGTGCGGGACCAGGTGGCGGAGGTGATTCGCGCTCACCGGCGGTGGGATGCCGCGCGCTGCCGCCGCGAAGCGGAGTCCGCTTTGCGTCTGGCCGGATTGCCGGACTCAGCCCGCTTGCGGGGCGCCTACCCGCACCAGTTGAGCGGGGGCGAGCGCCAGAGGGTGGCGATCGCGCAGGCGCTGGCGTGCCGGCCGGCGCTGGTGGTCGCCGACGAGCCGTTCACGGCGCTGGACGCGGGCCTACAACTCGAGCTGTCGTCGTTGTTCCGTGAGTGGACGGAAAAACTCGGCATTTCGTTCCTGTTGATCAGCCACAGTCCGGGGGTCCTCGCAAGGGTCGCGGACCACGTTTTGGTGATGTACGGCGGCCGGATTGTGGAACAGGGAGGTGCGCGGCAAGTCTTGGAAGACCCGCTGCATCCTTACACGGCAGGCCTGTTGCGGTCCTTTGCGCCCGGGCCGCGAAACGGGTTCTCCTCGATTCCGGGCAACGCGCCGGACCTGGCCAGCCGCCCGCGTGGCTGTCCGTGCGAGCCGCGATGCGAGGATCGAACGGAGCTTTGCGTGGCCGAGATGCCTCTTGAGTTCCAGCCGGAAGAGCGCCGGCTGGTGCGTTGCTACAAACATGCGTGCTGAACCTCTTCTGAGCATTCAGGCTCTGTCCAAGAGCTACGCGCGGCGCTCCGGGCCCGTGCTGGACGGCGTGACGCTGAGCGTCCGCCCCGGCCGGAGTCTGGGGCTGGTGGGTCCGTCGGGCTCCGGCAAGTCCACGCTGGCGCGCTGCATGGCGCTGCTGGAACCACCCACCCGGGGCGAGATCCTGTTTCGGGGGCGGGACGTCTGGCGCATGAGCGAACGGGAACGGGCGGCGTTTCGCGTGGGAGTGCAACTGGTCCCGCAGGAGCCGGCCGCGAGCCTGAATCCGCGCTTCACCGCCGAGCAGGCGATCATCGAGCCGCTGCTGATTCAGAAGCGCGGCACGCGGGAGACGCGGCGAAAACTGGTCTTCGAGCTGATGGAACTGGTCGGGCTGCCGGCCGAATCGGCGCACGCCGCGGCGCTGGATTCCAGCGGCGGCCAGCGGCAGCGGCTGGCGCTGGCGCGGGCCCTGGCCCTGGCGCCCAAGCTGTTGATTCTGGACGAATCCCTGTCCGGTCTGGATCTCTCCATCCAGGCCCAAATGGCCGGCCTGCTCCTGGAACTCCAGGAGCGGCTGGGCTTGAGTTATGTGCTAATCTCTCACGATCTGAGTCTGGTCGCGCGCATCTCCGACGACATCGCGGTTCTCGAACACGGAAAGATCGTGGAGCAGGCCAGTGCGTTCGACCTGCTCGCCAATCCGAGGCATCCGGGCACGAAGGACTTGGTGAGCGCCAGCCTGGCCATGCATCCCAGCGGGTTCCTGGCATGAGTCGCGCGGGACGGTGGTTTCTGCGCAGCCTGGTGGTGCTGTTCGGCGTGTCCCTGCTTTCCTTTCTCCTTGCGGAACTGGCGCCCGGCGATTATTATGCGGCCTTGCGCGAGGACCCCAGAGTCTCCCCGGAGACGGTGGCGGCGCTACGGGCGCGGTACGGCCTGGACCGCCCGCTGCCGGTTCGCTACGCGGCCTGGGTGGCGTCCGCTTTGCGGGGTGAATTCGGATACTCGCTGGCGTACAACAGCCCCGTGGGGCCGCTGTTGCGGGACCGGGTGTACGCCACGCTGCTGCTGACCGGCACGGCAACGGTCGTGTCCTGGACGATCGCGATTCCGTGGGGCGTGTGGAGCGCGGCCCGGCGCGGACGATGGGGCGATCGCCTTTCGGCCGGCGCCATTTCCGCGCTGCTCACGGTCCCCGATCTCCTGCTGGCTCTGGCCCTGGTGGTGCTCGCCGCGCACAGCGGCTGGCTCCCCGCGGGCGGCATGGTATCGCTGAAGGCCTATTCGCAAGACGGGCTGGAACGGATCGGCGATGTCGCGCTGCATCTGGTGGTTCCGGTCACGGTCCTGGTGCTGGGCGCGCTGCCGGTCCTGGTCCGCCACGTGCGAGCGAGCATGTTGGAAGCGATGGGATCGACCTTCGCTCTGAGCGCGCGCTCGCACGGCATTCCCCGCCGGCGTCTGCTGCTCGGCCATCTGCTGCCGGTGGCGGCCAATCCCCTGATATCGCTGGCCGGCTTCTCTTTCGGCGCCCTGTTGAGCGCCTCTTTGCTGGTGGAAAACGTGACCGGCTGGCCGGGGCTGGGTCCGCTGTTCCTGGAAGCCATCCTGGCGCGGGATTTTCCCCTGGTCCAGGCGGTGGTGATGCTTTCCACGGTCTTCCTTATCTGCGGCAACCTGCTGGCCGACGCTCTGCTGTACGCAAACGATCCCCGGATTCGAACCTAACCGCCCATGACCACTTCCCGAAAAATCCGCCTGGCTCTCGCGTCCCTGGGGGTGCTGCACGGCCTGGTTCTGTTGGCCGGCCTGTTTGCGCCCTACCATTTTGCGCAGCAGCACCGGGAGCTTCCGTATGCTCCACCGACGACCCTTCATTTCCTCGATCAGGCAGGACGGTTCCATCCGCGCCCGTTTGTGTACCGCTGGGTGCAGGACCCGCAATCCGGAGCCTACCGGGAAGACAAGAGCCAGGCATACCCGCTGCGCTTCTTTGCGCGGCGGCTGTTCGGTGTGGATGAGCCTGGGGTGATCTTTCTGCTGGGGGCCGACGGCTACGGCCGGGACGTCTTCTCCCGCCTGTTGTATGGCGGGCAGGTTTCGCTGCTGGCCGGGTTGGTGGCGGCGTTCCTGTCGCTGGGAATCGGCTTGTTGCTGGGGACCACGGCCGGGTTCTTCGGCTCGTGGATGGACCAGCTTCTCATGCGGGGCGCGGAAATCGTGATCGCCCTGCCCTGGCTCTACCTGCTGCTGGCCGTGCGCGCGTTTCTGCCGCTGCATGTAACGCCGCTTCAGGCTTTCTTTCTGCTGATCGCCATCATTGGAGGCGTGGGCTGGGTCCGGCCGGCGCGCCTGATCCGCGGGGTGGTGCTGAGCGGCCGGGAACGCGGCTACGTCGTGGCCGCGCGGGGTTTTGGAGCGTCCAACAGCTACCTGATCCGGCGCCACATTCTTCCGCAGACCTGGGGAGTCGTCCTGACGCAGGCGACCACGCTGATTCCCCAGTACATTCTCGCCGAGGTCACGCTCTCTTTCCTGGGCCTGGGCATCGGAGAGCCGGTGCCGAGCTGGGGGAACATGCTGGCGGAGGCCCAGCAGTATCACGTGATGGTGTCCCACTGGTGGATGCTGACGCCGGGATTGGCCGTGGTTCCGATTCTGCTGAGCTACCTCATGCTGGCCGACGCCCTGCTCGAAGGGAGGCGCCTGTGAACCGCTTCCCGGTCGCTGCCGCGTTTCTGGCGGCTCTATGTTCCCTCGGCGCGGGATCGGAGGTCGCGAGCCCTCGGCCGGGCGGCGGACTAGTGTTTGCTCAGCGCACCCAGCCCAAGACCTTTAACCCGGTGGTGGCCGGGGACCAGGCTTCGCGGGAGGTGATCCACCGGCTCACTGGCGATCTGATTCACATCAACCGGGCAACCCTGAAAGTCGAACCGGGTCTGGCGAAGTCCTGGACCGTCACTCCCGACGGCCGCCGTTACGTTCTGGAATTGCGCTGCGGGGTGCGCTTCTCCGACGGCCACCCCTTCGACGCCGACGACGTGCTCTTCAGTTTCCAGGTTTACCTGGACGAGAAGACCGGCTCTGCCCAGCGCGACCTGCTGATCCTGGAAGGCAAGCCCATCGTGGTCCGCAAGTTGGACGCCTGCACGGTCGCTTTCGATCTGGCCCAGCCGTATGCGGCCGCCGAACGGCTGTTCGACGGCTTTGCGATCCTGCCCCGGCACCTGCTTGGCCGGGCGTACCAGGAGGGAAAGCTGGCCGAAGCCTGGAACCTGAGAACTCCCCGGGCGGAAATGGCGGGTTTGGGTCCGTTCCGGCTCAAAGAGGCCGTACCCGGGCAGCACATCACGCTCGAACGCAATCCGTACTACTGGAAGACCGACGCGGAGGGGCGCAAGCTGCCGTACCTGAACGAGATCACCTTCGCGTTCGCGGGGGGCGAAGAAGGGCAGATTCTGCGCTTTCAGGCCGGCGAATCGGACCAGATCTCGCGTCTGAGCGCGAAGAACTTCGCGCACCTGGAAAAACGCCAGGCCGGGAAAGGATACCGGCTGGTGGATCTGGGGCCGGGCCTGGAACACACCTTCCTTTTCTTCAACCTGAACACTGCCTCCCGGGGAACCTTGCCCCGCCAGGTTCCGTTTCACCGGCGCAGTTTCCGGCAGGCGGTTTCGGCGGCCGTGGACCGGGAAGCGATTTGCCGGCTGGTCTACCTGGGGCACGCCACGCCCCTGGCGGCGCCGGTCAGCCCGGGCAATCGGGCCTGGGTCAACCAGCGGATCCCGCGTCCGGCTCGCTCCCTCGACCGGGCGCGGGCGCTGCTGGCCGCCGACGGCTTCACGTGGGCGGCCGGCGGAGGGCTGCTGGACCCGCGGGGCCGTCCGGTCGAATTCTCGATTCTGACCAGCGCCGGCAATCCGGAGCGGGTGCAGATGGCCACCATCATCCAGGACGACCTGGCGCGGCTGGGGATGCGGGTGCACGTGACGCCGGTCGAATTCCGCAGCCTGCTCGACCGGGTGCAGAAAACCCGCGAGTACGAGGCCTGCCTGCTGTCGCTGGGCAGTGGCGACGCCGATCCGAACGCCGACATGAACGTGTGGCTTTCCAGCGGCGCAAGCCATCTGTGGAATCCCGGGCAGAAGTCGCCCGGGTCGGCTTGGGAAGCGGAGATCGACGCCTTGATGCGGCGGCAGCTCGTCACCCGAGGCTACGCCGGCCGCAAGCGGCTGTACGACCGGGTCCAGGAACTGCTGGCGGAGAACCTGCCGCTCATCCCCCTGGTCAGCCCCAACATCCTGGTGGGCGCCAAGACCAACTTGGGCAACTTCCGGCCCGCCATTCTGGATCACTACACGCTATGGAACGCCGAGGAGCTGTTCTGGCGATGAACCCCACGCTGCGCACAGACTGGACCGACGCCCGCCTGGTCGAGGAATGCTTGCAGGGCAACCAGCGCGCATGGTGCGCGCTGCTGGAACGGTACAAGAACCTCATTTACTCGATTCCGGTCCGCTACGGCGCCCCACCGCAGGACGCCGCCGACATCTTTCAATCCGTCTGTCTGGACCTGTTCGCCGAACTGAGCGGCCTGCGCGAAGCGGGCGCGCTGAGCGGCTGGCTAATTCGCGTGGCGGTCCACAAGACCTGGCGCTGGAAACGGCAGCAGACGGTGCAATTTTCCGCCTGGGACGGCAGCCAATCGGAGACGCTGCCCGAAGACCGGCCGCTTTCCTCCGAACTGCTGCTCAAACTGGAACGCGAGCAACTGGTGCGAGAGGCGATCGCCTCGCTGCCCGAGCGCTGCGGGGAGATGATCGAACTGCTCTTCTTCGAGCAGCCTCCGGTGCCGTATCAAGAAGTCGGCAAGCGCCTGGGCCTGGCCCGGGGATCGATCGGGTTCATCCGCGGGCGCTGCCTGAAGCGCCTCAGGGGGGCGCTGGAAGAGAGGGGATTCCATTGACCCCGCAACTGAAACTCAGCGACGACCCGCGAGATTTCGTGCTGCAACTGGCTCAAGTGGGCGACGCGCGCGAGCGCCGCAAGCTCCTGCTCGCCCACAAGCAGCGCTGGAATCCGCAACTGGTGGAACTGCTTTACGACGAGACCGTGCGGCTGGCCCGCGTCGATCTGCAACATGCCGGCAACCTGGCGCAAGCGGCCGCCTGGGTCGGCGAGCGGCTCGGCGACGACAGATCCCGGGCGCTGGGTCTGCGTTCCGTGGGTCACATCTTCTATCTCCAGAGCAAGTACGAGACGGCGTGGGAGCGGTATCAGGCGGCTCTGGCCCTCTACGAACGCATGGGCGAGGAAATCGAAGTGGGGCGCACCATCAACGGGTCGCTGCATGCCTTGATCTACCTCGGGCGCTACGACCAGGCGCTGGCTTGCGCGCGCAGGGCGCGCGAGATTTTCTCCCGGCAGGGCGACCACCTGCGGCTGGCGCGCCTGGATGCCAACATGGGAAACATCCTGCACCGCCAGGACCGTTTTGAAGACGCCCTGGCGCTGTATCAGCGCGCTCATTCGGCGTTCCTGACCATCGGCACTCCGCAAGATCTGGCCGTCGCGTTGCGCAACATGGCCGTCTGCTACATCAGCTTGAACGATTTCCGGCAGGCCCTGGAAACTTATGGCCAGGCTCGCGCGCACTGCGAGAAGCACGGCATGCCGCTGCTGGTGGCCGAGGCCGACTACAACATCGCCTACTTGTACTACCTGCGGGGCGAGTATACTCGCGCCATCGAGCTGTACCGCGCGGCCCGGGTCCATTGCCAGGCGGTGGGGGACGCCTATCATTCGGGACTCTGCGACCTGGATCAGGCGGAGATGTACCTCGAGCTCAACCTGACCGAGGAGGGCGCCCAACTGGCCCGCCGCGCCTACGACTGCTTCCGGAAGCTGGGCACCGGTTACGAAACCGCCAAGGCCCTGACCAACATGGCCATTGCCTCGAACCAGCAGGGCGACGCCCGGCGAGCGCTGGACCTGTTTCGCCAGGCCCGGGACCTGTTCACGCGCGAACAAAACCCGGTCTGGACCGCGCTCATCGATCTGTACCAAGCCCTGGTGCTGTACCAGGGGCGCCGCCTGGAAGAAGCCTGGACGCTGTGCCAGCGCTCGTTCGACTTCTTCTCTCCCTCGCTGCTGCACGGCAAGGCGGCCCTATGCCAGCTCCTGCTGGCCCGGATCCATCTCGACGCGGGGCGCGGCGAGGAGGCCCGGCGAACCTGCCTGCTGGCGCTCGAAAGACTCGAACAGGCCGAGACGCCGGCCCTGACCTACCAAGCCTGGTTCGTGCTGGGAACCATCGAAGAGGCGCTGGGTTCTCCGGATGCCGCCTACCAGGCGTACTTGCATGCGCATGAGCGGCTGGAGAACCTGCGCAGCCACCTCAAGGCCGAAGAGCTCAAAATCGCGTTCCTCAAAGACAAGCTGGCGGTCTACGAAAGCCTGGTCTGGATGTGCCTGTCCCGCCTGCCGCACGATGCCGCCGGCGAAGCCGCCTTTAACTACATCGAACAGGCCAAGAGCCGCAGCCTGGCCGACCTGATCGCCTTCCGCGCGCATAACCAGCCCTCCGCCAGTCACACGCACCGGGCGCTGTCCGAACGCGCGCGCTCCCTGCGGGAGGAACTCACCTGGTACAGCCGGGGAATCGAAATCGCCGAGGCCCGCAACACGATCATTCCCGCCCCCATCCTGCAAAAATTCAAGATCCGCGCGCGGGAGTGCGAAAAAGAGCTGGTGGAGGCTTTGGCCAATCTGCGCGCGGGGGACCAGGAATTCGCCAGCCTCCAGGCGGCCGGGTGCATCGGCCTGGAGGAGATCCGCTCGGCCCTGTCCGAAGACGCGGTTCTGCTGCAATACTTCCAGGCTCGCGACACGATTTACGTGTGCCTGCTGGGCCGCCGGCTGCTGAAAACCGTCCCGCTGGGCCCGGCCAGCGAGGCGCGCCGCAGCCTGCGGCTGCTGCGCTTTCAGTTGGCCCGTTTCCGGATGGGTCCGCGGCACGTCCGCGCCTTCCACGGGCAACTGCTGGCCAACACACAGGCCCACCTGCGCGACCTGCACCGGCAACTGATCCAGCCGATTCTGGACGATTTGCGCGCCGAGCACTTGATCGTCGCGCCGCACGGTTTCCTGCACTACTTGCCATTCCACGCCCTGCTGGACGGAACGCGCTCTCTCGGCGACCGCTTCTCGATCTCCTACACCCCCAGCGCCAGCGTCTACTATCTGTGTTGCACTAAGAAGGTCCGGGCGGGGGACCACAGCCTGGTTCTGGGCGTGCCCGATCCCTCCGCGCCGCACATCCAGGACGAGGTGAACGCGGTCGCTTCCAGCCTGCCCCACGCGGAAGTCTTTCTGGGCGCGGAGGCGACGCAGGACCTGCTGCGCTACAAGGGCGCCGACAGCCGCTACGTCCACATCGCCACGCACGGTTTCTTCCGGCAGGACAACCCCATGTTCTCCTCCATCCGCCTGGGGAACTCCCAACTGAGCCTGTTCGACCTGTACCAACTGAACCTCTCCTCGGAGCTGGTCACCCTCAGCGGCTGCGGCACCGGGCTGAACGTGGTGGTGGGGGGCGACGAACTGCTGGGGCTGGTGCGGGGCCTGTTGTACGCCGGCGCCCAGGGGGTGCTGGTCACCCTGTGGGATGTAAACGACCAGAGCACCGCGGAGTTCATGAAGCGGTTCTACCGCCAGCTTGGGACGTGCAAGAACAAGGCTGTGGCGCTGCAAAAGGCGATGCAGGAGATCCGGGAAGCATATCCCCACGCCTACTACTGGGCGCCATTCGTGCTGGTGGGCAAGTATCAATAGGGAAACCGCGTGCCGGAAAAAATAAATCGCTGAAAGCTATATCTAATCGGCCCTAGCCGCACACTTATACAGCAGAAGGAGCGCAAAATGGGAGCTAGCCGGAAGTTGGAAGATTGGGGCGGACGCCATTACGACATCGTGCAGTGGGCCGATTTCGTGAGGGGTGTGCTCCCGCTGGCGGAGCAGGCGGAAATGCTGGGCCACCTGCATGGCGGTTGTGCGGAATGCCAGCCGATGGTGGACCTCTTGTCCCGTTTGACGGAGGTCGCGCGCGAGGCGGTCCGTTTTGAGGCGCCCGAACCGGTGGTTCGGCAGGCCGAGGAGATCTTCCCGGTTGCGCGGCCGAAGCGCGCCGCCCGGCTCTTCAGCCTTCCGGTCGAACTGGTGTATGACAGCTTTCTGGTTCCCGCGCCGGCCGGCGTGCGAACCGGACAGCAACCCGGGTGGCAGGCCCACTACCGGGCGGGCGTCTGCTCCCTCGACCTGCGGGTCGAGCCGGAGGCGCGGAGCGGGAAGGCGACGCTGGTCGGCCAGTTGTCCGACCGGCGGGAGCCCGAGATGGCGATGGCGAATCTGCCCGTCCGGATCCAGTCGGGGAGACGAGTCGTCGCGGAAACTCAGAGCAACCCGTGCGGCGAGTTCGAGCTGGAATACGAGTCGAAGGGGAGTCTGAACCTGCTGGTTATTCTGCCCGAGAGCGCGCAATCCATTCGAGTGCCGCTCAGGCGTTTTAAAGCGGATTAGCCGGGCGGCGGGCAATCGTGGCGTCGGAGCAACAGGATATATAACGGGAGAACTTCTAATGAATCGACGAAGGCTGGCATGGAGTGTCATCTCGATGCTTGTGGCTGCGCTGCACGCTGGTGCGGAGCAGCGGTACATTTTGCGGGTCAAGGGCGCAGGGGTGCAGAACGTCGCCTCGCGTCACGGCCTGCTGATCCACCGGGGGGCGGACGGAGGCGGGCAGGGCCTCTTCCAGGCGACTCTGCCGCCCGGTTCGGACGCCGGCCAGAAGCTCGTGGACCTCCGGAAAGATCCCGGGGTCGAGGGGATCGAGCTGGATCGCGTCTTAAAACTTCCCGAGTCCTCCGCGTCGCCTCAATTGAGCCAGTCCACGGCGGCCATCCTCGACGCCCTCTCGCGTCGCGCCGTGGCCAGCTACTTCGGCACGTCCGCCCTGGCGAGCTATGTGAGCCAGCCGGCCGTTTCCATCCTGCGCGTGCCGGAAGCCCAACGCTTGTCCAGCGCTGGCGGCGGCGTGGTCGCCGTTCTGGACACGGGTGTCGACTTCTCCCATCCGGTACTGGCCCGGAGCCTGGTCCCGGGGTACGATTTCACCCGCGAGTTGCCGGGCGGGTCGGAGATGGCCGACCTGAGTCAATCCACAGCCGCCATTCTCGATCAGTCCACCGCCGCCATCCTGGATAAGAACACGGCGGCCATCCTCAACCAGTCCACGGCCGCCATTCTGGACCAGTCCACAGCGGCGATTCTGGACCGCAACAAGCTGCCCGCGGCCTTCGGCCACGGGACCATGGTCGCCGGGCTGGTGCACCTGGCGGCGCCGGCGGCCAGGATCATGCCGGTGAAGGTCTTCCAGAGCGATGGCACATCCAACCTGTTCGACATTGTGCGCGGCATCTACTACGCGGCCGATCGGGGCGCCAAGGTCCTCAACCTCAGCTTCAGCATGGCGGAGCCTTCCGACGAACTCATGAAAGCCCTCCAGTACGCCAATTCCCGGCGGGTGATCATGGTGGCCTCGGCGGGCAACGACGGAAAGCAGACCCTGGTGTATCCGGCGGCTCTCCGCCAGGTCACCGGCGTCGCTTCCACCAGCAACCAGGATCGCCGCAGCGACTTCTCCAACTACGGGGACGCCCTGGTGAGCGTGGCCGGGCCGGGCGAAGGCGTGGTGACCCTGTATCCGGGGAAGAACTACGCGCTGGTGTGGGGCACTTCCTTCAGCACCGCGCTGCTGAGCGGCGGGGCCGCGCTGCTCGTGGGTATCGACGCCGGCACCAACCAGGCGCAGGCCGATCAGGCCCTCTCGCAGGCGGTTCCCGTCGGGCAGGGGCTGGGCGCCGGGCGCGCCGACTTGTTCCGGGCCTGCTTATATCGGGCCAGCCACGGCGGCAACTGAAGAACCGCCGCGGATTGAAGCGAAGACAGGAGATAACACAATGCTGGCGACGATGACTACCAGTGTGTTCGGCGAGGCTCCGATCGGGCAGAGCGAATCCGCACTGGAGAAGCGCAACCGGCTGGTCATGGAATACCTGCCGCTGGTGAAAGCCATCGCGATCCGAGTCCGCGACGGCCTGCCTTCGCACGTGGAACTCGACGACCTGATCCATGCGGGCCTGCTGGGGCTCACCGACGCGGCGACCAAGTTCGATTCCGGCCGGAAGGTGTCCTTCTCGGTTTACGCCCGGTACCGCATCCGGGGCGCCATTCTGGACAGCCTGCGCGAGATGGACTGGGTCTCGCGGGATCTTCGCCGGCGGCACAAGCAGGCCGAGCGGGTGACGCGCGAGCTGTCGACCGGCTTGCAGCGCCAGCCGACCGAAGAGGAAGTCGCCGCCCGGATGGGCATCGATGTCTCCCGCTGGCGCCAGATCGCCCTCGATCTCCACAACCTGGGGCTGGTCTCCGCTTCGACGCGCGGTCAGGAGGGCGACGACCTGCCCGCGCCGGACTTCCCAGCCCATCCCGATTCGCGGCCGGACAACATGTGCGCGCGGGGAGAACTCCGGGAGAAACTCGAGGCGGCCATGCGCAAGCTCCCCGAACGGTACCGGAAAGTGGTGGCGCTCTACTACGCCCACGAGATGACGATGAAGGAGATCGGCGGCGTCCTGGGAGTCAACGAAAGCCGCGTCTCCCAAATCCAGAAGTCGGCCCTGACGAAGCTGGCCGAGGCGCTCCAGGCTAAAGGGATCACCTCCAGCCGGGCGTTCTGATGTTCCAAGCGCTCAGCGCATGTTTCCGAGCCGCGACCGTCAGATGCTGTAGAAGAAGCCGCTGGACAAGTCGGGAGACATGTCCCACGGGCTCGGAACTGCTTGATCTGACATGTGGGACATGCCTCCTGGCTTGTCCACTTCGGGGATGTGCCGAACTCCGACCGCCGTGGAGCGGTCATATCGAGCCAGTAGCTTGCTGCTTGAGCGCCTCCAGCACCCGCGCCGGGGTCATGGGCAATTGCAGCAGCCGAATTCCCGCGGCGTCGTGAATGGCATTGGCCAGGACGGCGCCCATGGTGACGATGGGGGGCTCGCCGCAGCCCGAGGCGGGCGTTTCGAGGTTGTCGATGAGGACGGTTTCGATTTCGGGCAGCCACGAGAAGGCGGGAATGCGGTAGGTGTCGAAATTGCGGTCCAGGACCTCGCCGTCCTTGAAACGCACTTCCTCGCTGAGCGCGTAGCCCAGGCCCATGGTGATGCTGCCCTCGATCTGCTGGCGCGAGCCGTCGGGACTGACGACGAGGCCCTGGTCTTGCGCGCACACCACCCGCTTCACCCGCACGTGTCCGGTCTTCTTGTCCACGGCCACTTCGGCCGCGGTGGCGACGTAAGTGCCCATATAAAGAGCGCACGCCAGGCCCGCGCCGCGCCCGCTGGGCCCGCGCGCCGGCTTCCAGCCGAACTGCCTGGCGGCGGTTTCCAGCACGCGGCGCATGCGCGGGTCGGACAGATGGCGCAGGCGGAACTCCAGCGGGTCGGCGCCGGCCTTGAGAGCCAGGATGTCGATGTGCGACTCGCGCGCGAAGGTGTGGGTGTTCACCGAGGGCGCGCGCCAGGGCCCGACGCTGAACGGATGCAGACCGGGCGGGTTGCCGCCGCCCCAGCCGCCGGAGGAGACGGTGCGCTGGTGGGGGATGTCGTAGAACTGCTTCGCTTCGCGGTCGCCCGCGCAAACCACATTGTAGTCCCAGAGCGGGATCGTGCCGGCGGCGGTCAGGCCCGAACGGATCCTGACCACCGCGGCTGGGCGGAAGGTATCGAAGAAGAACTCTTCGGCGCGGTCCCACACCACCTGCACCGGTTTGCCCGTGAGCCGGGCCAGGCGCGCCGCCTCGACGGCCTGCCGGGAGGCGCTCTTGCCGCCAAAACCGCCGCCCACATAGGGGGTGATGATGCGCACGTTTTCCGGCGCCAGGCCCAGCGCCTGGGCCACTTGCTGCTTCAACGAGAACGGCGTCTGGGTCCCCGCCCAGACGGTGGCCTTGCCGCTCTCAAGAGTTGCGACCGCGGAGTGCGTCTCCAGGGCCGCGTGCGCGACGTAACTGTTCAGGTAAGTCCTCTCGACGAGGGACTCGCACTGCCTCGCTCCTTCCGTGAGGTCGCCGCTCTCGGCGACCACCTGGCCGGGCGGCGAGGCTTTGAGCAGGTGGTTGAAGATGGTCTTGTCGTCCACCGTGGGCCGCGGGCGCTCGAACTGCGCCTTAACCAGGCCCAGCGCCTCTTCGGCCAAGTCGGGCCGCTCGTGCAGCACCGCGATCAGGTCGCCGTCCCTGACCACGCGCGCGCCGGGATACTTTTCGGCGGCGCTTGTGTCGGCGCTCTTCAGCGTCGCGCCGTGCGCCGGGGGGCGGAGAATGCGCGCGTGCAGCGTGCCGGGAAGGGCCATGTCGGCGGCGTACTTGGCCTGGCCGGTCACCTTCTCGAGAGCGTCTTTTCGGCGGGGCGATTGGCCCACGACCGTGTACGCCGAGACGTGCTTGACCGGCGCCTTTTCCAGATGCCGTTCGATGCGCTTGCCCTGCACCAGTTCGGCGTAGGTGACGTGGCGGTCCCGATCGGTGACCACGCCGCCCTTCGCCTGCAACCGCTCGGCCGGCGCCTGGAGACGTTCGGCCGCCAGTTGGAGCAGAACCGCGCGCGCCTCGGCTCCGGCGCCGCGCAGAACGGGGCCGAACTGCCGGACGCTGAGCGAACCGAAAGTGCCCATGTCCCACGGGCACAGGCCGGTGTCGCCCATCACCATGTCCACGGAGTCGAGCGCGACGTCCAGTTCCTCGGCCAGAATCTGCGCCAGCGCGGTCTTGGAACCCTGGCCGAGTTCCACCTTTCCGACGAAGCCGGTCACCCGGCCGTCGGCGCCGATGCGCAGGTAGGCGTTGAAGTCGGCTGGGTAACCCTGCCGGGGCGGCTGGGCGGGGAAGATCACGAACAGCCCCGAACCGGCCAGGGCCAGCACTTCGCGCCGCGTCGGCTGGTGCGAGTCCATCACGCGCTCCGCTTCATCGTGCCGGCGGCATCCTGGATGGCTTTGACGATGCGGGTGTGCGAGCCGCAGCGGCACAGGTTGCCGTCCAGGTGACGCAGGATGTCGGCGCGCTTCGGCTGGGGGTTCTTCTGGAGCAGGGCGTAGGCGCTGAGAATCATTCCCGAGGTGCAGAAGCCGCACTGAAAGGCGTGGTGCTTCAGGAACGCTTCCTGGATGGGGTGAATTTGTCCTTGCCGGCTGAGGCCTTCGACGGTGAGAACGTGCTTGCCGGCGATGTCCTTTACGGGGGTCGAGCAGGATGCCACGGCCTGGCCATCGACGATGACCGTGCACGCGTTACACACCGCGGCCCCGCAACCGAACTTGGCGCCGGTGAGCCCCAAGTCGTGGCGCAGCACCCACAACAGCATGCGCCCGCCATCGACCCTCACGCGCGCCGGCTTGCCATTGAGCGTGAAAGAAATGTTTTGCTGCATCGCGGTCCTGTAAATAGGGACAGTAACAATTTACCGCGAACGACCGTTCCCTAACGGTAGCGGTCCCGGATGGTTTCCGCACGTGGCTCTTGCCGCCATCCCATTTTTCAGTCTAGCGCAGTGAAAAGACGCCGAAGCGGAGGCCGAATTCGCTTTCGTCATCGGGGGCCCGGAAGGCACGGTCGAGTTCCACCGCGACTTCCATGGAGGCGGCGCCAACCAGGCCGGGCGGCAGGTCGAATGCCAGCTCGAAGGCATCCGGACCGGGGTGCAGCGTGGCCGGAGCCAGGGGCCGGCCGTTGACGCTTACGGAAACCCGGAGCGGGCCGGCGGCCATCAGGGCGTGCGGCGCCCAGCCGTTCAGGTACAACCGCAGGCCGGCCGATGGGGGGCCCGCCAGCGTGACTGTGGCCCGCCGCGGCATGGAGCGGCTGTTTCCTTCCGCCGCGTGCCAGGTTGGCCCCAGCACGCCGGCGTAGCCGGGCTTGGCGGCCTCGACGCGAGAGGAGTACACTTCCTCCTTCTGCGTGTCCAGAACCTGCGCGTACGCCGAGGTGATGTTGCGCAGACGGGGTCCGCCGGCGTCGTAGACCGTGGCGCGGTAGTGCGCCAGCGCGCGCCGCACGCCGGGAGTGGGCAGCACGAAATCCGAGATGCGGCCCAGCTCCGGAAATTCCCGAATCCGGGCGGTGGTGCCCGGCGCCAGGTAGACATCCTGGATGCCGTACAGCCGGAACGGGCTGTCCACGATACCGGCGTAGAAGAGTTGCGTGTCCAGGTTGGCGAGCAGCAGGATGTCTTGGGGGTGGATCTGGCGCGCGCGCACCACGCCCAGCACCATGGCGCGCACCGCGCGGCTGCGCTCGAACTGCGCGCGCGAGACGGAGCGGGCGGCCGGCGCCGCGGTCGAGAAATACACCACCGCGCAGAACAGCGCCACCGCGCGCCAGTGCCACGCCGCGCGCCACGCGCTGGCCAGCCCCCAGGCGCCCAGCACGGCCAGCCCGATCATGGGCGCCGCCAGGTAGTACTCGGAGATGTGATTGCGCAGCGGCAGCACCGGCGCCAGCACGATGGCGAACCAGGCCGGCAGGAACGCGGCCAGCCACTCGCGCCGGATCAGTTTCCAGGCGGCGAAGCCCGCCAGAGCGGCGGCGAGCACCCACACGCCCACCGTCACCGCCGGGGCCCATCCGGTTCCGGGCGGAATCAGCCCGGCGTGCTCGGCGCCCAGCGCCATGTGCCAGTACTGGGCGAACGTAGAGAGCATCGACGCGTCGAAGTGCATCGCATAAGGCCCGCTGGCCGCCTGGGGGGCGAGGAGGCGATGCACGACGGCGTACAGGATGGAGGGCCCGAACAGCGGCAGCGTCTTGCGGAAATAGCGGCGCGCGCAACACAGCGTGTAGAGGGCCGCCAGCGCGGGGTAGACCACGTTGATCTCCAGCGCGCCGAAGCCGGCCAGAAACGAGACCCACTGCCAGAACCACCACTTGCGTTCGCCGGTAGCGGCGAAGCGCAGCAGGAAGTGAAACGACAGCAGCAGAAAGAAGCCGCACAGGATCTGGTTATACGCCGAGGTCCAAGCCAGCGGGATGCCGAGCGCGCTGCTCGAGGTCCACAGGATAGGGGCCAGCAATCCCGCCAGGCGCGAGCCGGTCAGCTTTCCGGCAATCCAGGTGAGCAGCAGCAGGCTGCCGAACTGGGTGGCGAACACGGTCACGCGAAATGGAACCGACTCGATGCCGAAGATGGATTCCAGGGTCAGAAAGAAGAGCCGCTCGCTGAGCGGGCGAATGGTCCCTTGCGCCATGGGCGAGAAGATGGTGGTGAGCCAGGTGGCGCCGTACTGAATGTCCAGGCGCAGCCCGAGCCAGGCGAAGTCGTCCTGCTGAAACCAGCTTCGCGACGCGTAGCGGTACAACAGGAAACAAAACAGAAGCGGCGCGACCCAGTAAGCCGCGCGAAGAACACGCCTCATTTGACCTCGAGGCCGATGGTGGAAACGATCAGCGCCAGGTCGCGGTGGTCGCCCTCGCTGGCGGGCAGCCACTTGTCCACCGTGAACTCGAACGTGACGGCGTCGCCGGCCAGGAGCTTCGCGGGCACCTCGCGCGAGTACACATACTCACCCGCTTTGGTGAACGTTTCAGGCTCCAATGAAACGCCGGCCGTGGAGGCGCGGATGGTCGCGCTCTTGGTGTGCGACAGCACGGCGTCGGCGAGGGTGAAGGTCAATTGCAGGATGGCTCCGCGCCGATCCGAGCCGCGAGGCGGCCGCAGGGTCACCGCGAATTTCGGCGCGGCCCAGCGCCAGGTATTCTGCTCCAGTTCGTAAAAGCCCTTCACCAGTTGAACCGTCGCCTTGGGGTCGGCCACGTGAACAATGGTGGCCAGCTTGGGGGCCTCCTCCTCGATGATCTCCACCTTGAGGGGCTGCTTGCGTTGGCAGCCCGTGGCGATGAATCCAAGGGCGATGAGGACGGGAATCATTGAGCGCATTTTTCCACCTGGATGAGGCAACTGTAGAAGACCGGACCGCCGCCCAGATCGGTCAGCCGGTCCGAGACCAGGACGTTGGTGTTCCTGCGGTCGGGCGCGCGCTTGTTCCAGCGCACGCTCGCGGCCCGCACCACGCCCGGAGGCACGGCGCCGTCCACCTCGGCCGTCAGTTCGCAACTGCCGCGCGCGTTGAACAGGCGCACGCGGTCGCCCGAGACGATGCCGCGCGGCGCGGCGTCGGCGCCGTGCATGGCGAGGGTCGCGGTCTGCCGGTCCACCTCGGCGCGATGGCCGAAGCTCGAATTCAAGCTGTCGTGATTCTTGGGCGTGATGAGTTCCAGCGGGTACAGTGCGCGCAACGCGGTGTCGCCGTGACGCGACTCGACGGGCGGCTGGTAGTCGAGCGTCGCGGCCTGGAAGTCGATCTTGCGCGCGGGTTCGGCGAAAGGCAGAAAAGGATCGGGCAGATTGAGCCGCACGAAATGCTCGCGTTCCAGGCGTTCGAGCGTGATGCCGCCGAGAAACGGATCTCCGGAGCCGAGCAGCGTGCGGATCATGCCGTCTTCGCTGTCCCCGAAGCAAGGGTCTTCGAAACCCATGCGCCGGGCCAGCAGGCGGAAGACCTCGACGTTGGACTTCGTTTCGCCGGGCGCCGCCACGACGGGCCGCGCCAGTTGCAGGTAGTAGTGCCCGTAGGCGAAGTACAGGTCGGTGTGTTCGAGGAACGTGGTGGCGGGCAGCAGAATGTCGGCGTAATCGGCCGTGTCGGTCTGGAACTGCTCCAGCACCACGGTGAAGAGATCTTCGCGGCGCAGCCCCTCGATCACCCGGTTCTGATGCGGCGCGATGGCGGCCGGGTTGGAGTTGTAGACCACCAGGGCTTTCACCGGCGGCGTGTCCAGTTCGGTGAGGGCGTGGCCCAGCCGGCTCATGTTCACCGTGCGCGCGCCGCGAGCATCCAGCTCCGGCATTTCCAGGCCGGCGCGGTTCAGGCGAAACGCCCCCGAGGTGGTAAGTTGCAGCCCGCCGCCCGGGTCCTTCCAGGCGCCGGTGAGCGCGGGCAGCAGGGAGATGGCGCGCACGCTCAGCCCGCCGCGCTCGCTGCGCTGCACGCCGTAGTTGAGCCGGATTACGGCCGGCCGGGTGGTGGCGTATTCGCGCGCCAGCGCGCGGATCTGCTCGGCGGGGATGCCGGTCAGCCCGGCCACGCGCTCGGGCGGGTAGTCCCGCACTTTCTTGCGCAGCTCGCCGATGCCGGTGGTGTGGCGGGCGACGTAGTCCGCGTCCTCCAGGTGTTCGTCCAGGATGACGCGCATCATGCCCAGGGCCAGGGCGGCATCCGAGCCGGGATGGATGAAGAAGTGCTTGTCGGCCAGCGCGGCGGTGCGGTCGCGCACCGGGTCGATGACGCAGAACCGCGCGCCGTTGCGGCGCGCCTGAACGATGAACGGCCACAGGTGCGCGTTGGTGGCCAGAATGTTGGCGCCCCAGGCTACAATCAGCCGCGCGTGGCGGAACCGCTCGGGCTCGGTTCCCAAGCGCGCGCCGAGCGTGCTCTCCAGCGCCGCGCCGCCGGCGCTCGAACAGATGGTGCGGTCGAGCCGCGAGGCGCCGAGCCGGTGAAAGAAGCGCCGGTCCATGCCGGCTCCGTTGAGCAATCCCATGGTGCCGGCGTAGCTATAGGGCAGCACCGCTTCGGCGCCGTGCTCTGCGCGGATGGAGTTCAGCCGCGCCGCGATGGTCTCCAGGGCTTCGTCCCACGAGATGCGCGCGAAGCGTCCTTCGCCTTTGGCGCCGATGCGTTTCTGGGGATGCAGCAGCCGCTCGGGCGAGTACTGGCGCTCCAGGTAGCGGGCCACCTTGCCGCACACGAACCCTTGCGTTACGGGGTGGGTGGCATCGCCGCGCAACTGCACCGCCTGCCCGTCCCGCACCGTGACCGCGAGAGAGCACGCATCCGGACAGTCCAACGCGCAAACACTATGACGCACCCCATCCACACCGAAATTATAACGAGTTTCGGGGACCGGCTACGCAACCCCGAAACTCGGTCAGCGCTGGAGGGCACGCAAGGGGATTTCGCGCGTGCCTTCGTCCAGGCCCACAATGAGGATGGTCTTGCGCCGCGGGGGCGGGGGAAGCTCGGGCGCCGCTTCTGGCGGCGCGAGAATCCACGCCGACAGCTTCTTCAGCGAGGCTTCCGGCCGCTCGGCGTCAACCGTAGCCGTCAGACGAACATCGCTCCCCTCGGCGCGGACAACGAGACCGTGTAAGCCGGGCGCCCGTTCGAGCGCTTCCGCCAGGGTCTGCGCGGAGTCCTCGGACGCGGTGTTCAGGTCCAACGCCAGTTGCAGCCCGCGCTCGAACGCTACGCCGCCGGCGAAAGACCGCACGCCCGCGAGCAAAGGCGAAGCGACCGGCAGCGCCTCGGTGGAGACGGCCCACAGCGAATAGCGCCTGGTCAGATCGGCGGCCTGGCGCCAGATGGCGCTGTCCCGAGGTGTCACCGTGCCGCCGCGCTCGAGGGCGGCGCGCAGCGAGGCGGCGTCGCCGGCCAGCAGAACGCCGTCGCCGGCCACCGTGACTTCCACGCCGCCGGCCGAGAAGATCTCCAGCCCGCGGAAGCGTACCGTGCGGGCGCCCTCGGCGGCGGCCATGCGCCGCAGTTTGGAGACGTTGAAGCGTCCCGTCGCCACCGCCAGAAAGCGCCCCTTGGCGGCGCCGGGTTCGGCCGTCACCAGGATGCTGCCGAGTTGCTCGGCGAACTCCAGATTCACGGACGCCGCCGCCAGCGCCGACAGGCTCGACTGCGACGCCTGCCGCCAGTCGAGGCCAAGAAGCAAGGAGGGCGCCGGCGGGGTGTAGCGCCAATACGCCGGCATGGAGACCTGGCCCCACAGGGCGGCTGCCATCGGAAACGCCAGCCACGGAAAGACTGCTCGAACGCGCATCTACTGCCAGAGTAAGGGTTCCGGGGGCAACGAGCCATCGGGTGAACATCTTAGAACCGGGGAAGCTGCTAGCCTAGGATGCAAAGAGCCATGGAGAATCGCGAGATCGCCCGGCTACTGTCGGAAACCGCGGACCTGATGGAGATTGCGGCCGAGGATCCCTTCCGCATCCGCAGCTACCGCAACGCGGCGACGGTCATCGAAGGCTACCCGGAAAGCGTGGCGGAGATGGTGCGCGATCCGGCGCGAAAGGTCACCGACATCCCCGGCATCGGCAAGGGACTGGCCGCGGTGCTGGAGGAAATCCAGGCGCGCGGGTCGTTCGAGCGGCGCGACGAGATGCTCGCCAAGTATCCGCCCACGGCGCTCGAACTGCTCAAAATCCAGGGCCTGGGGCCGAAAAGCATCGCCCGGCTGTGGGAGCATTACCGGGTTTCGACTATCGACGATCTGGAGCGCGTCTGCCGGGAGGAGAAACTGCGCCTGCTGCCGCGCATGGGCGCCAAGCTCGAGGAGAAGGTGCTGCGCTCGATCGCCTACTACCGCCAGGGCGCGGGGCGCTTCACGCTCAATTTCGCCTCCGAGGTAGTGGAGGAACTGACGGCATACCTGGGCGCCGAATCGGTGAGCGTCGCGGGAAGTTACCGCCGCGGCAAGGAAACCGTCGGCGACATCGATCTGCTGGTGACGGGCGAAGGCGCCGAAACCGCGCTGGAGCGCTTTGTGGCTCACCCTCGCGTGGGCGAGGTGCTTGGCAAGGGCCGCAACAAGGCCAGCGCGCGCATCGGCCTGGAGGGCCTGCAAGTGGATGTGCGAGCGCTGCCGGCGGAGAGCCTGGGCGCGGCGTTGCAGTATTTCACCGGCAGCAAGGAGCACAACGTCGCACTGCGCCAGCGGGCGTTGAGATTGGGTTACACGCTGAACGAGTACGGCCTGTTCCGGATGGCCGGCGAGACGCTGGTGGCCGCCGCGAGCGAGGAAGAGATCTACGCCGCGCTGGGCCTGGATTGGATTCCGCCCGAATTGCGCGAGAACCAGGGCGAGATCGAAGCCGCCGGGGAGCACCGGCTTCCCGACCTGGTGCAACTGGCGCAGGTGCGCGGCGACCTGCACATGCACACGCGCGAAAGCGACGGCCGCGCGACGCTCGAAGAGATGGCCGAGGCGGCCCGCGCGCTGGGCTACGAGTACATCGCCATCACGGACCATTCCAAGTCGCTGGCCATGGCCAACGGCCTGGACGAGCGGCGCGCGGTGGATTTCGCCGCCCGCGTGCGCGAGGCCAACCGCCAGGGGTTGGGCATTCACGTCTTCTCCGGCCTGGAGTGCGACATACGCCGCGACGGATCGATGGACTTGACCGACGACGCGCTGGCCGAACTCGACTTCGTGGTGGCCAGCGTGCACAGCTACATGAGCCTGGAGTCTGTGGAGATGACCGACCGCCTGCTGCGCGCCCTCGAGAACCCGCACGTGCGCGCCATCGGCCATCCCACCGGGCGCGTGCTGCTGCACCGCGAGGCATTCTCCTTCGACTTCGAGCGCGTGGCCGCGGCGGCGGCCAAACGGGGCGTCCTGTTCGAGATCAACGCCAGCCCGGAGCGCCTGGACCTGGACGCCCCGCTGATCCGCCAGGCCAAGGCGCTGGGCGCCCGCTTCGCGATCTCCACCGACGCGCACCACCCCAAGCACCTGGCCAACATGCGCTTCGGCGTGAGCATGGCCCGCCGCGGCTGGCTGGAGGCCGCCGACATCGTCAACACGCTCCCGCTGGATCGGTTCCGTGTTTTATGTGGGATATGACTCTTCCCACAGGCGCCAGCACCGGTCCCGCCGTCACGTGGCCGCGGGCGTGCCCTCGGGGGGCGGTGCGCAACAGTTCTTGTACTTCTTGCCGCTGCCGCAGGGGCAGTAGTCGTTGCGGCCGATCTTGGGCGGCGCGCGGAGGGGCTGGGGCTTCGCGGGCTTTTCGTTCATGAGGCGTTCGAGGTCGGTGAGATCCTCGGGCATATCCTCTTCCACGCCCACGACCGCCTGCCAGCCGTGCTCCTGGCAGAGCGCGAGGACCCGTTCTCCCTGTTCCATGGTTTGGACGCGAACTACCGCGGGCCGCTTGTGAGATCCCAGTTTTGCCATTGTGAACCCTCCATCATATCTTGTTCTTGAGGCGGCCACGAGGCTGCCGGGCCGGGGGCGTGGTCCGCTCGGATTCGATCAGCCGGCGAAACTCCGCAAGCCCGGCTTTGCACAGCCGCAGGTTTTCGCGGGCCAGTTTTTCGGCGGGGTTCATGGCGACCGCCCGCTCGAGCACGGTGAGCGCCTCATCCTGGCGGCCGGCCAGGAACAGGCTCCAGCCCAGGTCGGTGACCAGTTTCTGGTTCTCCGGTTCGAGTTGGAGGGCGCGCTCGGAAGCGGAAACCGCTTCGTCCAGGCAGCCCTGGTGCGAGGCGCAGCAGGAGACGCCCTGAAGGAAGACCGTGGCGGCGGGGAATTTCTTCGCGGCGCCCCGGAACAACTCGAGGCCGTCCTGGTAAGCGCCGCGGTCGATGAGGAAATCACCAGCCTGATCGATGATCCCGATCAGGTGCGGAGTGGACTCGGGCAATGCCAGCAGGGACAGAAACAGCTTCCGCCCCGCGGCTCTTCTTCGGAGCTGGTATTCAACGGAACCCATGGTCATGATGGCGGGCGCGTAGCCCGGATCCCACTCCAGCGAACGTTTCACAGCCTTGATCGAGCCCGCCTGGTCGCCGATGGTGGAAAGGAAAACGGATTCGCCATAATCGGCTTCCGCTTGGAAGCGGCGCATCTTGGCGGAATCGCCATGATCGGACAGGGGCTTTTTCTTCATCGGATCTCCCGGCGCGTCACCGAACGCCTATTGTACGCGCAAGGCGGCCGTGAAATCCTTGGGGACCGTTCCGAAATAAGGACGCCAGTTCGGCACAACCGCTCCCTGACGGTCGCGGCTCGGTAACCGATACCGAACCGCGCGCGTAATTTTACTGTGTCATAAACAACAAAACCGTGCTAGAATGTTTCCGTGGCTGCGCAAAACCCAGCGCCAGCACCACAGGAGAAACGCCTCGCGGAGTATTTGGACTGGCTGGCGCAAGCCGTGGGGCACGCGGATCGCAAGCTGCCCCTGCGAAATTACTGCACGGGCCTGTTGCTGGATGGCGAACGAAAGAGCGTCGAGCCCATGGCGGCGCGCCTGGCTCCCGATCATGTGCAGAGCATGCACGAGTCGCTGCATCACTTAGTGGCCAACTCCCCCTGGAGCGATGCCGGCATGTTGCGGCAAGTGCGGGATTACGTGCTGCCGGCGATGGAGAAGAAGGGGCCGGTGACGGCCTG
>JACQZT010000210.1 GCA_016213755.1 Acidobacteriota bacterium | reverse complement strand
CGGTTATTCCGACGCGGACATCCGGAAGATCCTCGGCGAAAACGTGCTGCGCGTGGCGCGCGCCGCGCTGGCCGCCTGAAGTTACAGACAGCCAAGGAACTCGGCCAGGTCGCCGATCTCCGAAGCGGTCAGGTGCGAGGTCTTTCCGTGGCGATCCGATTTGTTGAAGACCGTCAGCACCTCGCGCAGGCTGGCCGCGGATCCGTCGTGCAGATACGGCGCCGTGCGCCATAGTTCGACCAGGGTCGGGGTGTCGAATTCCGAGATCCGGTCGGTCTGAGATCGGGTGCCGACATCGTGAGACTGAAGATCCGTGAACAACCCAGCGGGATGGCACGTGGCGCAGCCCGTCTGGCCGCTGAAAAAGAGCTTTCTGCCGCGCTCGGCGTGGTCCGGCAGCCTCCCCTTGACGAGAGCCGGGCTGGCCATGGGCGCCAGCGACTTGAGATAAGCATCGATGGCCGCAGCGTCCTCATCGGGCCGCTGAGCAAAGAGGATGAGGCGGAGACCGGCGCGAACCGCGTACTCGGCGTTCTCTCTTACCCCCTCGCTCATCACCGGAGGCGTGCGGTGGCTGAGCAGGAGGCTCTTGACGTTCTTCGGATTGCCGATGCCGTCATTGAGCAGGTCCCAGTTCAACCCATCCACCCGGGCATCGAACGAATGGCAGGTCGCGCAGCTTTGCCACCCCTGAAAGCCGATCGAGCCATCGTTGAAGAGCATTTCTCCGCGGCGTGCCGCGTCCGTCTCGCCCCGCGAGAAGCGCGCCAGGACTTCCGGTCCTCGTTCCGGCCTTTCAAGGTCCAGCGTCTCGAGCGTATCGGAGAAGTAACCGGCCACGAACACACGGCTGCCGGCCACGGCCATCGCCCGCGGCCCCTTGCCGGACAGGGCGACACGACGGCGCAGGCCCGCCAGAAACGACAGATCGTCCGCCGGGTCGATGGCCGGGAGTGGTTGCGCCAGCTTTGCCAGCAGCGCCGGAACATCGATCACGCTCAGTTCATGCGTGCCGGCATGCGTCACCAGGAGGCGCTTCCCGTCCGGCGTCCACGCCACGGCCCAAGGATTGGCCGCGCCCCGTCCGATGTTATCCAGCAGGATGGTCGCGGCCAGCCTGCGCGAGGGTACGTCAATCAGGCTCACGGCATTGGTGGTCATCCACCCGCGATCCAGTTGGGTCGTCGGCAGGTAATAGCGCGCCAGAATGTGCGTCACGGCGGCCCACTTCCCGTCGTGTGACATGCGGATGGACCGCAGGCCCGTGCTTCCGTTGGGCAATTGGATGCTCTCCGCCGGCCGGCGCGCCGCGGTGTCAATCACGCTGACTCGCGCGGCCACCGGAGGGACATCGGCGCGCATCGCCGGCAGCGCGTTGGCGACGAACAGCCACTTGCCGTCCGGGGTGAGCGCGGCGTCCATGGGCTCCCGCACCACTTTCACTTTCGCTTCCAGGCGCCGCCCGAGGACGTCCAGGATCCAGACATCGCCGCCAAAGCGATTCACGGCATACAAGGTCTTGCCGTCGCGGCTCGGCACCGCCCTCTGCGCCGAATATCCCGCGGCTAAGGACGACCGGATTCTCCCAGTCGCGGCGTCCACATCGAGGACCGAGCTGGCCGGCGCGACACACGCCACGTAGAGCGATGCGCCATCCGGCGAGAGAGTCAGGCCGGCCGGGCGGGCGGGCAGCGCAACGGAGCGGAGAGTTTTACCCGTGCCCGGATCGACGAACTCAATCGTCCTCCGCTCCGAGCAGGCGACGTAAACCCTTCGGCCATCTCCGGACACTTCCAGGCCGGAGGGAGCGCAGATTTGACCCCGGCACGGCAGCGCCGCCAGGCAGAACGCCGCGACCGCAAACCTCATCATTGCGGCCGGTACCACAGCGACTCCCAATACCGGCGCTCGACCGCGTAGTAGTCCACCGGGTCCCGGGGAGCGTGGGTTTCCGGCAAGAGCCCAAACCGTTTCATCTCGCGCACCCAATCGAAGCGCGGAACAAAACCGGGCATGTCAAAGCGTTTCATCTCTTCCAGCCGCTGTTTCGCCTCCCGGACCGCGGCCAGGATGAGCGCGTAATCCGGGTCCGCGGAGTCCGCGAAAACCCGCGCGCCGCAAAGCCCGTAACCGCCGGCTTCTCGCGCCAGCGGGGCCAGCAGCATCATCGATTTCTCGGGCCGGGTGAGGTTCCACACCATGTGGCGGGAAAACTTCTTCATCATTTGCGCCGCCTCACCCTCCGGCCGCGGATATCCGTAGACGGACGGAGGCTCCGGCCGCGAGATCTTGATGTCTCCGGAGATGGACTGCGTCAGCGGCCTCGAGGCGCCGTGACAGCTCAGACAGCGCCGCCCGATCGCATCCGCGGCGGGTTTGGCCGAAGCCCATTCCATGTCCTGCCGAACCGCATTGTTCTCGACGGCATAGCCGATCATGCCCGTTCCCAGCGCCGCGTACGTGCCAGGATACGCGGCGCCGCTTTCAATCCACATGCGAATCAAGCGGAGTTCCGCCGCGGAAAGGACCACGCCGTGGTGCTGCCCGCTCACTTTCCGCATCAACGGGCTGGCCGAACTCCCCAGCGCCCGGGGCGGGTAATTGCTGCGCGGCCGGTTGTTCCCGTCGGCGACCTGATGCAGAATCGTCAGCGTGAAGTAACTGTGGGAGTACATCGGCCCCCGGTCTCCGGACAGGATCACGCCTCCCGAACGGTTGGTGTAGTCATGGCAGCGCACGCAGTGCCGGTCGAGAACCGGCTGGATGTCGCGGGGAAAGTCCAGGACGCCGGGCACACCGGCGATCGCCTCGACAACGCTCGGCGGGCGCCGCACGGCCAGCGGCGGGCGGCCGGAATGGGGAGGCGCCTCCGCTCTGTCTTCATGACAGCCCGTGCAGCCGAGGGTCTCGCCGGGTTGCACGGTGAGGAAGCTCTGCATCCGCTTCACCGACATCTCGTTTTCGTCCAGCGCCACGAAGAAGAAGCTTCTCAAAGCGGGCAACTGGAAGTACGCCGACCCATCCTCCTCCACCGGCACCGTGCCCACAATGCGCTCCAGAGTGAACGTACCCAGGTAACTGACCGGCTCCGCGCCCCCCGAGAAATGGATGGGCATGGGCAGCGGTTCCAGAACCAGAAGTTTCTTGATCTCGCCGCGGCGGACACCCGCCATGTTGCGGCCCCGGTAGATGTCGGAGAGCAGAAGCGTTCCCGTCCGCATCGTCAGGTCGACTTTCGGGGCGATCGCGCGCTCCCTGGCCCGCACGGTGAGCGGCCTGGGTTCGTGGCACTCCAGCTTGGCGGCCAAGTCCGCCTCGGGCAGCCGGAAGATCTCCTCCACGGTCCCCTTGCCGTTCATCAAGACGAGCGACGGGCCTCGGGCGGCGAGGATCAGATCTTCGCTGAACGCCCAGGGATCCCGGTAGTTCTCCCGGGTTGGGTTGATCTGCCGGGCCCCGGCCTCGGCATCCGGTCCCGCATCCGGGTCCACGATGGCGATGGGCCCGCCGTGCTCCTTCCGTCCGTGACCCGGTGAGAAGACCGCCACCACCTTATCCGAGTTCGGAATCGGCTTGGCGTCGATCATTACAATTCCGGGGCGCTGGTTGCCGTAGAGGATTGCCTGCTGGGTGCCATCGGGATTCGAGGTCCACAGGTGGTGATAGTGGACCTGACTCCGATCCGTGTATTCCCAGCGCGTATAGAGAATCCGGCCGTCGGCCATCGGCCACGGCGTGTTGTCCTGCTCGCCGTTGGAGGAGATCATGCGGATGCCGGAACCGTCGGCGCTGGCGCGGAACAGGATCGCCACCTGCGTCAGCCAGCAGTTCACCCATCTCCTGGCGCGCGTGGAGACGAAAACAATCTCGCCGGACGCGGTGTAGGTAGGCTCGATATCGTCCCACGGCCCGGAGGTGAGCTGCCACAGGCCGGTTCCGTCGGCGTTGATTTCGTACAGATGGTAATTAGGAGTGCCGCCCTTGCGGTAGGAGAAGAGGATCTTGCCGCCGTCATAATGCACCTGCGGGTCTCGCACGCCGCCGCGCGGATCCTCCAGCAACACCGTCAGCTTCCCGGTGCGCAGGTTCAAGCGGCAGAGCTTCGCTCCTTCCGGATATGCCTTGCGTTCGGCGTCGAATGCGTAGTAGCCGAAATTGGCGTACCAGTGCGGGTCGCCGGTGGGGCTGCCCGCAAACCGTACGGCGAAGACGACGTCTTCCACCGAACGCAAGTTGCTTCGCAGGCCTCCTTCGAGCGCCAGAACGGGCGAAGCAATCGCGGCACACGCAGCCAGGACGAGCCGTAACCCCATTTTCCGCTGCCTCCACTCCGAGATTCTACTACTACTGAATCTCGCGGAACAAAGAGCCCGTCGCGAACTGGAATCGCCAATTCCCGACGGCCCCTGAGGTAATATGAATGCCTGGCACGTACCGCCGGAGATACGGGAGGTCACCGACCGATAACCATGAGGAAGCGAACTCTGATGCTGCTGGCGCCTGCCGTGCTGTGGCTGCCGGCTTTCGCGGGTGCGCCGCGGAACGATCGGTGGAGGGTCATCGGTCCGGGAGGCGGCGGTTCCATCTACGCTCCGACGATCAGCCCTCACAACGCGAACGACGTGCTCGCGTACTGCGACATGACGGGCGCCTACATCTCGCACGACGCGGGAACTTCCTGGCGCATGTTCAACCTGAGGGGGCGGGTCCGCTTTTTCGTCTTCGATCCCCTCGACCCGAACGTGATTTATGCGCAGACCGTCGGGCTGTGGCGCAGCACGGACCGCGGCCAGACGTGGAACCTGGTTTATCCCGACCCCGGCTCGGTCACCGGAGTCGTCATGCCGGACGATCACGCCGGCGAAAGGCTGCTGACTCGCGGCGAATCCCCGGGCGCGCCGATTTCGCTCGCGGTCGACCCCGCGGACTCGAAACTCCTCTACGCCGTGATTGCCAATCGGAGTGCGAATTCCTTCGCCGTGTCCAGAGACTGGGGTAAGACCTGGGAGATCGCCAGGGATTTTCCCGGCTTCGAAACGCGAAGCGCATACGCCTACGGCGCGAACACTCGCATCTACGTCGATCCCGCGTCGCCGAAGACGGATCGCCGCATCTACGTGATCGGCGCAAACTCGGTGATCGCGCGGCGCAACGGCGTCTGGACCAGTTTCGATCCGCCCGCGGGCGCCGGTGTGTTTTCCCAGTACTCGGGAGGATTTCCGGCGGGCGGCGGGAAGCCGATTTTCTACGCGACCAGGGCGAATGGAGCGCTGGTCTCGGCCAACGGCGGCGAGAGTTGGACCAAGGTCGTGTTGCCGGGCCTCGAAGCGGCCGCTCAGTTTTCCGGCGTCGCGGCCAGCGCGCGGCATCCGGAAGTGGCCTACCTTTCCTACGACAACGGCCGGAACTCGGCGAAGCCGGTCTTCGGATTTGCGAAGACCGCGGACGGCGGCCGCAACTGGGAGATTGTCTGGGACCAGACCAAGACCGGTCCGGAACATCAGCGGGAAGCGTGGATGGTGGAGCGCAACGGCGCCGGATGGGGCAGAAACACGGAGAATCTGGGCGTGGCGCCGGCCGATCCGAACCGCGTCTACGGCTCCGATTCCATGCGCATGTTGCGGTCGGTGGATGGCGGCAAGACCTGGGAGGCCGTGTATTCGAAGCGCGCCCAGGACCACGGGTACGGCAGCACGGGCCTGGATGTGACCACCGCCTACGGCGTCCACTTCGACCCCTTCGACAGGAACCGGATCTTCATCACGTATACCGATATCGGGCAGTTCCGGAGCGAGAACGGCGGGAAGAGCTGGCTGGCCTCGACCGCCGGCGTGCCGCGCATGTGGCGGAACACGACCTACTGGATGGTTTTCGATCCCCAGGTGAAAGGCCGCGTGTGGGGCGTGATGAGTTATGTCCACGATCTCCCGCGGCCGAAGATGTGGAACCAGCGTTCCGTCTCTACCTACGTGGGCGGCATTTGCCGCAGCGACGACGGCGCAAGGCAGTGGAACTGCTCGAGCGACTGGATTCCCGACACCGCTCCGACCCACATTCTGCTCGATCCCCGAAGCCCCGCGAACGCCCGCGTGCTCTACGTCGCCGCCTTCGGCAAAGGCGTTTACAAATCCGCGGACGGAGGCGGCCACTGGGTCCTGAAGAACGAAGGCCTGGCCGGCCCGGAGCCTTTCGCCTGGCGGCTGGTGCAGGATCGGAATGGGGTGCTCTACCTGCTCGTCGCCCGCCGCAC
This sequence comes from Acidobacteriota bacterium, assembly GCA_016213755.1. Taxonomy (GTDB): domain Bacteria; phylum Acidobacteriota; class Terriglobia; order Bryobacterales; family Bryobacteraceae; genus JACQZT01. The sequence goes on along the minus strand of JACQZT010000210.1, from coordinate 12,265 downwards.
TTCCGACGGAAGCTTCGGCAACGACGGGGACGGCGCGCTGTACCGGTCAACCGACGGCGCCGAACACTGGACCCGGATCCCGCTACCCAAGGGCGTGAACGGTCCGAACGGACTGGCGGTCGACGTGCGAGACCCCGAGCGCCTGTATCTGGGGGCGTGGGGCCGCGCCGAAGCGCGGGGCGCCCAGGACGGCGGCATCTTCCTCTCCGCCGACGGCGGGGCCACGTGGCGCAACGTGCTTTCCAAGGACCAGCACGTCTACGACGTGACCGTGGACCCGAATAATCCATCGGTCGCGTACGCCTGCGGATTCGAATCCTCGGCGTGGCGGTCGCCGGACCGGGGCGAAACGTGGCAGCGCATTCGCGGGTATAACTTCAAGTGGGGCCACCGTGTGGTTCCCGACCCCTTCGACCCGGCGATGATCTATATCACAACGTTCGGCGGGAGCGTTTGGCACGGCCCGGCGGCGGGCGATCCGCGCGCGCCCGAGGACATCGCGACGCCGGCGCTGCGATTCAGTCCTGGCGGCGCCGCGCGCTGAGCGGACTCAGCGCAGTTCGTAGATTCCCGTCTGCCGGGCGGGGACTTCGATTTCGCCGCCGCGAATGGCGCGCTGGTCCCGCAATTCCTCGAGCCCGGCGATAAGCGGCGCCTCCACGCGCAGGCGGATGGGGCGAGGGTTGAAATTGGAGACGTACAACAGCCGTCGCGGGCCGAGCCGGGCGAAGCGCGCTTCCACGCGCCACTTGCCGGCGCCGTCCAGAGCGACTACACGCGCCGCGCGATCCACGCCGGCCTCGGTGAACAGAGGGTCCAGCAGGCGCGCGAAGCTTTGCTCTTCGAGGGAGCAGGCGGCGTAGTCGATGGCGCCGCGGCCCAGCGCCACGCGCACGATGGCGGGGCTGCCGTCGGGCCGGCGGTGGAGCACCCCGGCCTTTCCGGAGAGCTCGATGGTCTGCCGCACGCCGCGCGATTCCAGGGCCCCCGGCGACAGCTTCAGCGGGACGCCGTCGTCGAAGGCGACGTCCTCCGAGAAGCTCTGGTCGTAGCCTTGCACCATGCGTCCGCCGCCGGCGGCCTGGGGGCGGAATGTCTCCCGAACGGTGATGCCGAGCTTCGCCAGATAGTCCGCCCGGCGGTTGTACTCGTCTCCCAGCAGGGATTCCGGCGTCACGAACACCCGTCCACCCGCGGAGGCGTATTCGCGGATCTGCCCGACCACATCGGCGGGAAGGTTGCGCACGGCCGGCGCCAGCAGGAGCCGGTAACGCGAGAGCCAGCCTTTGCGAATCTGCCGCTCGGTAATGAAGGTGACCTTGGCATCCAAGTACTGGCTGGCGGCATAGGTCTTTTGCAACTCCGCCAGGTAGGGCGTGACTTGCCAGGTGAGCATCTCGGGCGGCAGTTGCAGGGTGGAGGTCTGCGAGTACAGGATCGCGACCTGGGCCGGTGCGCCGGCGAAGGCGGCGATCTCCTGGTTCAACCTGCGGACGTCCAGTGCGACGCGCAGCAGTTCGCCCACGTCCGCCAGAGGATAGGTCCAACTGTGCGCGAGCGAGGAACGGTTGTTGCTATGGAACTCGTTCGCCGGCTGGGCGGGCCAGTGATAGAGCTGCGCGACGGACTTACCGTGCAGGAAATGGGGCAAAAGGTATTCGACCGAGCCGAGACTCATCTCGGGGTCCGCCAGCGGCTTCTTGGACTCCGACAGCGCGAGTTGCAGATCCATCCCCAAAGTCGGGCCGCCGCCCTCGTGAATGATCAGATCGCCCACCTCGTTGACGATGCGCTCTTCGTCGATGCCGGTGGTCCCGGTGCGTCCGGCCAGCATGCTGGAACTGCCGCCGGCGGCCAGCGGAACCGTTGCGTCGATCTGCCGGATCTCGTTTCGCGTCCACAGCAGGTAATCGGTGAAGCGGTCCTGATTGAAGCGGGCCCAGTCGTACCACAGGCCCCGATTCGTGCCGGGGAGCGGGCGCGAGTTCTTCACCGGCGGCGGCACGACATCGGCAAAACGCCGGTAATCGGTCCCCCAGCATTGGTTGGCCCGCTCGATGCCGCCGTGCTTGCGCGCCAGCCACTCGTGAAAACTCGCCCGGCTGCGGTCGCAGTAGCACATGTACATCAGCTCGTAGGCCATGATGTCGTAGAGCAGATCCGGATGGGCGTGAAACTCGGGCACGCTGGTGCGGATGTACTCGGCCACGGCTTTTCGAGTGCGCGGGCTTTCCAGGCAGATGACGACGTTTTCCTTCTTGGTCCCGCCCATGGAGTCGAGATCGCGGATCAGATGCCCGCACCAGCCGTCCCAACCCACGCGATGCGTTTCGGCATCTTCCTGGAAGGCCGCGTAAACCGGGGAAGTATCGATGGTCCAGCGAGAGCCGCCGCCCACGGTATAACTCTCGATGTGCTGCCAGGGGCTCGCAAAAAATCGCTGGAGCAGGCGGCTGGGCGAGTGCAGCGAGAGCACCATCAGCGGCTCGGCGCGTTCGTCGAGGAAGAACATTCCCTTGGCCGGCCGGCCCTTCAGCGGAGGCAAGGGCCGCACGAGCGGATCGCCGGTCTGAGTGTCGTCCGCTTCCCGGCGCGGGGCTGTGCCGCGCAGCAGGTCTTCCAATTCCTGGCGCCCGCGCCGGCAACTGTCCCTCACGTAGGAGAACATCTCGCGCTTCTTCCCGTCGTTGTTGAACCAGGCCAGCAGGGGGCGCACAGTGAGGCCGAGATCGGCGGTGACCAGGTGCCGTTCCGCGTAGATCGTTTCCACGCCCTGCGTGCGGGCCGCATCGATGGCCTTTCCGAGCAGCGTCCGCTCCTGTTCGGCCTGGCGGCGAAGCGCGGTCACCTCGGGCGACTGGGGCACGTCTTCGGGACGAGCCACTTGACGCACCGTCACCCAGCGGTTGTCGATGAGAGTGACAGAGTCTTGGGGCTGGAGGCGGGAAGCGGTCGGCGGCGCCTCTTCGCCCGAGACCAGGCGGATATTATCCACCCAGATGGTCCATGGCAAGCTCGGCGGATCCGCCGACACCGCCAAGCGCCGGATGCGGTCGAGCGCCATGTCGCGCTCGTATGTCGCCGCCTTGAGCGGCGTCAGGCGCACCTCGACATGGTTCCATCCCGGTTGCAGGAATATCTTGTTGCGGGCGTCGAAGTACTCGTTGCGGGCGTCGCCGCCGGCGGCATCGTGGATGCGGAGCGTGGCGGTGGAAACGCTCTCGCGCTGGCTGTAAATGTCGAACAGCAAGCGCTCGTAACCGCTCCAGTCCGCGGCCAGCCGGGCCGAGGAGAACTGTGGGTGGTCGCGATCCAGGCGCACGCGCGCCGCGCTTTGGCCGTGCGCGGCGCGTTCTCCGGAGATCTCCGCCTGCCCTTCCCATCGCGCGGCGGCGCCGGGGTCCTCGAAGTCCTCGAGCACCAGCACACGCGGTCCAACTGCCGGAGCGGCCAACAGGAGCGCAAGTATGGCGATGTTCATGGCTGTTTCCAAACCTCCAGGGCATCCCCCAGATCGCCCGCTTGCCGGATCGCATCCTTGCGGCCGAAGAGAGCGTAGATGGAGGAGGTGTACTGGTAGGCCGCGGGGAGCGGGGTGAGGGACACGATCTCGCGCGGCGCAACCAGGCCCGCCGCTTCGGCGAGATCCGTGATGCGCAGAATGTTCAGCAGCGGCGGCGCCTGCCAGTGCGAGGCGGGCGGGTCGTCCAGGACGACGCGCGTGATGCGCGCATCCAGCGCCGCCGCGTACAATCCGAGCGCGCCCATGTGCTTGCGGCCGTATACCGTGATGCCGCCGAGCTTCAGTCCCTCGCTTTCGATGAGGTAGTCGGCCGAGCGCAGCAGGTCCCACAATTGCATGGATTCCACGGTAGCGCCGATGAGCGCCGCAGTCATGCGGAGGTTCGACATTTTGTAGTTTGTGACCCCGGGATAGTCCACGGCGCGAGGTTGCAGCACCAGAATGACATGGCTGGGGAAGGCCGCCAGCAGCGGATCGTGGTCCACCGGGTAGATGACGTCCTCGGCTCCTTTCAGGTAGATCAGCGCCGGATGCGGGCCCGCCTTCCTGGGCACAAACAACTGGCCGTGCACCCGGATGCCTAACTCGGTCGAGAATTCCACGTTGAACGAGTCGGTGTAGCGGCTGGTCCAGCCGCCCTCCTTGCTCTTCCACGCGTCAAACGGAACCTTGGTCGCGGGGAAACCGCGAAACACTTTGTCCTTCAACTCGGCCAGCAACTCGTCGCGGCGCGCCTGCCAGGCGGCCCGCGTCTTCCAGTTCTTTAGTGCGGCGGTCTGAATGAAGAGCTTATGAATCCGCCCGTTCAGCGGGTTTACGGGCGGGCGGTCCAGCACCGTGAGGGCGGCGGGCTCTTCGCGCCGGATCTCGCCTTCCTCGAAGGGCGTGGTGTCCTTTTTCAGCCAGAAGTTGATCCACTCGTTGGCCTCTTTGCGGAACGGGAGGATGTCCTGGTGCGGCGCGTCGTAATCGAACTCGACGAGTCTGTCCGCGGCGCCGTGCATGTCGTAGAAACGGCGCGTAAGTTGGTAGGCTTCGTGGTAGCCCTCCGCGGGAAAAGAGCGGTCGCGCCGCGCGCTCAGAATCTTGAAGGGGCGCGGCGCGATCAATGCGCCCGCAAGCGGCAGGTCGTACTGGAAGGCGTTGAGGAAATAGATGCAGTCGCAATTCTCCTGGACGGCATCCAGCGCGGCGTGCCGCCCCACGGTCCACGTGCCGCAGACCGAAGCCGCGGCACGGAAGCGTTCGTCGGCGGCCGCGGCGAACCAGGTGACGGCGCCGCCGCCGGAAATTCCCGTGATCGCGACCCGCTTGGAATCCACCTCCGGCCGCGTCTCCAGGTAATCGAGCGCGCGGATGGCGTTCCACACCTCCGGCCCGGCGGGCGTGTACCCCAGCGAATGCCAGTACCACATGCCCAGGTCGTGCGTGCCGTGGTGGATGCCCGGCACTTCGCCGAACTCGACGGTGTCGATGAGCAGCGCCACGTAGCCGTGGCGGGCAAACCAGATGCCGTGGTGCTGGTAGTTCACCTTCGCCCCCCAGGGGCCGGGTGCGTGGCCGCAAACGTAGAGCACGGCCGGCGCGCGGCCCTTCAGATTCCCGGGTACGTACAGGTTGCCGGTCACATACAGTCCCGGCAGGCTCTCGAAGACCAGCCGTTGCACCCGGTAGTCGTCGCGCTGGAACTCCCCCGTGACCCGGGCGTTGAGCGGCGTCTTCGGGGGCATGGGGTCGAGACCGAGCTGGTACAGGAAGCGCTTGCGGAGGTTGGGCCGCTGCCGCTGCCAGTCCTGCAGGTCCCGGATGCCGGCCAGGTTGTCGCGCGTGATTTCGGCCGCGCGCCGCACCAGGTAGTCCTGAAACATGCGGTACCGCTCGGGCGGTGAGTGCCTTTCGGCGGCGGGCAGGCAGAACGCGAACAGAGCCGTAAGCGCCACGGCCCCGAACGCCGGAGAATCGGTCATCGGTGCTCCTACGGTTCCTATGGCAACCTGGTCTCCAGGCAGCGCAGAACCTTCTCGATGCTCTCAGCCACGGTTTCCCGATCGGTCCGGCATTCCACCTCCGGGTTTAGCGGCGGCTCATAGGGATCGTCGATTCCAGTGAACCCGGGAAGCTGGCCGGCCCGTGCTTTCTTGTAGAGTCCCTTTTGGTCGCGCTGCTCGCAGACCTCCAGGGGCGCGTTGACGTAGACCTCGACGAAAGCGCGGATTCTGCGCCGCTGCTCGTCGCGCACCTCCCGATACGGCGATATGGCCGCCACCAGCGCGATCACGCCGTTTCGGGACAGCAGTTCCGCCACGAAGCCGATGCGCCGGATGTTTTCGTCCCGGTCCGGCTTGCTGAACCCCAGATCCTTACAGAGATGACGGCGAACAGCGTCTCCGTCCAGCAATTCCACCTTATAACCGTTCGCCCTGAGCCTTTCGCAGACCGCCTTGCTGAGCGTAGTCTTACCCGCGGCGCTAAGGCCGGTGAACCACACGGTTATGCCGGGTTGCGGAATGTGAAGTTACCAGGTCAGGCGCAGACTCAACTGCAAAACACGCGCCCCGGTTCCGGAATTCCGTGTCGCCAGCATGCCGGTGGTGCCGACGCTGTTGGGGTTGCCCGGGTGGTTCAGCACGTTGAAGAAGTCGGCGTTGACGCGCGCGGTAAAACCCTCCGTAATCGGGATGGTCTTGAAGATGGACGCATCCAGGCCCCACTGTCGAACACTCGGAATGTACTGGTTCCGCAGGGGAGGCAGACCGCCCCAGGAGGTGCGCTGGATGGCGCCGTTGTTGAGGGGTATCCAGAGCGTGTTGCCGCCATAGTAAGAACACACCGTGGCGTCCAGTCCGGTCCGCCCGGCACACGGGGCGCTCGGATTATAGTCGGCCGGATAGGGCCACAGCGGCGCCACGGCGGGCTTGTAGTCGGCGGGAATGCCCATGTAGCCGTTGGGTTTGCCGGTCCTCGGGTCGGTGCTGTTGATGCGGTACGCCGGAATGTAGCCGTTGTACCACAGGTAGCCCGGGTAGCAGTTGCCGCTGGTGCAGTCCTCAATGGGGTACTTGTAGCCGTACGTTTCAAGCTTGTTGCCGGTCGGGAACAGGCCGGACGGCAGGGTTAAGTACGTGCTCGCCAGCGAGCCCATGCCGGCAATCTGGTAGCCGCCCACCAGGCGGTTCAACCAGCTTCCGGCATTGCCCAGGATCGGCTTGCCCTTGCCGAACGGCAGATCCACCAGGAAATTCCACCGCACGCGGTGTTTCGGAATGCCGATGTCGCGCTGCTTGTTCAGCAGGTTGTTGCGCGCGTTGAGGTCGGCAGGCACCGCGCCGGGAAGGAATTGGTTCACTTCCGGAATCGGCGAGGTGCCCGAATAGCCGCCGCCGCCGGCCATGATGTTGTTGTCCATCACGTAGAACAACTGGTAGGCGAAGCCCTTGGAGTAGCGGCGCTCCAGTTCAAGCTGGATGCCGTTGGAGTTGCCCCAGCCGGTGTTCTGCCAGCGCTCGATGGTGCCGTAGCTGGTCTTGTTGAAGAACCTGGTGGCCACCTGGGAAAACTCGCCTGTGGGCAAGGGATTCTTGGTGGTCGTGAACCAGACGTAATCCGGCGTGGTGTTGTTGAACTGGTAGAGCTGCTCCAGGCGCGTGGAGTGATTGCCGAAGTAGCCGGCGCGCGCAATCGTGTTGGCCATGATCTCTTTTTCAAAGGTCAGGTTCCAGTCCTGCACGCGCGGATCGGGCATGTCCTTGTTGAAGTAGGAGACCCCGCAACAGCCGCGGGCCAGGCTCTTCGCGTCGGAGGGCTGCACCACGTTCGCGCTGTTCTGGCCGGCGATGATCGTGGGGACCGTGCGGAGCAGGTAATTTCCGACGCCGTCCGGCGAATAGGCCGCCTGCACCGGGTCGAAATAGAAACGCGCGGTCATGGGGGCGTTCATGCGCATACGTGCCGCCCAGCCGCCCATCACGAAGTGGAAATACGAGATGCGGTATCCGCCGCGGACCACGAACGACTTGGCCCCGTCTCCTATGCGGTACGCAAATCCCGCCCGCGGCCCCCAGCCGTCTTTGGAGGTGTTGATCATGTGCTGGGGCAGCCCGGCCTGGTCGTAGGTCTTGAACTTCATGCCCATGTCGGTTAACCGGTTAACGATCGCCGGGAAGGTGTACCCCAGCTTGATCAGGTTGTCCATGGACGTTCCCAGAACCACCGAGTGGTCGGACGGATCGAAAGCGGACACGGCGTTGTTCTTCTCGTAGTACGGCGGGAACAGATCATAGCGCAGCCCCAGGTTCAGGGTCAGGCGTGGCGTCGCGCGCCAGTTGTCCTGGAAGTATCCCGACCACTCCTTCGACCGGGCGTAGAACATGCCGCGGTTCAACTGATTACTGTACCTCCCGAGCCCCAGGTAGAAATTCGCAAACTGGTCGCCGGTGAAGGGAGTGGCAGCCGGATTGGTGCGCGACGTGCTCGGGTCGTAGAGGGCCGTGCTGTTGGAGTCGAAATTGAAGTTGCCGCCGCCCTGCTGCTGCTGGGGCAGCAGGTTCATCTGGTCGCTGCGGAAGTGGAAGCCGAACTGCAATTCGTGCTTGCCTTTGATCTTCGTGGCGTTGTCATCCACGATATTGTAAAAGGCGTAGAAGCCGTTGCCGTTCTGGGTCTCAAACTGATAGTCGCCCCCAAATCCAAGGTTGTACAGGCCCGGCCACTGGTTTACGTTGAATGGGTTGGGGGTCCCCATCGCACAGTTGTAGCAGGTCTTCCCGTCGCCCGTAAGGTAGTCCATGCGCGTGCGCGTGCCGGTCACCAGCAGTTCGTTGAAAAAAGTCGGCGAGAAGGTGTGGACGTGCGAGAGCGCCATGCTCCAGTTCGGGCTGATGGTCCCCTGGGTGTTTCCGGGCACCTTGTTCCAGTCCATTGACGGCACGCCGTAAAACTGCGACCTGTTCCGGAAGCTGCCCTGCGAGTAGCGCCCGTAGAACGAGTCCTTCTCGCTGAAGCGGTGGTCGATGCGGTTGGCGGTGGTCCACTGAAAGTTGAACGGGGAATACGTGCCGATGTAGTTGGGGGCGGCCATGGGGTTCACGTTGGGCAGGGTTGGCAACTGGGTCACCGGGAACAGGTACTTGGAAAGCGGGCTCTGTCTGCTCGCCGGCAACTGGTTGTTCGCGTACGGCAGGCGGCTCCAGGAGTTTGAGTCGGTGGTCCAGGGGTCGTAAATGGTGATGGCGTTCCCGGCGGCATTCTGGAAACCGGCCATGTTGCCGTTCCGCATCTCCTGAGTCGGCAACCGCCTTTGGAGGGTGGTGCTCGAGATTTGCCGGTACCCCTCCCACGAGGTGAACCAGAAGGTCTTGTTCTTCCCGTTGTAAAGCTTGGGGATGTAAACCGGCCCCCCGGCGGTGGCGCCGAACTCGTTGCGGTTCAGGAAAGGGGCCTTGGTGAAAGAATCCTGCCGCGCGCGGGCCACGCCGTAGCCGCTGTTGCGGTTGGTTTCGAAAACCGTGCCGTGGATCGCGTTGGTGCCGCCCTTGGTGGTCACGATGATCGACGTGGGCCGCGAGAACTTGGCCGAAGAGGCGTTGTTCTCGACGCGGAACTCCTGGATCGAATCCAGCCCGGGCTGGCGGGCGGTGACCGTGTTCCACGAGTAGCGGTCGGCCAGCGCCGCGCCGTCCAGCACCATCTCGAATGAGAAATCGCGCAACCCGAAGGCGCGCGTGCCCTCCTGTCCCGGCACGGTCTGTAACAGCGAGGTCAGGGCGCGTCCGTTGATGGGTAATTGCTCGATGCGCACCCGCTCCAACGTGTGGCTAAGGGTCGGGCTCTCCGTTTGCACCATGGGGGTGACATCCAGCACCGCCACCGTCGTAGCGGTCTGCCCCACTTTCATGGTCACGTTCACCACCGCCCGCTGCTGCACCTGCACCACCAGGCTGGCTTCGTATTTCTGCATGCCGGGCGCTTCCACGGAAATCAGGTAGTCCCCCGGCACAATGCCCGGAAACATATAGAACCCCACCTCGCTCGAGGTGGTCTTCGAGCTTACGTTGGTCGCCTTGTTGGTAAGCGTGACCGCCGCCGACGGAATCACCGCCGCCGACTCATCCCGGATTGTTCCGTTGACGCTGCCGGTGCTGGTTTGGGGCCAGGCCGACGGAGCGATCAAGACCGCGATGAGCACGCAGAAAAACCACCTTTGCATACTTGCAGCCAGCTTCACAGAAACCTCCCTTTTCCTGCCTGAATGCCGATTCAACTCGGAACGATTCTGTCTCGACTACAGGGCGGCTGTCAAGTGCCCCCATCCGGCCCGGGAAGAACCGTTATTGCAGAGCCTTCAGTTCGGCCTCGATTGTGGGGATGAGCGGGCCGTATTCCTGGCGCGAAGCCTTGGCCAGAAAGGCCTGAAAGCAGGCTCGGGCCCGCGTGTTGGCGCCGATCATCTTGCAGATCCGGCCCAGATTGAGCTGGGCTTCCATCAGGTCCGGGTCCAGTTGGACGGCCTTCTCGAAGTGCGCGCGCGCCGCGCTCGGGTCCTGTTTCCGGACGCAGACCAAGCCCAGCCCGTTATGCGTCGGAGCGTACCGATCGTCGCTGGCCAGGCTCCACTGGAACACGCGCTCGGCGTCCTGAATCCGGCCGGTTTCCAGGTATGCCATCCCGAGATCGTCCAGGCTTTCGGAATCGGAGGGGTTCAATTGCGCCGCCCTCTCGTAGGCCGCAATGGCCTCATCCCGATTGCCTTCCCGGAGATACAGGTAGCCGAGACGCGAGTAGATCCAACCGGTCCGGACACCGTTGCGGATGCCCTCCTGGCAGAGTCTCATGGCCTCGCCGTGGCGCTTGGCCGATGCGTATTCCTGCCCCAGGTGATAGTACAGCGTCGGGTTGGCCGGATCTTCCGCCAGCGCCTGCCGCAGCAGGGGAATGCGCCGGGCAAGCGCGCCCCCGGCATCGGGAGACACCGCGAGATAGAGCAGTTTCAATACACCGGCGCGGTCCTTGGGATCGATCCCCTTGCCCGTCAGCGTATAGCTTTGCTGCGACGACCCGCCCAGGTAGCCCAGCGATTTCAGTTGCTCCAGGGTGCGCTGGTCCACCATCGCGGTCTGAACCTTTTCCGGGTTCCGATCTCCGCCGCCTCCGAGGATCGCTTTCAATTTCCCGTCCAGCGCCTCCGCTTCGGCGGGGTGATCCCGGATGACATTGGTCGCTTCGGCGGGGTCCTGGAGCAGGTCGTACAGCTCGGGCTTGGGCGCGCAGATGTACTTCCAGCGGTTGGTCCGGATGCCCCGCAATTCCGCCCACCCCATGTTGATCTTGGGAAACAGAGTTTCCACGTACGAGTCGCCGGTTGGAACTTGCTGGCCGGTGAAGGCGGGCGCCAGACTGGTCCCCTGAATCCCTGGCGGCGCCTGGCCGCCCATCAGCGCCAGGATCGTGGGGAGCAGGTCGATGGTCCTCGCCTGTTGCTTCACCCGCAGCCCGGCCGGGACGCCCGGTCCCGACAGCAGGAACGCGATGCGCAGCGTCGAATCGTACAGGAAGACTCCGTGCGAATACTCCCCGTGCTCGGACAGACTCTCCCCGTGGTCCGACAACACCGCGATCAGCGTCGTTTCCGGCGGAGACTTTCGCGCGATGGTCTCAAACAGGCGTCCCAATTGCTGGTCGGTGTAGGCTACTTCCCCGTCATAGGGTCTTGCGCGGTATTTTTCGCGGAAGGGGGGCGGCGGATCGTAGGGAGAGTGCGGATCGAACACGTGTACCCAGAGGAAGAAAGGTTGGCCCGATTGAGAATTGAGCCACCCCATGGCCCGGTCTACGACCTCTCCCGCGCGGCGCTCGGGAAACTCGCTGGCCATTCCACCCGCGAGGGGCTTCGGCATCTGGTCGTCGTAGACGCTGAAACCGCGGCTGAATCCGAAGGCCTTCTTCAGCACCGACGCCCCGACGAACGCCGCCGTGTCCCATCCTTGCTGTTGCAGGATCTGAGCCAGAGTCGTCTTCGACGGCGGCAGGACGAAACCGCCCGTGTCCCGGACCTGGTGCACGGTGGGATACAGGCCGGTGAAGATGCTGGCGTGGGAAGGGGCGGTCAGCGGGGTTTGGGCCACCGCGTTCTCGAACAGGATTCCCTTTCGGGCGAGCTGGTCGAGGTTTGGAGTCGCGGTCTTCGAATAGCCATAGCATCCCAAGCGGTCCGCGCGCAGCGTGTCCAGGGTGACCAGAACCAGGTTCAGCCGACGCAGGGAGGGAGCAATGCTGTTCTTGCTGGAGGGCCGGCAAGAAACCAGGACCAGCAGCGCCACCAGGCACAGGCCTGCGTCCAGACAGCGCTTCATCGTCGTCACCAGAACCTCCATTCTAGCCACCTCGACGACAGAAACGCACCCGGCAGGGAAAACGCGACGAACCAAACCAGCCAGCCAGCTTCCAGGCCGAGAAACGTCACGGTTGCGGAAGGGTAAGATACCTCGATCCAGGCGACCGGCCCCGCATCCAGCGGCGTCTCGGTGGGATAACGGACCAGCCCGGCCAGAGATCGAGTCCGCTTCCGCGACACAGGGCGCGCCCCTGGGCCGGCGGCGACGCTCTTTTCCACCTTCCTTCCGGCGAACACCCATTCGAGTCTTCCCGACAACGGGCGCCGCGGCCGGATGCGCCAGCTCACCTGGCGCTGGCTGAACACGCGCACGGGCGGGCCCTCGACGGACATCCCGTCGGGGGTCTTCAAGT
>JACQZT010000203.1 GCA_016213755.1 Acidobacteriota bacterium | reverse complement strand
GATTGTTCACCCGTTTCCTGACGCTAGATTTGACGCCCGCCATCCGGCGGCGCATCCAAGGTAAGAACCGTATGCGGTAGCACCGCAAGTACGGGTCTGTGCGGGGGGTGGCCGGTAACGGCCATCCCTACCGCGACGGTTGTCTCAGGTGGATTTGATTTCGGTCCAGAGGCGATCGCGCAGGCGCTGGGCGGCGGGGGGCAGGGCGCGCTGCCATTCGCCGCGGCGGAGGGTTTTCGGGGAGGGGTAGAGCGTGGGGCTGTTGCGCACGGTTTCCGGCAATAGCTCGAGCGCGGCGCGGTTCGTGGTGGCGGTGCGCGAGGCGGTGACGATAGCGGCTCCCACCTGTGGGCGCAACAGGTAGTCGATGAAGCGGTGCGCCAGCTCCGGCCGCCGGCTCTCGCGCAGCACCACCGCCGTGTCGGCGTACAGCGAGAAGCCCTCGGCGGGGTAAGCGAACGCCAGTTCCCGGGAGGCGTCCATGGCCTGCTGCGCGGTGGTGGCCCACATCTGCGCGGCCAGCACGTCGCCCGCCACCGCCTGGTCGCGCACCTCGGCGTTGAGATAGGCGCGCAGAATCGGTTTCTGTGCCAGTGCCTCGCGGCGGGCGGCATCGAGTTGGCCGGGGTCGGTTGAATTCAACGGAAAGCCCAGTTTCTGGAGGCAGGCGCCGAGCACCTCGCCGGGGTCGTCGAGCATGGTGACGCGGCCGCGCAGGCGCGCGTTCCACAGGTCGGCCCAGCGCGCGGGCGGGGGATCGAGCCGGCGGTTGTAGAGGATGCCGCAACCGCCCCACATGTAGGGTACGCTCCAGGCGAGACCGGGGTCCCACTCCGGCGCGCGGAAGCGCGGGTCCAGGTTGTCCAGGTTGGGAAGCCAGTCTTGGCGCAGGCGCGCGAGCAGGTTCATTTCCCGCAGCGGTTCGACGATGTAGTTGCTGGGGAAGACCAGGTCCCAGCCCGAGTTGCCGCTCATCACGCGCGCCAGCAGTTCCTCGTTGCTCTCGTACACGGCATAGCGCACCCCGACACCGGCCTCGGCCTCGAAGCGCGGCACCGTGTCCGGCGCGACGTAGTTGGACCAGTTGAAGACGTTGAGCCTGGGACGTCCGCGCCGCCCGCAGCCGGCCAGGGCGGGCAGAGCCAGAACGAACGCGCGCCGGTTCATGCTTCCCTCATGCGCTCGGACACCAGGATCATAACCGCCAGGACGGCGACGATCAGCGTGGAGATGGAGTTCACTACCGGGTTGGCGCCGCGCCGCGCCATGGCGTAGATCATCATGGGCAAGGTTTCCGAGTCGACGCCGGCCACCAGGCTGGTGATGACGTAATCGTCGAAGGAGACGGTGAAGGCGAGCATGGCGGCGGCGGCCACGCCGGGCAGAATTAGCGGCAGCGTCACCCGCCGGAAGGCTTGCCATTCGGTGGCGCCGAGGTCGAGCGCGGCCTCTTCCAGCGCCGCGTCCATCGTGCGCAGCCGCGCCAGCACCACCAGCACCACGTAGGCGATCGAGAAGGCCACGTGGGCCGCGATCACCGTGTGCATGCCGAGCTGAATGCCCACGAAGCGGAACATCCACTGGAAGAACGCCAGCAGCGCGATGCCCATCACGATCTCCGGCGTCACCAGCGACAGGTACAGGCTTCCGGCGAGCGCCGGCGAGCCCTTCTTCCACAGCGCGTAGGCGCACAGCGTGCCGATGACGGTGGAGATCAGCGTCGCCGCGATGGCGATGACCAGGCTGTTCCAGGCGGCCTCCACCAGTTGCGAGTCGGCCAGCGCCGCCGCATACCAGTGCCACGAGAAACCTTCCCACACCGTGAAGCGCGAGGCATTGAAGCTGAACACGCCCAGAGTCAGAATCGGCAGATGCAGAAAGGCGTAGACGGCGATGGCGTAGAGCGGCAGCAGGCGCTTCACAGCAGCCCCTCCTCGCCGCGGCGCACCAGGGCCATCAGCAGAAGCATCACCACCAGCATGAGGGCCAGGGAAACGGCCGAGCCAAAGGGCCAGTCGCGCGCGGTGGTGAACTGGTTCTGCACCAGGTTGCCGATCATGATGCTCTTGCCGCCGCCCATCAGGTCGGGTGTGAGGTAAGCGCCCAGGCAGGGGATGAAGACCAGGATGGCGCCGGCGCGAATGCCCGGCGCGCTCACGGGAACCACCACGCGCCACAGCGCGCTCCACGGGCGCGCGCCGAGGTCCGCCGCGGCCTCCACCAGCGCGGGGTCCATGCGCTCCAGCGTGGCGTACAGCGGCAGCACCATGAAGGGCAGATAGCCGTACACCAAGCCCAGGATCACCGCGCCGTGGTTGTAGAGCAGCGGGAGCGGCTCGCGGATAATGCCGAGTGCCTGCAAGGTCGTGTTGAACAATCCGGTCTCGCGCAGCAGGAACATCCAGGCGTAGGTGCGCACCAGGAAACTGGTCCAGAACGGGATGATCACCAGTTGCAGGTACAGGTTGCGCCGGCGGCCGGAGCGGGCGATGAACAACGCGAGTGGAAAGCCGAGCAGCAAGCAAACCAGCGTCGCCACCCCGGCCAGCACGAAGGAGCGCAGCAGAATGACCAGATAAAGGGGGTCGGCCAGCCGCGCCCAGTTCTCGAGATTCCAGGACGGGATCACGCCGCCGTAGGTTCCGCGCGCCAGCAGGCTGTAGGAGGCAATCACCAGCAGGGGCGCAAAGAACAGCAGGGCGAAGACCACCCAGGTGGGTGCCAGGAAGAGAGTGCGGAGGCGCTTCATGACTCCGCCAGGCGCAGTTCGTCGCCGGCGCGCCAGCAGACGTGCACCGCCTGGCCCTCCTGAAACGCGCTGTCGCCGGGGCTGAGTTCCGCGGTCACCGTGTCTCCCTCGGGCAGGCGGGCCTGCACATGGACGCAGTTGCCCAGGAACACCGAACTCAGCACGGTGGCCGCGACGCTCCGCGCGCCGTCGCCGGGCGGGGCGGCGGCCAGGCGCGTGGCTTCGGGCCGCAGTCCGGCACCGTCGATCCAGTTGATGCCGCCCAGAAACGAAGCTACGAAGCGGGATTGCGGCTTCGCGTAGAGTTCTTGCGGCGCGCCCAGTTGCGCCACCGCGCCGCGGTTCATCACCGCCATGCGGTCGGAAAGCGAGAGCGCTTCCTCGCGGTCGTGGGTGATGAACAGGAAGGTGATGCCCACGCGCCGCTGCAAGCTCTTGAGTTCCGTGCGCACCTGTTTGCGCAAGTTGGGATCGAGCGCCGAAAGCGGCTCGTCGAGCAGCAGCACGTCGGGCTCGATCACCAGCGACCGCGCCAGGGCCACGCGCTGGCGCTGGCCGCCGGAGAGTTCGGCGGGGCGCCGTTCGGCCTTGTCGGCCAGTTGCACCAGTTCCAGCACCTCGCTCACGCGGCGCTCCATTTCGCCCAGAAAGCGGCGGCCCTTGTGGCGCAGGCCGAA
The DNA here is from genome assembly GCA_016213755.1 of Acidobacteriota bacterium. GTDB lineage: Bacteria > Acidobacteriota > Terriglobia > Bryobacterales > Bryobacteraceae > JACQZT01. Next base: position 2,217 of record JACQZT010000203.1, on the reverse strand, counting down.
CTCCACGTTGGCGCGCACGGTGAGGTGCGGAAACAGCGCGTAGCTCTGAAACACGGTGCTGACGTTGCGCTCGCAGGGCCGCTTGCCGTTGACGCGTTCGCCATTCAAGCGGACCTCGCCCGCGGTCGGCTCCTCGAAGCCGGCCACCAGCCGCAGCACGGTGGTCTTGCCGCATCCGGAAGGCCCGACGACGGTGAAGAACTCGCCGCGCGCCACTTCGAGCGAAACGCGGTCCACCGCGCGCTGGCCCGGATAGTCTTTCGAAACCTCGAGGAGCGAAAGGACGGGATCCATGGTCAATAGAGTTTCCTGTCGGTCTTGGCTCGCCAGGCGTCGAAGGGCGCCAGTGCCGCAGGCGCCGGGAGCGCGATCATGGGGATGGTTCGTTCTCCGTGCGGGACGGCGATCTGGCGATAGATGTGCGAGTCGTCGAAACCGGCGCCGGCGGCGTCGGCGGCGGTGGCCGCGTAGCAGACGCGCGCGGGGCGCGCCCAGTAAATGGCGCCCAGACACATGGGACAAGGCTCGCAACTGGAGTAGATTTCACATCCGTCCAACTGGTAATGCCCCAGGGCGCGGCAGGCGGCGCGGATGGCCACCACTTCGGCGTGGGCGGTGGGGTCGTTGGTAGCGGTGACCCGGTTGACGCCTTCGGCGAGAACCCGGCCGTGTTTCACCACCAGAGACGCGAACGGCCCGCCGCCTCCGTTCCGAACATTGTCCACCGCGAGCGCGATAACACGCTCGATCCAGGATTGGGCAGCGCTTTCCATGGCTTCAGACGCAGATCTCCCCCTTCAGGTACAGCACCGCGCGGCCGGCGATTTTGACGCGTTCGCCCTGGTCCTCGCAAAACAGTTCGCCGCCGCGCGCCGAGACCTGGCGGGCGTGCAGAGCGGACTTGTGCAGGCGCTTGGCCCAATAGGGGACCAGGGTGCAGTGGGCCGAGCCGGTGACCGGGTCTTCGTTCACTCCCTGCGCCGGCGCGAAGAAGCGCGAGACGAAATCGCAGTCGCGCCCCGGCGCGGTGACGATGACGGCGAAGCGGTCCAGCCCGGAGACCAGGTCCATGTCCGGCTGGAGCGTGCGAACCTGCTCTTCGTCGTGGTAGACCACCAGGTAATCGCGCGAGGCCAGCACCTGGACGGGCTGCGTGCCCAGCGCATCGACCAGGCGTTCGTGCGGCTGCAAGGGCAGCGGCGGCCGGGCGGGGAAGTCCATGGCCAGCAGATCCCCCTCGCGGCGCACCACCAGCTCGCCGCTCTGAGTGTCGAAGGCCACCGCGTCGCGCTCGGGCGAGAGGTGGTGGAAGACGACGAACGCGGTGGCCAGCGTGGCGTGGCCGCACAGGTCGACTTCCACTTCCGGCGTCATCCAGCGCAAATCGTATCGGTCGCCGCGGGGCACGAAGAAGGCCGTTTCCGAAAGGTTGTTCTCGGCGGCAATGCTCTGCATGGTGGCGTCGTCCAGCCATTCGGGAAGGGGACACACGCCGGCCGGGTTGCCGGCGAACAGGCGCGAGGTGAAGGCGTCGACCTGGTAGAAGGGGATCTTCATGGTCATAGTGTAACTCCGGCTCCCTTGCTGCATCCCAGTAGAAAAGCGATAGTACCATTGAGACACATGGATCTTCAGCAATGAAACCGGGTTTCCTCGTACTGTTGTTTGCCGCTTCGCTTGCGGCCGAAACCGCGCTCTCCCTGAAAGAGGCGCTGACCCAGGCGCTGAGCTCGCATCCGGCGCTGGAGGCCGGTGCCGGGCGAGTCGCCGCGTCCGAAGGGCGGCGCGCGCAGGCGGCGCTGCGGCCGAATCCCAGGGTCGCGTTCCAGACCGAGAACCTGCGCGCGCACGGCACGCCGCCGTTTTCGTTCCGCCAGGACGCCGACACCTTCGCCTACCTGATGCAGCCGTTCGAGACCGCGGGCAAGCGGGGGCGGCGGGTGGATATCGCGGACCTCGGCGTCCGGCGCGCGCAGCTTGAGCGGGACCTGCTGCGGCGCGAAATCGCCTCGCGCGTCAAGGCCGCCTACTGGCACGCGGCCGGTGCGGGGAAGATTCAGTCCCTGCTGCGCGAGAATGCCGGGAACTTCCAGCAGATTGTCGACTACCACGAGATCCGCGTGCGCGAGGGCGCCATGGCGGAAGCCGACCTGCTGCGCGTGCGCCTGGAGAGCGACCGGCTGGCGATCGCGGCCAACACGGCGGCGCTGGAGGCCG
>JACQZT010000202.1 GCA_016213755.1 Acidobacteriota bacterium | reverse complement strand
GTTAAGTTGCCCGCCATCGGCGGGCGAGGCGGCTTTTTCGCCGACTGGATTCTTGCTCTGGTCGACTCCGCCGGCGAACTAAAGGAATTCGTGGCCGTGGAAGTTCAGTCAATCGACACGACCGGAAACTACCGAAAGGAGCGGGATGCGTACATGGCCGAGGAGGACTTCGCCGGCTACAGCAAGGGCGGGATCAATTGGGAGAACGTCAACAAGCGGATACTCCCGCAGCTAATCTACAAGGGCCACGTCCTTCGCCGGGAATCGATGTGCAAGGCGGGTCTGTTCTTTGTATGCCCCGCTCCTGTGTACGAGAAGATCAAAGTCAGGGTCGGTGGGAAGTTGATGAAGTACCCGGCTCCAGCGCCGGGCACTTTGACATTCCGCTGGTATGACATCGGGGGCGAGGCGAAAAGCGGCCGGAACAGAACGTTGGTTTCGCAGGGTCAGCACACGACCACCGTTGAGCAATTGGCATACGCGTTCTTGTCACCGGGCAATTTGCCTCCCGAAGATTCCTACGCAGTGGCGATCCGGGCCAAGATCAAAGCCTTGGGGATCTGAATTTGGGCAGGTTGCCGCCAGAGCGTCGAAGCGAGGACAGGAGGCGCATCCAGAAAGCCGATGGCGGCTTGCGGTGCCTTGCCCGTGGACGGGAATCGTTCGGGAGGATGCGCATGGATGGACCGAGTCCGGGTTTGATTTCGCGAAGAGCTTTTGCCGCCGGCATGGGCCTGGCCGGTGCGGCCCGACTGCCAGGCGCCGGCCCGGCAAAGGTGATCGACTGCCACGCGCACTTGACCCATCACGGCAACCCGGGCTGGGAGGAGGCCGACCGGCGGCTCATTGACGCCGCGGACCGGCTCGGCATCGGACAGCTTTGCTGCTCCTTGCTGAGCCCGCGCCGCCCGGCGCGCCCCGAGGATTTTCGCCAGTGCAACGACTGGGCCGCCGAGGCTATGCGCCGTTACCCCGGCCGGATTCTCTGCTACTGCTTCGTCAATCCGGGCTACGGGCGGGAGGCGCGGGAGGAAATCGCCCGCTGCGTCGAAAAGCTCGGATTCATCGGCGTGAAGCTCTACAACGACTACGTCGCCACCGAACCCGTGGTCTGGCCGGTGGTGGAACAGGCCATTGCGTTGAGCGTCCCCATTCTGCACCACGCCGGCCACACCTACTGGCTGAGCGAGCCGCAGCCGCGCATTAGCGACGGCGGAACGTTCGCCGAACTCGCCGGGCGCTATCCCGAAGCGATGCTCATCTGCGCCCACGCCGCCGGCGGCGGCGACTGGGAATGGACCATCAAGGCGCTGCGCAACGCCCCCGGCGTGTATCTCGATACCAGCGGCAGCGTGCCGGACGAAGGCGTGGTCGAGATGGCCGTGCGCACGCTTGGCGCCGGTCGCATCCTGTTCGGCTGCGACATGTCCCTGACGGCCAGCGTCGGACGGATCCGGTCGGCCGAGTTGAGCGACGCCGACCGGGCCGCCATTCTGGGTGGCAACATGCAGCGCATTCTGGCGAGAAGGAGGGCGGGATGATCGACGTCAACGCGTATCTGGGGCACTTCGCCTTCCGGCAGCTCCGGCACAACACCGGCGCCGGGCTGGTCCGCCTGATGGACCGCTTCGGGATCGAACGCGCCGTGGTTTCCAGCGCCGCCGCCATCACCTACCGCAACGCCCAGGCGGGCAACGAAGAGACCGCCGCCGAGGCGGCCTCGCACCGCTCCCGCCTGATTCCGTTCGCCGTGCTCAGCCCGGCCTATGCGGGCTGGCGGGACGATCTGAAGATATGCCATGAGCAGTTTGGCATGCGCGGCCTGCGCCTCTATCCCGGATGGCACGGCTACAAGCTCGCCGACCCGCGCTGCCGGGAGCTGGTGAATGCCGCCGCCGAGCGGAACATGACGATCTCGATTCCCGTGCGGGTCGAGGACCGCCGGCAGCAGAGCTGGCTGGTTTCGGTCCCGGATCTGGCGCACGACGAGATCGCGGGGCTGATCCGCGCCTGCCCCAAGGCGCGCTTTGTCGTGGGCAACGGCAACGGCTTTAGCGGTTCGATTCTGGGCCGCCCGACCAACGGGCTGCCCGATAACTACGCTATCGAGCTCACCTGGCTGAGCGCGGAACTTGGCAACGAGATCGGCCTGCTGCTCGGGAGCCTGGGCGAGGATCGCCTGCTGTTTGGGACCGGGATGCCGTTCCACTATCCGGGACCGGCGCTGACCAAAATGGAGATTCTGCCGGCCTCGGAAACCGTGAAGGAGAAGATCCGCTCGCGGAACGCGGTCCGCTGGCTCGGTCTGGGTTAGGACCGCTTGCGCGGCGGTCTCGGCGTGAGGTCGGCCATGGGAATCAGGGAGTGACTGGAGCGCGATTCGGCGGGGCGGGAGCGGGCGGCGAGTTCCTGGTTCAGGCTGGTGACGAATTCCTCGATCTGGCGCTGCATCTCGGCCATCTTTTCGCGCATGTTGAGGATGATCTCGACGCCGGCCAGGTTGACGCCCATGTCGCGCGTCAGCTTCAAAATCACCTCCAGCCGCTCCAGATCGTCGTCGGTGAACAGGCGCGTGTTGCCTTCGCTGCGGGAGGGCTTGAGCAGCCCCTCGCGCTCGTACAGGCGCAGCGTCTGCGGGTGGACGCCGTACAGCTCGGCCACCGCCGAAATCATGTAAGCTGCCTTGGCGCGTTTTGCCATTCTGCTACACTTTCGCCCAGATATCGGCGCGCGGATCTTCCGGATTGAGGTGCGCCAGCTCGCGCAGAATCTCGCGCACGCGTTCGTCGTTGGCTTTGGGCGCCTGGAGCACGACCTCCACGATCTGATCGCCCCGCGTTCCCCGGCGGGTGTTCTCGACGCCTTTCTCCCGCAGCCGGAACTTCTGGCCGTTGTGCGTGCCTTGCGGGATTTTGAGCACCGAGCGGCCGTCGATGGTCGGCACCTCGATCTTGGCGCCCAGCGCGGCCTCGCTCACCGTCACCGGGATCTGGATCTCGATGTTGTCGCCCTCGCGCCGGAAGAAGGGATGCGGCTCGACCCGCACCGTGATGTAGAGATCGCCCGCGGGGGCCTCCAGGGAGCCGGCATTGCCTTTGCCGGCCACGCGCAGCCGAGCGCCGGACAGCGCGCCCGCCGGAATGCGCACTTCCACCGATTCGCTGCGCACCACGCGGCCGTCGCCGTGACAGGCCGGGCAGGCGCTCTTCAGCCGGCCCGCACCGCCGCAGCGCTGGCAGCCCAGGTTGAACTTCATCGCTCCCACCATCTGCGCGACGTTGCCCGTTCCGTTGCATTGCGGGCAGGCGGCCGACGAGCCTCCGCCCGAGCCGCTTCCGCGGCAGGCCGCGCAGGTTTCGTGGCGGTTGACGTTCAGGCGCACCTGCGTGCCCCGGATCGACTGCCAGAAGTCGATGTTCAGCGCGTACTCGAGATCGGCGCCCCGTTCGGGCTCGGCGGGCTCTTTGGCCCCCTGCCCGCCGAAGAACTGGCTGAACATGTCCTTGAAACCGTGGCCGAAGCGCGACTCGCCGCCGCCCTGCGGCCGGGCGCCGCCGGTGGCCTGCGCCATGAACTCGGAGAAGTCGAAACCGCCGAAATTCATGCCCGGGCCTCCGGGGCGCGCGCCGCCGGCGCCCGCCCCGGGAAAACCGGTTTCCGAATAGAAGCCGTACTGATCGAACATCTGCTTCTTTTTCGGGTCGCTGAGGATATCGTAGGCTTCCTGGATCTTCTTGAAGCGCTCCTCGGAGGCCTTGTCGCCCGGATTCAGGTCCGGGTGGCACTTGCGCGCCAGCCGCCGGTAGGCCTTGCGGATCTCCTCGGCCGAAGCCGAACGCGAGACCCCCAAGGTCACGTAATGGTCGCTCTGGGAAGCCATGAAAGCTCTGGCCCGTTATTTGTTCTTTTCGTCCACGTCCACGAATTCGGCGTCGACGACGTTATCCTTGCTCTTGCCGCCGCCGGAGGGTTCCCCGCCCGCGGGCGGCGGAGGCGCGCCGGCGCCGGGCTGGCTAGAGGCCTTGTACATCGCCTCGGCCAGCTTGTGCGACGCCTGGGTCAGCTTGTCCAGCGCCGCGTTGATCTCGGCCACCGAGCCCGAATCCTTGACTTTGCGGGTCTCTTCCAGCGCCGACTCGACGTTCTTGGCCTCGGCCTCGCCGATCTTGTCGCGGTGTTCTTTGAGCGTCTTTTCGACCGAGTAAATCATTTGGTCGGACCGGTTGCGGGCTTCGATCTCCTCCTTCAGCTTGCGGTCCTCGGCCGCGTGCGAGTCGGCGTCGCGGGCCATCTTCTCGACTTCGTCCTTGCTCAGGCCGCTGGAGGAGGTGATGGTGATCTTCTGCTCGTTGTTGGTGGCCCGGTCCTTGGCCGTCACGTTCAGAATGCCGTTGGCATCGATGTCGAAAGTGACCTCGATCTGCGGGATGCCGCGCGGCGCCGGCGGGATGCCAACCAGTTGGAACACGCCCAGCAGGCGGTTGTCGCGGGCCATCGAGCGCTCGCCCTGGTAGACCTTGATCTCCACCGAGGTCTGGCTGTCGGAGGCGGTCGAGAAGACCTCGCTTTTGCGGGTCGGGATGGTCGTGTTGCGGTCGATCAGCTTGGTGAAGACGCCGCCCAGGGTCTCGATGCCCAGCGACAGGGGGGTTACGTCGAGCAGCAGGACGTCCTTCACTTCGCCGCCCAGAACGCCGCCCTGCACCGCCGCGCCAATGGCCACCACCTCGTCCGGGTTAACCCCCCGGTGGGGTTCCTTGGCGAACAGGTCGCGCACGATCTGCTGCACGCGCGGAATGCGCGTCGAGCCGCCCACCAGCACCACTTCGTCGATCTTGGCGGGCGTCACGCCGGCATCGGAGAGCGCCTGCTTGCAGGGGCCCACCGAACGCTGCAAAATGTCTTCCACCATCTGCTCGAAGCGCGCGCGGGTGAGCTTCATCACCAGGTGCTTGGGGCCGCTGGCGTCGGCGGTGATGAAGGGCAGGTTGATTTCGCTTTCCAGCAGCGTCGAAAGCTCGATCTTGGCCTTCTCGGCGGCCTCGCGCAGCCTCTGCAGCGCCATCTGGTCCCTGGAAAGGTCGATGCCGTTCTCTTTCTTGAACTCGCCGACAATCCACTCGATGATGCGCTGGTCGATGTTGTCGCCGCCCAGGTGCGTGTCGCCGTTGGTGGATTTCACCTCCACCACGCCGTCGCCGACTTCCAGAATCGAGATGTCGAACGTGCCGCCGCCGAAGTCGTAGACCGCGATGGTCTCGTCCTTCTTCTTGTCCAGTCCGTAGGCCAGCGCGGCCGCCGTGGGCTCGTTGATGATGCGCAGCACCTCCAGACCCGCGATGCGGCCCGCGTCCTTGGTCGCCTGGCGCTGCGAGTCGTTGAAATAGGCCGGCGTGGTGATGACCGCCTTGGTCACCTTCTCGCCCAGGTAGGCCTCGGCCGCTTCTTTCAGCTTGCCCAGAATCATGGCCGAGATCTCGGGCGGCGAGTGGCGCTTGCCCCCCGCTTCCACCCGCGCGTCGTTGTTGTCCCCGCGCACCACCCGGTAGGGCACCATCTTCATCTCTTCGCTGACTTCTTCCAGGCGCCGCCCCATGAAGCGCTTGATGGAGTAAATGGTATTCTCGGGGTTGGTGACCGATTGACGCTTGGCGACCTGGCCCGCAAGCCGCTCCCCTCCCTTGGCGAACCCGACCACCGACGGGGTCGTGCGGCCGCCCTCCTGGTTCGGAATCACGATCGGCTGGCCGCCCTCCATCACCGCGACCACCGAATTCGTGGTTCCCAGATCGATTCCAATAATCTTGCTCATTCCTCGAAAGCCTCCCAAAATGATGGCCGGAGCCTGCGTACATTCCCATTATTAAAGTTTAGTGTGATGTTGTCAAGTTGTCTTCTGACCTTTTTTCTGTCCTCATCGGTCGCTCTGGCCGCCGAACTCCTGGTGGCCGCCGCTTCCGACGTGGCGCCTCTCGAAAAACCCCTGTCGGAGGGCTTCCAGCGCGCCACCGGGCAGCGTCTGCGATTCGTATTCGGCTCCAGCGGGATGCTCGCCCGGCAGATTGAAAACGGCGCCCCGTACGACGTGTATCTATCGGCAAATGAGCAGTTTGTGCGCGATCTGGTGACCCAGAGCAAGATTCTGAGCGGCAGCGTGACCATTTACGCCGCGGGCCGGGTAGCGCTGTGGTCCAAGAGCGGCGCGGTGCGCACACTGTCGGACCTGCGCGCCGCCCGGCGCATTGCGATGGCCAACCCGGCGCATGCCCCCTACGGCGTCGCCGCCCGCCAGGTGCTTGAAAAACAAGGGCTTTGGCCGGAACTCCAGTCGCGGATCGTATACGCCGAAAACGTCCGGCAGGCGCTTCAGTTCGCCGAAAGCGGCAACGCCGACGCGGTCCTGACCGCCTGGTCGCTGGTTATCGGCCGCGGCGGCGTGCTCCTGCCGGCCGAGTGGCACGCACCGGTCCGTCAATCCGGGGGCATTGTCGCATCGAGCGGCCAGCAGCCACTGGCAGCCCGTCTTCTCGACTTTCTGGTCAGCAAATCCGGCCGAGCCATCCTGGATCGCTTCGGTCTCTTCGCCCCGTGAGTCTCCTATTCGATCGGCCGCGAATGAACGCGAATACACGCGAATCGTTCGCGTTCATCCGCGGCTCATTTCGATTTCGTGTCCGCCGTCCAGTCGATGGCGTTCTTCACCAGCCGGCGGAAGCCGCCGTTGACGTGCGAGTGGTGGTCGTGGCCCAGCAGGATGGTCACCAGGCGCGCTTTTTCGTGGGGCATCACCCACACCGAGGGTTTGTCGGCGTCCGGGTGTTCGGTGGTGTAAAGCACCTGCGCGCGGGGCGAAATCCACATGCCCTTGTAGCCTTCGTCGATGAAGTGCATGGGGCCCGCGTCGCCCACCACCGGGTGCTTGGCGGCAGGGGTCGCGAACAGTTCGATGTCGTGCCGGTAGGTGGACGCCGGGTGGCCCGCTTCGGCCTTCAAAAAATACTTGACGCCGGAAACCTGCTCGTACCACCAGGGCCAACTGTTGAAGTTGGCGGCGGCGTGGTGCAGCGTCACGACGCCCTTGCCGGCCTCGACGAAATCTTGCAGGTTCTTGCGGCCGGCCTCGTTCAGTTCCTGCTCCATGTTGTAGAACAGCACCGTGTCGAAGTTCTCGCGAATGTCCTTGCGGAACGCCGTCCGAATGGAAGTCTCGTGACTCCAGGCCAGGTCCGGATAGCCTTCGAAGAGGGTGTAGAAGGTGGTGTCGTACGCGTGCCCGCCGGTGACCACCAGCAGGCGTGTCTGAGGCGGGGGAGGCGCCGGCGGGCTCACCGCGCCTGAGGCGGCCCACTCAGCGCCGCGCGCGAAGGAGGTCACAAAGCCAGGTTCCTGGATGGCGGCCAGGTTGTGTCCCAGGGCGGTATGAAACACGCGTCCCTTGCCGTAGGCGACAGTCCACAGTATGGGCGTGTCGTTGCCGTTGCCGGCGAACTTGGGGTCGTCGAAAGCCGTGGCCAGCACTTCGGCCGCGGGCAACATGCGGAAGTTGTGATACAGCTCGTCGGTGGCCCAGAAGGACTCGGCCAGCCCGCGCGCGATGGGATGATCCCGCCGGGTCCACTTCACCTGGAAGGAGTGCCGCGGCCCGTGGCCGGTGATGGGTTTTTCGTCCTTGGACCAATACGCGCCCACCATCTTGCGGTATTCCGGCCAGGGCGGCTCGGTGCGGCCCGTATTGGTCATGTTCTCGCCCAGGATGGGGGCCTCGCCGAAGGGGTAGCTGGCGGCGTGGAACACCACCAGCCCCTTGCCCGAGGAAACATAGCGCTCGACCGCCTTTTCGGTCAGCTCACCCCAGCGCGCGCCGCAGTAGTCCAGCACCAGCACGTCGTAGGGCGCCAGCGTGGCGGCCGAGTTGCCTTCCGGTTCCTCGTTGACGCGCACGTCGAAGCGGCCCGTGTCGAGCAGGAGCTTTTTCAGATACGGGGTGGTGGTGCGCCAGTCGTGGTTGTTCCGCCCGCTGAAAATGAGCGCGCGCAGTTTCGGCGTCTGTGCCGCCGCCAGCGGCGCGCCGGCGACGAGCAGCGCCAGAATCAGTCGTTTCATACGTCCCACTCCTTGCGCCAGGCGACGCGGGTCTGTCTCTTGTAAGCCAGGTTCAGCAGGTGGCAGGCCATGGCCGAATAGTGCCCTTCGATGACGTCGCAGTTAGGCTTCTTGCGGGTGCGGACACAATCCAGCCAGTTGGCCATGTGGGCCTCTTCGGGCGAACCGGGGCTGGTGATTTCCGCGGCCCCTTTGCCCGCCGGGATGAAACGATAGCCGCCGCGCACGATCGACAGCCGTCCGCCGGTACCCATGAAGACGATGTCGGCGGCCTGCTTGGGGATCATGTCCGAGATGGTCGCCTCGAAGCTGACGTTCAGGCCTTCCTCGTAATCCACGATGGCGTTGATGTTGTCGGCCGTGTCGCGGCCGTCGTTGTACTGGTAAATGCCGCCCAGCGAAACGGCCGACTTGGCGCGATGCAGCCCCAGGTACCAGTGGACCACGTCCACCCAGTGCACGAACAGTCCGCCGGTCTGCCCGCCCGTGGCCAGGTCGAAGTAGGCGAAGCGGTTGAAGTAGCGTTTGGGATCCCAGGGGATCTTGGGCAGCGAGCCGAGGCAGGCTTCCCAGTCCAGGCCCTCCGGCTTCTTCTCCATGCCGGGCGGGACCGGAGTGAGATAGCCGCTGTTGGCGTTCCACACGGTGCGGACCATGTGCACCTTGCCGATCAGGCCGCTGTCGATGAAGCGCTGCTTGGCTTCGATGAAGTGGGCCATGCTGCGCTGCTGGGTGCCCACTTGCACGATGCGTTTCGTCTCGTGCACGGTGCGCACCATGGGCGGGCCCTGCTCGGCCACCGAGGTCATGGGCTTTTCGACGTACACGTCCTTGCCGGCGCGGCAGGCGTCGATGGTGAGTTTGGCGTGGGTGTTGTCCCAGGAAGCGACGATCACCGCGTCGATGTCTTTGCGCTCCAGCAGCCGGCGGTAATCGCCGTAGTCGGGGACCTCGCCGGCGAGCTTCTTGGCCCTTTGCCGGCGCTGGTCCCAGGCGTCGCACACGGCGACCCACCCGATGCCGCCCGCCTTGTTGGCGGCGCCCATCAGGTACGAGCCGCGGCCGCCGGTGCCGATGATGCCCAACCGCACGCGGTCGTTGGCGCCGATCACCCGCGAGGCGCTGGCCGCCGTGGCGAGAAACGTTCGCCGGGATAAATCCTGTTCCATGCCGGGTTCTCCTTATCGGTTGAATTATACTGAAACCGGCATCCCATGCGATCACTTGTTGCGGTTGTTCTGCTTTCCACCTTTGGAGTCGTCATGTCCAGCGCACCCCTGCCCAAGTTCCGCGAGTCCGTCATCGGCGTCAATCTGAAGGGCGGCTACCAGGTAATTGCCGCCGACCTGAACGGCGACGGCAAGCCGGACCTGATTGCCCTGGCGAGCGGCATGCCGGAACTGGTCTGGTACGAAAACCCCGGCTGGCAGCGGCACGTCATCGCCGGCGGCCGCTCGCAGATGATCAACGTGGCCGTGTGCGACGGCCCTCAAATCGTCCTGGCCGAGGGTTTCTCCAGTGAAGCGCGGAGAAGTTCCGGAGTGGTTTCGGTCCTCACGCCGCAAGGCGACGTGCGCCAGCCGTGGTCCATTCGCGAGATCGACCGGCTGCCCACCGCGCACCGCTTTCGCCTGGCGGACATCGACGGCAGCGGCAAGAAGGTGGTGGTCAACGCGCCGCTGACGGCGGCCGATACGGGCAGTCCGGACTATCGCGGACGCACGCCGCTGGTCTACTACCGGCCGGGTGAGTGGAAGCGGGTGCTGATCGGGGACGAGACCGAAGGCGTCATGCACGGCATCTTCGTCACCGACTGGGACGGCGACGGGCGCGACGAGATTCTTACGGCGAGTTTTCTGGGCATCCACGTCTACGACCTGGCCTCGGACGGAAAGTGGAAGTGCACGCAACTGACCAAGGGCGATCCGGCGCCGTGGCCCAAGTCGGGCGCCAGCGACGTGGCCGTGGGCCATCTCGGCAAGCGGCGCTTCCTCTGCTCCATCGAACCCTGGCATGGAAACCAGGTGGTGGTCTATCTCGAGGAGAAGGGAGCCTGGCGGCGCCAGGTGCTGGACGCCGCTTATGTAGAAGGCCACACCATCCACACCGCGGACCTGAACGGCGACGGCCGCGACGAAATCCTGGCCGGCGACCGCGGCAAGGGCGGCCACGCGGTGTACATCTACACCGCCGAGGACGATGCCGGCACGAAGTGGACGCGCCACCCGCTGGACGTCGGCGGCGTGGCGGCGGCCTCCTGCGCGGTGGTGGATCTCGACGGCGACGGGCGGCCAGACATCGCGTGCATCGGCTCGGCCACGGCGAATCTGAAGATTTACCAGAATTTGGGCCGTTGAAGTCGCGGGCGCTCCATCCAGACATCCGGGCGGGTCTCGCGGGAGGAGACTTCCGGTGCGAAATAGCGGCGCCTATGCCCTTGCCGGGGCGGTCCACTGCAGCACGTTGTTTCAGGCTCTCGCCTCAAGCACTTGCGGCTGCTTGAGGCGCGATGTCAATGGGCACAGCGGAAGGACGCTAAGCGAGGAGTGTGGTTCCGGCGTGAACAGCAGCCAGCGCCCGGTCCATAGTGGCTAGTGAGCCGCCGTGTTTTCGCGCCAGCAGCACAAGGTAAGCGTCAGTGACCTGCCTATGCCCTACGATTCCCGCGGTTGGCATGTCGAGATAAGACACATCGTCCGGCCAGAATTCGTGCCGCGGGAGGGAGGAAATGGATTCGAGCAGAAGCTTCGCGGATTCCGGCGTCGCCTCCACACCGGCGCGCAGGTGGAAACGGAAAAGCGCCCCTTGCGTGATGGGGCATGTTGCAAACCGGTGCCCCTTGAGGAACCACGCCGCCGCGCACGCGTTTAGACTGTGTTCGGGTGTCGCCAGCGCGATGAGGACATTGGAGTCGAGCAGATAGGCCTTACTCTTCGTCATCGAGAGCCCTGACGTCCTCGGTGGTCACGGGCCGGGCGCAACGGAAAGTGGGGAAACCGTAATCACTCATCTTTATGGATGCGCCTTTCGCCCCTTTCGACGATTGCAGAATGAGGTCGCCAACCACTCGTCCGAGGCTGCGGTTCTGATCCCGGGCGATGGCCTTGGCGATGTAGTAGGCCTCATCCGAAATGTCGAGCGTGGTTCGCACAACTGCATTATAGCACAAGCGCACAAAACATCGGGGGTTGACCAGCGCCCTGGTTTCGGTGCCCCGCTCAACGCTTCGCGGGTCTCAGATCTGTCCAGTGATCGCATTTCGACGATCGCAAACGCCTGCCCCAAGGATGCCGGGCCTCTGGAAGCAGCCTTCAAACGTCGTTTCGCCAGGGATCTGCCTGATAGTCTAAACAGCTCCCATAACATGGTCATCGCCGCTGCCGAGATCGATCCGTTTTGACGACAGGGAAGGGGAGCGTGTACTATTTGAATGTGTACAGCACAAAGGAGCCGGGCCATGCCCAGACTCGCGGTGGAAGACAATAGCCGGATGTCGCTGCGGATTCCGGCCGGGGAGAAGGCCATCCTTCTGCGGGCGGCGGCGCTGCGGCGTACCGATCTGACGGATTTCGTCCGCCAGCACAGCCTGAGCGCCGCCAGGGCGGTGATCCAGGAAGCGGAACATCTGGAACTTTCCGAGCGAGACAGCCTGCGCGTTCTGGCGGCGCTGGAGAAGCCGCCCAAACCGAACGCGAAGCTGCTGGCCGCGGCAAAGTCGCTGCCCAAGCGGAAATGACCATTACGGGCTGGCACGAGGAGCCGGCCGGCAAACGGCACGATCGGGAGGCCTTCGACTGCGGCGACGCGGCGTTGAACGAATTTCTGCGGCGCTACGCCCGTAAGAGCCACGAAATGGGCGGCGCAAAAACCTTTCTTGCGATCGACGACGCCGGCAACAAGACGATTCTCGGGTACTACAGCCTGAGTCCCGCCTCGACTGCGTATGCCCGCACGCCGGAGCTTGTCCGGCGCGGGCTGGCGCGTCATGACGTGCCGGCATTCCGGCTGGCACGCCTGGCGGTGGATCTAAAGGTGCAAGGGCTAGGTCTCGGCGGGCAGCTTCTGATGTCGGCGGGCAGGAGATGCCTGCTGGCATCCGCTGAAGTCGGGGGCGTGGCGATGCTCATCGATGCCAGGAACGAGAGGGTCGCGGCCTGGTACGCGAGCTATGGTGCTCTACCGCTACTGGATTCACAGCTTTCCCTGCTGCTGCCGCTGGCGACCGTTGCAGCGGCCCTCAGGGCGGCCGGGAAGTAACACACCGCGACCCGTGGAAGGCAAAGCAGAGCAACCGCCGCATCGCTGAATGCAGGCATCTTGCGAAAGACCGTCAGGCCTGGCGCGCTGGACCAATGCCCGGCATCCTACCGTGAGAATGCGGGCTCGGCCACGGCCTCCCGGTTTTGGCGCGGGACTTCGCTGGTAGAATCGTGAGAACGCCATGAGTGAAAAACGGAAGAGCATGTTCGTAACCGCCGACGGGCAGAACCTGGTATTCACGTTCGCGCTGGTCAGTTCTCTGTTCCTGTTGTGGGGCGTCTGTAACGGAATGATCGACGTGATGGACAAGCACTTCCAGGAGGAACTGGGGCTGAGCAAGGCCCAATCCGCGTGGGTGCAGTTTGCGCACTACCTGGGGTACTTCCTGATGTCGGTGCCGGCCGGATGGCTGGCCGCCAGGCTGGGATACAAGGGGGGGATTATCGCGGGACTGCTGATCGTGGCTTTGGGAGGGTTCTGGTTCATCCCCGCGACGCGCATCAACGACATGGTACACGCGGGGCGAGTGTCCGCGAACACGGCGTTCGTGGCGTTCTTGCTGGGGGTGTGCGCCATCGCCACGGGATTGACCTTTCTGGAGACGATCGCGAATCCCTACACGACGGTGCTGGGGGATTTGCGGTATGCGGCCACCCGCATCAATCTGGCCCAATCCTGCAACGGCATCGGCTGGATTCTGGGTCCAATCATCGGCAGCATGTACTTCTATTCCAAGGACGCCGCGGGCCGCAGCACCGGCAGCGAGACGCTCTATATCCCCTACGTGGGCGTCGCGGTCGTGGTGATTGTCCTGGCCATTGTCTTCTACTTCGCGAACATCCCCGACATCAAGATGGAGGACGACTACCACCTGGACGACTCCCAGCCGGGCGTACCGCATTCCATCTGGTCGCACCCGCACTTTGTGCTGGCCGTCGCGGCTCAGTTCTTCTACGTGGCCGCCCAGGCGGGCATTTTCAGCTTCTTCATCAACTACATGACCGCGGAAGTCCCTGCCATTCCTCCCTCTTGGGACGCCGCCATGGCGAAGCTGTCCGCCAATTCCGGCTTCTTGCGCGATTGGCTGATGGGGTGGTTTGAGACGAACAAGAATGGCGTTCTGGTTGTGAGCAACAAGGGCGCCTCCAACCTGGCGTCGCTGGGTTTTGTGTGCTTCCTGCTAGGCCGCTTCAGCGGCGCCGGACTGCTGAAATCCTTCTCGGCCCACAAGGTTTTGGGGCTCTACGGAGTGCTGAACGTGGTGGTGACGTTTCTGGTGTTCCTCAAGCTGGGCTGGCTGTCGGTGGCTTGCGTGTTCCTGAGTTACTTTTTCATGTCGATCATGTTCCCGACTATCTTCGCGCTGGGTATTTTCGGCCTCGGCGCGCGGGCCAAGAAGGCTTCGGCATTCATTGTAATGGCCATCATGGGCGGAGCCCTGCTGCCGAAGGTGATGGGTTACGTCGCCGACGTGTACGACATGTCGCGCGGCTTCATCGTTCCGATGGCCTGCTTCGTTTTCGTGGCTGCTTACGGCTACGGTTGGCCCCGGCTCAGCAAAGCGGAGTCGTTGAACGGCGTGAGGACTTCCGGCGGTCACTAGACCGGATTCGGGCCTCAGGCGCGTGGTGCGCGGAGAAACTTGTTGAAGAAGGCCATTGCTCGGGCCCAGGCGTCCGTCGCTGCTCCGGCGTTGTAATTGGGTCCGGTGTCGTTGTGGAAGGCGTGGCCCACCCCCTCGTAGATCACCAGGCCGTGCGACTTTTGCTGCTGGCTGAGCGTGGCGGCAGCGGTCAGCATGCGATGAGTCAGCGACCGGTCGCGCTCGGCGTACAGGCCCAGAACCGGGGTCTGGATCTTGGCGATATCCTCCGCTGAGGGCGGCGCGCCATAGAATGGCACAGCGGCGGCCGTCTCGGGCACGCTGACGATGAAGTCCCACACGTTCTGGCCACCGGCGCAGAAGCCGACGATTCCGATCCGGTCAAACACGATGTTGGGGTGGTACTTCAGGTAGTCGAGCCCGTCCACGAGGTCCACGATGCGCTCCCATTGCACTGTGCGGCCGTATGCCGCCGTCTGCGCCGCGGCGTCCGGGAACTGCCCCACCCCGCCCTGCCGCGAGAGCAGGTCGACGGACAGCGCTATGAAGCCGTCACGCGCCGCGCGGCGCGTGACGTCCTTGATGTGCTCCACCAGGCCGCGGTTCTCGTGGACCACGAGCACGCCCGGAAGATAAACGCCCTGAGCCACCTTCGGCATCGCCAGGTGGCCGAAAAGGCGGCCGCCTTTGCCGGCCCACTCGATGTCCCTCGCGTCAATGTCGTCGGCATTGGCGGGCACGCGCACGTTCTCCGCCACTGGCGAGGGTTGCGCGTTCAGGTCCTCGTAGCCGGCCAGCGCGGCCATGGCCGCGGCCACTCCGCCGGTTTTGCGGGCTACCCGCCGAACCAGGTCGCGGCGCGTTATGCCGCCGTCTACATAAAGATGCACCAGTTGATCGATTGGCCCCTTTTTGTCGTACATGGCAGTTTAGATGCGGAGGTGGGTGCGCGATTGCGGAAGATTTGTACCGGGTTGGCGTAGCGCTCCGGCCGGCTGGGACGGAATCTCCGCGCCGCTGAACGCCGCTCAGCGAAACAGCTTCTGGAGCATGTAACGCAGATGGTCGCGCCAGGTGCCCCAGTCGTGACCGCCTTCGCCGCCGATGTAGTAGTCGGCTTGATCCCGCGTTTTTCTAGTTCCTGGTGGAAGAGGACGCTGCGGTTGTCGGGCGTGTTTTCGTGGGTTCCCAAGCCCACGAAGAGGTAGCCGGCCTTCGGATCGCTCACCGCGTCCGCCGCGCCCGCCCCGTGACGGCCGGGCCGCACGCTGTAGTTCTTCTCCACGAGCGGCACAATGTGCCGCACCAGTTTGGCCTCGAACAGCTCGAAAGTTTTCTCCGTGTGCCGCGGGTCGCCGCGGTGCAGCACCTGGTTATTCGGCATCGCGATCAGCATGGGCGCCGCTTTGCCTTCGGACAGGAGGTTGTCCAGGATGAACCCGGCCCGTCCGTCGATGTTCCAGGTCGAGGCCAGCTCGCCGCTGCCGCCCAGCAGATAGAGCGCCGGGTACTTCTTCCGCCGGTCACCTCCGAGCGATACACGTGGCGCGTCACCGCTCCGTGCGGCACGTTGCGCGCGTCGTAGCAGGCCGGACCATCCCCATGCACCACTACAGTGCTGTAAGGCGACTGATCCGCGAACCCGGTAACAGCGCGAGCAGGATCGGGCCTCCCGTCAATTCCACGCGCCGCGCTTCCGGCGCCTTCACGCGAAAGGTAATGGTGCGGTCGTCGCGCACCTCCGGCGAGATCAGCGCCGCCCCATACGGCTTCAGCCCTTGTGTGTTCTTGTGCGGCGCCCAGTCCAGGTTGACGTGCGCCTGCTGCGCGCTCAGCGGAACAATTGCGGCACAAAGCCCTGCAAGTACTCGCGCCAGACCAGCCATGTGTGGGCTCCTTCCGTCTCATCGTACTTCACGTCGAAGCCGTGCTTTCGTAACATCGCCACGGTTTGCTGGGTGGTCTTCAGCAGGAAATCGTCCTTGCCCGTGCCGAACCAGAACAGCTTCAGCCCCTTCTTCAGCCCGGCCTCATCGAGTGCCTTAATGTTCTGTTCTTCCCACGTCGGACCCTTGGGCGCCTGCGCCGCCGGGCCCCGCCCCGTCCCGAACATCTGAAACAGGCCGGAACTGAACACGCCGATGTAGGCGAACTTGCTCAGGTTCGGAATGGCGACGGAGAGCGTCTGCCCGCCGCCCATCGACAGCCCCGCCATGGCGCGGCTGCCGCGATCCGTCCGCACCCGGTAGTTCTTCTCGACGCAGGGCATCACATCTCCCAGGAAGTCGCGCGCGAACTCGTCCGCTCCGCCCGGCACGGTGAACCCGCCTCGCGTGGTATGACCCGCGGGCATCACGACGATCATCGGCTTCGCCTTGCCCGCGGCAATCAGATTGTCGACAATGAATCCCGCGCGCCCCACCGACGACCACGAATCGTCCGAGTCGCTGGCGCCGTGCAGCAGATAAAACACCGGATACTTCGCCTTGCTCGTTTCATACCCGGGCGGCGTGTAGACGTGCATGCGCCGCGTTCGTCCCAGCGCCGAAGACTGATACGTCACCGCCGCCACCGCGCCATGCGGCACATTGCGCACGTCTATGTTCTCCGACCCCGGCACCACCACCAGGCTCCACACGTTATTGTTCGACTCGCTCACGGACGGATTGCGCGGATCGATCACCGGCACGCCCTGAATGTTGAACTGATACCGGTACGCGCCCGCCGCCAAGGGTCCCAGGGAGACTTCCCACACGCCCTCGGCTCCCTTGGTCATGGGAGCGCCCTTGCCGTTGTTCGGGATGTCCGACCCGACCAGGTTCACTGCCTCGGCACTGGGAGCATGCAGGCGGAACGTGACCTTTCGGTCCGCGCTCACCTCCGGCGAGACGAACTGGGGCGGACGCGGGGGCTGCTGCGCAAACGCGGCGCCCGCGAGCAGAAGCAATACGCTGGTTCGGGTCATGGGGAGTCCTTTCGCAGTCAAGCAGATATTGTACGCCGGGTCCTTACTCGGAAGGGAACTGGTCGAACCTGCGATCGATCTTCCTGCCGCGGAGATGCTGGTCGAAAAAGTCCATCAACGCAGTCCAATCTTCCGCCGTGAACGCGTGCCCGTGTTTGGCATAGTTCACGCCGAGCCGATCCTTCGCGCCGAACAGCGCGTAGGCGGGTTGAGCGCCGAGGATCGACTGCCGGACCGCTTCCGGCAGGGAGATCGTGTCCGTTTCGCCTTCCAGCGCAAGGAACGGGCGCGGCGCGGCGAGCGCCAGAAACCAGTGCTGATCGAACGGCAGCTTCTCGGGCCGGCCCCAGAACTCGTGCAGGTTGGGAGAAAACCAGTTGGGATACTTCTTCTGCATGATATCCAGGGTTTCGCTCTTGCGCGGACCCGCGAAGCGATAAGCCCCCACGCCTCCGCCTCCCGTCACCACCGGAGCGCCCATCAATCGCTCGTCGAATGCCGCCGCGACCATGGCGGACTTCCCGTTTCGTGAAGCCCCGGTAATGATGAGCTTGCGCTTGTCGATGGCACGATCCGTCTCGAGGTAATCGGCAACCCGCGAGGCGCCCCACGCCCAGCCGGCCAGTATGCCCCAATCGTAACCGGGATAAGCGGGATAAAAACGGGTGTTGCGGAAGGCCCAGCTCCCGTCGGGATTGCGGAGAGTGGTGTCCTCGGCGCAATCGTTCGGATTGAAGACCACCAGAGCGTAACCGCGACGGAACACCTCGGCATGCTGAGTGGCCATCGACTGCGCGGTGACCGGCTTGAGGGAAGGCCCGCGCGAAGGCGTGGCGGGTCCGGGTCCAACCAGGAGCAATACGTCTTCGCCCCGGCCTTGGTTCGGCCCCGTCGGAAGCCGCGGCAGCGCGGTGGCGCCCGGCGGTGTGCCGCCTTGCAGAATAATTGCCGGGAACGGACCGCCCTCGGCCGGCGTGAAAACGCCTATGTTCAAACCGAGTTTTCGTTGCGGGCCGAAGGTCAGGTGCACGAGACGGTACTTCACCTTGCCATCCAGCACGATCTCGGAGGCAGCCTCCTTCCCCGTCACGTTCCCCGGCGGCGGCGGCATCTGTCCGACCGCGTAATATGCCAGGATCCGTTTCATTTCGTCGCGGCGCTTTTGCCATTGCCGGCGGGTCTTGACCACGGTCCCGTCGCTCATGAGCATCACGTCCGGCATCTCCCCGCGAACGGGCAGTTCATTCACCCCCGGCAGGGTTCCCATGGGCGTTTGAATCCGCGGGACTGGGATCTCGCGGGGGTCGGGCCGGCTTACGGCGCCGGCGTCTTGCGCTTGCGCGCTCGCGACAATCGTAAAGAGCAGGCAGAATCGCGTTTTGAGCTGCATGGCGGTCCAGAGTCCATTTTGAACGATCGGAAGCACCCTGGCGAAGCGGCTTCAACCCCTGCGGCCTTTGGAGTATACTGCCCGCATGGACATGACGCGTCGCGATTTCGTGGCCGCGGGCCTGGCCGCTGCGCCCCAGAAGCCCAAAATCCTCAACTACAACCCGAACATGGAGTACCGCCGGCTGGGCAAGACCGGCCTGATGGTCTCCGCGGTCAGCCTGGGAGGGCATTGGAAGCGGCTGGCCACGGTCATGCCCGCCGGCTTCAAGGGCGCCGGCTACGACAAGGCCGACGACCAGAACGTCAGCAACTCGCTCTTCCTGAAAAACCGCGACGAGGTGCTCAGCCACTGCATCGCCGCCGGCATGAACTACGTTGACGCCTGCTCGCCGCAGGAGATCCTGGCCTACGCCAAGGTGGTCAAGAACAAGCGCGACAAGATCTACTTCGGCTTCTCCTGGCACACTCGCGAGCCGCGCTTCAAGGAATGGCGCGACCCGAAGAAACTGGTGCAGGGCTTTGAGGACGGATTGCGGGAAGCGGGCCTCGACTACGCCGACGTGTGGCGCATCTCGCTGCCCATGGAGGGCATCGCCGACCTGGGCGAGCTGAAATGGGTGGAGGAATCCACGGTTCAGGCGCTGGATATGGCGCGCCGGCAGGGCAAGGCGCGTTTCACCGGCGTTTCCTCGCACAACCGCATCTGGCTCAAGTCGATCATCGAGGAGTACCCCAAGACCATGCAGGTGGTCCTGTTCCCGTACACGGCGAATTCGAAGGAACTGCCGGACGACTCGGTCTTCGACGCCGTCAAGAAGCACGATGTGGGCGTGTTCGGCATCAAACCCTTCGCCGACAACTCGCTGTTCTTGGGCGACAGCTCGCTGAGCCACGCCCTGGCCGCCGAGGACGACAAGCGGGCGCGCATGGCCATCCGCTACATCCTGTCAAACCCGGCCATCACGGCCGCCATCCCGGGCCTGGTCAACACCCACCAGGTGGACAACGTGGCCGCCGCGGTGCGCGAACGCCGCACCCTGGACCGCCGCGAAAAGGCCGAACTCGACCAAGCCGGCCGGCGCATGTGGGCCAACCTTCGCCCTGGCTACGAGTGGCTGCGCGACTGGGAGTACGTCTAAACCACTTCCACCCGCGCCCGGTGGCCGGTGATACGGAAACACCTGCGCTAACCGCTCCCTGACGGTCG
>JACQZT010000195.1 GCA_016213755.1 Acidobacteriota bacterium | reverse complement strand
CTTCAACGACGCCGACCCGCGCGGGAAGATCAGGGCGGCCGAATTCGCCGAACTGGGCAAAAAGCACGGTATCCCGACCTTCAACGACGCGGCCGCCGACGTTCCCCCGGTCGAAAACCTGTCCAAGTACACCAAGATGGGGTTCGACCTGGTGACTTTCTCCGGCGGCAAAGGCATTCGCGGCCCGCAAAGCGCCGGGCTGCTCCTGGGGCGCCGGGACCTGATCGAAGCGGCCCGCCTGAACACCTCGCCCAACAGCGACACCCTCGCCCGCGGCCACAAGGTCAACAAGGAAGAGATGCTGGCCATGATGGTGGCGGTGGAGCTCTACCTCAGGAAGGACCACGCGGCGGAGTGGCGCGAATGGGAGCGACGCGTCAAGGTCATCGGCGACGCCGCGCGTTCGGTCCCGGGCGTCGCGGTGGAGGTCAGCGTGCCCGAGATCGCCAATCACACCCCGCACATGCGCATCCGTTGGGACGCGAGCCGGGTCAAGATCGGCGTGGCCGAAGCGATCAAGCAACTGCGCGACGGCAACCCTTCGATCGAGTGCGTGCCCGGCAGCCGCGAGTACATCGGCATGACCGTGTGGATGCTCCAGCCCGGCGAGGAGAAGGCCGTCGCGCGGCGGCTGAAGCAAGTTCTGAAAGGGTGATTCTCCGGTGCCGACATCCCGCCGAACGATCCTTTCCTCCCTGCTTGCCGCGCCCTGCGCCGGCCAAACCACCATCGGCTTCAAGGCCGACACCGTGCCGGAGCGCTCCGAGTGCGGTATCGGCGCCCTTATGCCCTGGGCCGACGCACTGTGGGCCGTCACCTACAACAGCCACATGCGGGGCACCGGCTACGGGCTGGGCCTCTACCGCATCGACGAAACGCTGAAGAGCGAGCGGGTCCACGTCCACGACGGAACGCACGCCAACCGGCTCATCCACCGCGAGTCCAATCAGTGCTTTATAGGGCCCTACGTCATCGATGCCAAGGGCAACTGGAAGCACATCCCCGAGTTCGACAAGCACCGGCTCACTTCCACCATGCGCCATCTCACGGACCCGGCCAACCGGGTCTACTACCAGACCATGGAGGGCGAGTTCGGAGAGATGGACGTCCGCGACCTGAAGCCTCGGCCGCTGTTCGATCTGGTGAAACAGATGAAGCTTGCCAGCCGGCCGCATTTCAAAGGCGGCTACACGGCGCAGGGCCGGGTGGTGGTGGCTAACAACGGCTTCTACGAATTCGGCGAGGACCAGGCGGGCCTGTTCGAGTTCGACGGCAAGAGCTGGGACCGGCTCTCGGGCAAGCCTCACATGGACGTCGCCGCCCGCCAGGACATGGGCAGCGTGCTGTTCGCCACCGGCTGGGACGAAGCCTCGGTGCTGTTCTGGGCGCTGGTCAGCGGACAGTGGCAGCGCTACCGCCTGCCCAAGGCCAGCCACGCCTTCAGCCACGCCTGGCAAACCGAGTGGATGCGCATCCGCGAGGTCGAAACCGAGCACTACCTGATGGACATTCAGGGCATGTTCTACGAGCTTCAGCCGGTCCCCTTCGAGGGGCGTATCTGGGGCGTGAAGCCGGTCTGCCAGCACCTGCGCATCATTCCCGATTACTGCGCCTTCCGCGGCCTGTTCGCGGTGGGCGGCAACCAGACCACGCCCAACCGCGACAACAACGCTCTGTCGGGGCAGCCGCAATCCGGCCTCTGGTTCGGCAAGACCGACGACCTGTGGAGCTGGGGACACCCGCAGGGCTGGGGCGGGCCCTGGTGGAAAGCGGACGTTCGCAAGGGTGTGGCCTCCGAGCCTTTCCTGCTCACCGGCTTCCAGCACAAGATGCTGCACTTGAGCGCCGACAAGAGCGCGGTCTTCGATGTCGAGATCGACTTCATGGGCAACGGAACCTGGCATCGCTACGAACGCATCACGGTGCCCGTGGAAGGCTATGCTAAACACGTCTTTCCAGATGCCTTTTCGGCGCACTGGATTCGCCTGACGCCGCAGGCCGATTGCCGGGCGACCGCCACGTTCTTTTTCGTTTGAGGCGGCGTCACTCGAACAGGTGCGAGATCTCGAGGATGCGGAAGGGCAGGTTGCGCGCCGTCGCCGGCGGCTGGAATTCCACTACGATGCCGGCGGCGAAGACGGCGTCGCTCCAGAAGGCGCCATCGTGGTTCGGTCCTTTACCCGAGTACGGTCCGGCGATTTCCGGCTTCCCCGGTGCGGTTTCGGAATAGACCCACACTTTCCCAGCGCCCGCATCGAAGCCGGCAAAGTGCACTCGGAGACCCGCCGCGCCCGGCGACTGGATGGCCAGACGCCAGACGCCGGCGCCGCTCTTCAGCTTCGTCCACTGGCCCCGGCGCAGAGCGCCTGCTTCGATGGAGCGGTGCTTACCCGCCACTCGCGCTCCGGTGGCCTGCGCTTTCAGCGTTTCGATTTCGCCCCGTTCGAGCGGCTTCAACCAAATCGACCTGGGCTTACCGAGTCTGGCCTCGAGGCTCGGCGGTGGAGGGCCTTGGGCCCAGGCAGCCATCACGACCGCGGCCAAAAGGGGCAGCCGCACCGCTCACTCCTCCACCGTGCGAGTCACGGGTCTGATCTTGAAGACCGGGATACCCGATTTGTCCCCAAGGCTGCTCTTCGGCGGCGCCGGCCGGCGGGCCGGCGCCAGCACGACAACCTCGGGTTTTGGGAGCAGCCGCGCGGCCTCGTCCGGAGCGCCGTTGAGCTTGCCCTCGCGATAGATCACGGCGGTCAGCGCGCCCGCGGCGGGCGTATTGGGCGTGTACAGCGCGAGCGCTACGTAGTAGGCGCCGGCCCGCAGCCAGGGCCGCGAAGAGCTGTCGATGGAGATTCGCTCGTTGCCGGAATCGGAAGTCGAGGAGTGGTCCGCCACGATCCGCCCCTCGCTGCCCACCGCCGGCACGGCTCCGTAGCGGACGAACAGATCCACGTCCGTGGACGCCGGTTCAGTGTTCAGGAGGAACTCGACGCGCGTAGCGTCGGCGGGCACGTCCAGCCGGAAGGCGTTCTGGCCGCTGAACAGCGTGGCCGAATCGACCGCCGGCAGCGCGAACGGTGCGGGGACGTTCGAAGTCAAAACCGTCTGTCCTCCCTGGCTCTCGACCGGGGCGCGATCGATGGTCGCCAGGATTGTGCCGCTGAGGGGAAGACCCGTGCTGTAGACCGCCAAGCTGACGTAGTAAGTGCCGGGCCGCAGGGGCGGCTCCGTGGAGGCATCCACGACGATGGTTTCGTCGGCGTAAGGAGAAGTCGCCGCGTAATCGGTGAGAATGTTGCCGTCGCTGTCCACGCCGTTGTCCGCCATGTAGCGGACGAACAGGTCGGTGTCGGCGCTGGGGACATCGGAGCGCAGTTGCACCGTCAGCTTGGCCGAGCCTTCGGGCACGGCGATCCGGAAGCCGCGGTTGCCGCCGAACAGCGACGGCGAACTCACGCTGGGGAAGGAGAACTTCGCCGGAACACCAGAGGTGAGCTGCGTGGGCGCCGAGGGCGCGGTTCCGCTGCCCACCACCACGGTGGCGGTCAGGGTTCCCACCGCCTCGACGTTGGCCGTGAACAGTCCCAGCCCAATGTAGTAGGTTCCGGGCCGCAGCGGCGGAGTGGACTGCGGCGTCACGGTGACGCGCTCGGTTCCCGTCATCCCCGCGGAGCTGTAATCGGCCACCACGCTCTCGCCGGCGATCTCCACGTCGCGGTCGTAGCGCACGAACAGATCCACGTCCGCATCCGGCGGCGAGGTGGTCGAAAGCCGAAGGTCCAGGCGTGTGGCGCCTTGCGGCACCTGAACCCGAAAACCGCGATTCCCGTAAAACGCCGTGGCGCTGGTTACCGGCCCGATGCGGAACGCCGCCGGCGCGCCGGAAACAAGGGTGGTCGCACCCGAAGGCTGCGGCGCGGCGGCGGAAGTCGCCGTCGCGGTGAGCGTGGTCTGGATCGGCGTGCCGGCGGTGAAGACAGCCAGGGCGATGTAGTAGGTTCCGGCCCGCAGAGCCGAGCCGGCGATCACGATCTGCTCGTTGCCGTCGGCATTCTCGGAAGAGAAATCCGCGACCACGCTCCCGGCGTCGAGCCCGACGTCCTGTCCGAAACGCGCGAAAAGATCGACATCCACGCTGGGCGCCGGGGTGCGCAGAACGATCTCCAGCCGCGTGGAACCCTGGGGCACGCTGATCGTGTACCCATTGGCGCCGCGCAGCAGCGTGGCCGATTGAACGGCGGCGAGGCTGACGCTGCGCGGCTGGCCGGAAATGAGCGCCGTAGCGGTCGTACCGGTAGAGATGGTCGCGGTCACCGTGCCTTGTACCCGCACGTTCGGCGTGAATACCGCCAGGGCCACATAGTACACGCCCGGGCGCAGCGAACTGCCCTCGATCACCACCCGCTCGTCGCCGCCGTCTCCCTCGGAGCGGAAATCGGCCACCGGCCGTCCGTTGTCCACCACGACGTCTTGACCCTGCCGCACATACAGATCGACATCGGCGTTAGGAGTTGTCGTCCGCACGACAATCTCGATTCGGGCGGTCCCCGAAGGCACGTTCACCAGAAAGCCTTCCGCGCCGGAGAACAGCCGTGCGGACGACACCGGTCCGAGGCTGAAACTGGAAGGCTGGCCCGAGACCAGCGCGGCCGTACCGCCGGCGGCTGGCGGCGGAGCCGGCGGCTGGCTTGTGGTGGCGGTCCGCTCTTCCAGGTAATCGCGAATGACGGGGTAAAAGGCCGAGAAACGCCCGTAGTTGTCGGTAAACGGCAGAAGGGCGCAGTACTGCTCGGGAGTTTCCGCTTTCGGCCCGTGGCTCAGCATTCCCACCAGTTGCAGCGAGCCGCTGAAAAGCCCGGAGCCGGAGGACCCGCCCTCGGTGAGGCCGCCCCCGTTCCAGTAGGCGCCGATGTACTTGTTCAGTTCCCGGCCCGGATACGGGTGCGGATCGCGGGAGTTGCCGAGCGAGATGCGCTTGAAGTCCCCGTTGGGATGATGGATTCCCGTCACCGAAACGCCGTTCCCCACGGGATTCGCATCCCATCCCGAGAAGGTGACTCCGCTCGGAACGCCGTTGAGTTGCAGCAGCGTACCGTCGCCGCTGGACACCGGGGTTCCGGCCAGGTAGCGCGCGCCCAGGGTCCGCGGCAAGTCGCGGCGGTTGGGCGGGACGCCGTTGCACGCCGGGGTCTGGTAGGACCAGAAGGCGTTGACCGAGCGCGCCGTCGCGTCGTCGGCAATGCAGTGTTGCGCGGTGAGAAAGTAAGGGATGCCCCGCCCGTTGCGCGTGTTGAGCAGGGTGCCCGAACAGACGTAGGAGCTGCCGTCGCGCTCGAAGAGGATGTGCGCGACGGCCTTGGCGGTTTCGGCCCAGTCCGGATAACAGGTCGCGTCGAGGTTGCAGGAAGCCGCCGCTTTGTGGACGCCGGTGGCCAAGTGCGCCAGCTCCGACACCTTGAAGGGAGGCAAGTCCAGGGGATCCATCGGGCGACCGGGTTCGTATTCGATCACCAGGTTCTCGCCCAGAACCGCGTCGCTCCAGAAATCCCCATCGCCGTACGGCCCGCGTCCGGTATAAGGGCCGTGGATTTCGGATTCGTCTCCGCGCCCGTCGTGCACCCAGACCCGGCCTCCGCCGGCGTCGAAAGAGGTGAAATGGACCCGCACCCCCGCGGCGTCCGCCGAATCAAGCGCGAGCCGCCAGATGGGGCGCTGCCCATCCAGGTACTCGACACGGCCCTGCTCGAGGGCCGCGGACTCCAGCCTGCGGTGCACGCCCGCCACTTTCGCCTCACCGCGACCGGCAGACTCCATCCTGGCCCGTTCCTCCCGGCTGAGCGCGCCCAACCGGACTTCCCGCGGGCGCGGCAACGCCGCACCGAGGCTGGGCAAC
Source organism: Acidobacteriota bacterium (assembly GCA_016213755.1). Classification (GTDB taxonomy): domain Bacteria; phylum Acidobacteriota; class Terriglobia; order Bryobacterales; family Bryobacteraceae; genus JACQZT01. The sequence continues at coordinate 10,487 of JACQZT010000195.1, read as the reverse complement.
AGGCGCCGCGCCAGACGCCGGGCCTGTTCCTTTTCGGGGGCGGAATGCCGCATGCCATCCACCGGAGGAATCGGTTGCGCCTCCGCCGCCAGCGCCATCAACAAGCCGGAAAGGAGCGCCGCTAAGCGTCGAAGTTCCATCGCCTTAGGGGTCCATTATGACACACGCCGCGAGACGGTCTATACTTCCCTTGACAGCCTTGCGCTGCCACAGGCGGAACCAAATGAGCGACACTTCCAGAAGGCACTTTCTGATCACGGCCGGGTGGGGCGCCGCCGGGGCCGGCCCCAACGACACCATCAACCTGGCCCTGATCGGCTGCGGCGCCCGCGGCCGGTCGCTGTTGATCCCCTATTTCCAGAAACAACCCGGCGCGCGGTTTGTCGCGGTCTGCGACGTGAATTCCAAACACCTCGCCGACGGCCGCGCGCGGGCCGGGGGCGAGCGGGTGGCGGCTTACCACGACTACCGCAAGCTGCTGGAAGACAAGAGCATCGACGCGGTCATCATTGCCACCAACCAGCACTGGCACGTGCTGCCGGCCATCGCCGCCTGCCAGGCGGGCAAGGACGTTTATCTGGAAAAGCCCGTGGGCAACTCCATCGGCGAGGCGCGTTTTGCCATCGCCGCCGCGCGCAAGTACAACCGCATTGTCCAGATCGGCACACAACAGCGCAGCCAGGAACACTACCAGCGAGCGGTGGAGGTCGTTCGCTCCGGCAAGCTGGGCGAGATCTCCGAAGTCAAAGTCTGGGACTACGAGAACCAGGCGCCGGGCGCCGGCTCGCCGCCCGACTGTGCTCCGCCTCCCGAACTCGATTGGGACTTCTATGTCGGGCCGGCTCCCTGGCGCGCTTACAACCCGAACGTTTATTACAACTACGGCTACGACTGGTACAAGCTTTCCGGTGGCGGGCACCAGGTGGCCTGGGGCGTACACCATTTCGACATCGTGCTGTGGGCCATGGGCGTCGAGTGGCCCAGGACGGTCTCGGCCATGGGCGGCAACTACGCCTTTCAAGACAACCACGACTGGCCCAACACTTTCTCGGCGACCGCCGAGTTTGGCCCCGGCCCGGTGGCGCGGAACGGCTTCCTGCTGCAATACACCATGCGCGTGGGCTGCAAGCGGGAGGCGCGCTCGCACGGCAAGTGCTTCCTGGGCAGCCAGGCCTCGATGCTGCTGGATCGCGCCGGCTACACAATCCTGCCCGAACCCCGCTGCGGCCAGAAGCCGGACCCGCCGGAGGAAGTGGCGACGGCGAAGGACGACAACCGCGCCTTCGAGGTGTTTCTGGAAAACGTGCGCCAGCGCAAGCAGCCGGCGGCGAACCTGGAAACCGGCCACGCCGCCAGCGGATTGGGCCACCTCATGAACATCTCCTGGCAGGCCGGCCGCGGCATCCGCTGGGACGCCGCGAAGGAGCAGGTCGTTGAAGATCCTCAAGCCAACGCCCTGGTTATGAAACCGTATCGAGCCCCCTGGAAACTGACGGCCTAAAACGGAACCGCTCCCTAACGGTCGCGGTTCGGAGAGCGATTCCGAACCGCGACCGTTAGGGAGCGGTTAGTTCTGAGTTAGCTCTTCTTACTTACGAGCAGGTTGTTAGTGACCGAGAAGACTCCCGGCACGCCGTGGGCGGCCAGGTTGGCCACGTTGCGGTCCATCTCGGTGGCCACTACGCCTTCCAGCGTCACATCGCCGTTCTTCACGATGATGTGGATGGACGGCTGCGCGCCCAGCGCGTAGCGGTTCAGCACGCTGTTGCCGTACACGGCATGCGCCACGCCCAGCCGGATGCGATTGTCGAAGCCCGACAGCGGCAGAACCTCGATCTCGTTGCGGACCTCGCGGACACCCGCGACTTTGCGCACCACGGCCTCGGCGTCGCTCTTGAGCGTCGGACGGCTCACCTGTCCGAGAAGCGTCACCGTGCCGCCGTCCACGCGAAACGCGAGGTTGTCGAACACGTTGTAGAAGGGGAGCATGACCAGTTCGTGGCGCACCGCCTCGCTTTGGACGGCCCCCCATGCCATGCCCGGCGCGACCACTGCAATCGCGGCCAGCGCAAGGATCGTTTTCTGAAATCGGCTTCTCATTTCCGTTCCTTCCTTTCATCTTCACAGATGCAGACGGAACCGGCGCCGTTTCCAGACGGCCATCGGCTTTACAGGATTTTACAAACCCAGCCGCTTACGAATGGCGGCCTCGATGTTATTCGCCTCAAAGCGAGTCCAGGCCGAGGGCAGCACGCCGAAGTAATCCTGACGGTCTTTGTCGGTGAGATTCTTCTTCCGCACCACGGCCGGAACGCCTTGTGCGAGACAGTTGTCGGGGATCGCCTGGCCGACGCGAGTGGCGCTGCCGTTGGCCACGATCGCGCCCTTGCCGATGTGCGTGTCGTAGTCGCAGGCGCCGTTGATGCCCACCGCGCCGCCGTCGGCGATCCGCGTCCCGTGCATGGTGGCGCCGTGGTTGATCCAACACCCGTCGCCGACGATCGAGCGGTCGGGCGTCTCGGCCAGCGACCCGCCAACCTTGGCCGGCCGTCCGCCTTCGATGTTTACGTTGTCGTAGATGTGCGTGTAGTTGCCGATCGCGTTCGTGCCGCGAATGACGGTATTGCAGCGGATCAGGGTGTGGTGTCCGATGGTGACATTCCCGGTGATAATCGTGCCGGCGTCGATCTTGGTGAAAGCGCCCACAGTGACGCGGCCCTCCAGAATGACCGAAGGGTGAATGTCGGCGGTGGCATCGAGATTCATGCCGGGCTTGGAAGCCGCCGGATGAGGGTTGACCCGGGAAGCCAAAACCGGCTGGCTCTGGGCCGGGCAGACCAAGAGCAAGGCGACAGGCAAAAAGCGGACGAGGGACATAGCGCTCCTTTCGCCGCCATTCTATGTGAGATCGGCCCGGATGTGTTACTCCCCGCCCGTGGCGGTTTGCACCTGCTCGCCGTTTTCGGCCGGGGCCAGTTCGCGCACCGTGGCGGCCACCGGTTCCGCGACTTTCAGGTCCGCGGCCGCCGGTCCCCCGAGTTCCTCGAAGCGGCGCGCGGAAACCAGCACCCGTGCCTCGAGCGAGCCGGCGGCGTCGTTGTAGCAGCGCACCGCGCGGTCCAGGCCTTCGCCCACCTTCTGGAAATGGTTTCGGAAGACGCCTAGCCGCTCGAAGAGCTCCCGGCCCAGCCGGCTGATGGCCTCGGCACTGGCGGCGAGGGTCTTCTGCTGCCACCCGTACGCCACCGACTTGAGCAGCGCGATGAGCGTGGTGGGCGTCGCCAGGATAACTTTCTGGTCGACGCCGAACTCGATCAGTCCCGGGTCTTGGTCCAGCGCGGCGCTGAAGAAAGTCTCGCCGGGCAGGAAGGCCACCACGAACTCGGGCGTTTGCGGCAGCCGGCTCCAGTACTTCTTGCCGCCCAGCCGCATCAGGTGAGTGCGCACCTGGCCGGCATGGTCCTTGAGCTTCTGTGTGCGCGTGTCCTCGTCCGGCGCGTCCAGCGCCTCGAGGTAGGCGCTGAGAGAGACTTTAGAATCCACCACGATCTGCCGGTCGTTGGGCAGCTTGACGATCATGTCGGGGCGGAACAGGCCTTCCTCGCCCTCCAGCGGCTCCTGCTCGGAGAAGTCGCAGTAGTTGACCATGCCGGCCATCTCGACCACCCGCCGCAACTGGATTTCGCCCCAGCGGCCGCGCACCTGCGGCGCGCGCAGCGCCTTCACCAGGTTCCCGGTTTCGGCCCGCAGCCGCGACTGCTCGTTCAGCAGCGCCTCCACCTGTTTGCTCAGCCCGGCGTAGGCTCCTTCGCGGGCCTTCTCCACTTCCCGCATCTGCTCGTCGAACTTGCCGAGCGATTCCCGCACCGGCGCCATGGTCGCCTGCGCAAGCTCCAGAAACGCCTGGTTGTTGCTCTTGAGGGCCTCCCCCGTCAGCGCCTGAAAGCCGGTCTTCATCTCCTCCTGGGTCTGGCGCAACAGGGCGAGCTTCTCCTCGGTGGCCTGGCTCACGGCGGCCGCGCGGGCCTCCACCTCGGCCTTTTCGGCATTCAGCCGCGAGTTGCCCTCCTGGAGCTGCACCACCAGCAAGCCCCGCTCCTCGATCTCGGCTTGCAGTTCGGCGACGCGGGCGGCGCGCTCGGCCTTGAGGGCGGCGATTTGCTCGTCGCGCGAGACCACCCGTTCGATCAACTGGGCGCGCTCGGATTCGTTCTCCGCGCGCGCCTGGGTGAAGGCATGGCGGGCATCGCCGCGAAACACCAGCCACGAAACAACGCCGCCGAAAAGCGCACCAATCGCCAGCGCTACAAAAAGGGCGCTCTGTTCCACGGACACCTCCCGGTACAAGGCCTATTTTAGCTGCAACCGCTGGTCCCGCCGCAGTTCTCGCACTTATAACAGGAGCCGTTGCGCGTCATCAGCCCGCCGCACTCCGAACACAGCGGGGCGTCCTCGATCAGCGGCCCGAAGGGCAGCGACTGCTGCGGTTCAGGCTCGGTGGGCCGCAGTTTGGGCGTGTCGCCGGCCTCGTTGGCGGCGGCATACTCGGGTCCCAGGAACTTGGCCGCCAGCCAGCGGAAGATGTAGTCCATGATCGACTTGGCGTAGGGCACGTGGGGGTTGCCGGTCCAGCCGCTGGGCTCGAAGCGCACGTGGCTGAACTTGTCGACGAAGAACTTGAGCGGCACGCCGTACTGCAACGCGTAGCTGACGGCGGTGGCGAAGCTGTCCATCAGGCCCGAGATGGTGGAGCCTTCCTTGGCCATGGTGACGAACAGTTCGCCTGGCATGCCGTCATCGTACAGTCCCACCGTCAGGTAGCCCTCGTGGCCGCCGATGGCGAATTTGTGGGTGATGGATTGCCGCTCGTCGGGCAGCTTGCGCCGCACCGGGCGGTAGACGATCTTCTCGGCCGCGGGCGCCGGCACGGCGATCTTGGCCGGCTTGTCGCCCTTGCTCGTGCTGAGCGGCTGCACGCGCTTGGAGCCGTCCCGGTAGATGGCTACCGCTTTGAGGCCCAGGCGCCAGCTTTCCATGTAGGCGTCCATGACGTCCCCGGCCGCCGACTCCTCGGGCATGTTGATGGTCTTGGAGATGGCGCCGGAGATGAACGGCTGCACGGCGGCCATCATGCGCACGTGGCCCATGTGGTGGATGAAGCGGACGCCGTTCTGCGGGCGGAAACTGCAATCGAAGACCGGCAGGTGCTCGGCCTTCAAGCCGGGCGCCCCTTCGATGGTGCCGGTGGAATCGATGTGGCTGACGATCTTTTCCACCTGCTCGGGGCTGTAGCCCAGCCGCAGCAGGGCCTGCGGCACGGTGCTGTTGACGATCTTGATGACTCCGCCGCCGACCAGTTTCTTGAATTTCACCAGCGCCAGGTCCGGCTCGATGCCGGTGGTGTCGCAGTCCATCATGAAGCCGATGGTGCCGGTGGGCGCCAGGACCGTGGTCTGCGAGTTGCGGTAGCCGTGGCGCCGGCCCAGGTCGTAGGCCTCGTTCCAGCAGGCGTGCGCGCCGTCCAGCAGCGCGGCCGGCACGCGGTGGCTGTCGATGCGTGAAACCGAGTCGCGATGCATGCGCATCACTTCCAGGAAGGAGGCCTCGTTTTCGGCGTAGCGCGGGCAGGGGCCCAGGGCCGCGGCCGCGCGCGCGCTGGTCAGGTAGGCCTGGCCGCACATAATGGCGGTGATGGCGGCCGCCCAGTCGCGCCCCTGATCGCTGTCGTAAGGAATGCCCAGCGCCATCAGCATGGCTCCCAGGTTGGCGTAGCCCAGGCCCAGCGGGCGGAAGTCGTGCGAGTTGCGGGCGATCGCCTCGGTCGGATAGCTGGCGTTGTCCACCAGGATTTCCTGCGCCAGAATCACCGTGTCCACCGCGTGCCGGAAGGCCTCCACGTCGAACTGGCCGCCGATGACGAACTTCATCAGGTTCAGCGAGGCCAGGTTGCAGGCCGAGTCGTCCAGGAACATGTACTCCGAGCAGGGGTTGGAGGCGTTGATGCGCCCGCTGGCCTTGGACGTGTGCCAGCGGTTGACGGTGGAATCGAATTGCAGGCCCGGATCGCCGCACTGGTGCGTCGCTTCGGCGATCTGCTTCATCAGGTCGCGCGCCTTGTAGCGGTTCACCGGCTGGCCGGTCACCCGCGAGCGGGTCCACCATTCGCCGTCTTCCACCACCGCGTGCATGAACTCGTCGCTCACGCGCACCGAGTTGTTGGCGTTCTGGAAGAAGATCGAGGCGTAGGCGTCCCCGTCCAGCGACGAGTCGTAGCCGGCGTCGATTAGCGTGTGCGCTTTCCGTTCCTCCTTCGCCTTGCACCAGATGAACTCCTCCACGTCCGGGTGATCCGCGTTCAGGATCACCATCTTCGCCGCGCGGCGCGTCTTGCCGCCGCTCTTGATCACGCCGGCGAAGGCGTCGAATCCTTTCATGAAACTCAGCGGGCCCGAGGCGCGGCCGCCGCCCGAGAGGATGGCGTCTTCTTCCCGCAAACTCGAGAGATTGGTGCCCGTTCCCGAGCCCCACTTGAAAAGCATGCCCTCGGTTTTGGCCAGGTCGAGAATGGACTCCAGCGAGTCCTTCACCGAATTGATGAAGCACGCCGAGCACTGCGGGCGCGGGTCGCCCGGATCCAGGCGCACGATGCGGTCCGACGGCTCGTCCCAAAACCAGCCGTATCCGCGCGCTTCCCGCACGCCCACGTTGAACCACACCGGGGAGTTGAAGCACGACTTCTGCGTCAGCGACAGGTGCGCCAGTTCGTCGCGGAAATTCTCGGCGTCCTGGGGGGTCTTGAAATAGCGATCCGCCTGGCCCCACTCGGTGATGCTGTCCACCACGCGGTGCACCAGTTGCGCCACGCTGTGCTCCCGATCCGGGGAGCCCATCTTGCCGTGGAAGTACTTGCTCGCCACGATGTTGGTAGCCGTCTGAGACCAGTCGGCCGGCACTTCGATGTCGCGCTGCTCGAAGATCACCTGTCCTTTGTCGTTGACGATCGAGGCGCCGCGGAGTTCCCACTGAATCTCGTCGTAGGGGGTCCGGCCCGGCTCGAGCTTGGCGGTGAAATAGCGGGGAAACGTGATACCAAGCCGCTTGGCCTTGGGCAAAGCGCGCTTCAGCTCGGCGGCTGGGGCGCTCAAATCGACACTTAGCTGACCCATAATGGTGTCCTTCCAGGGGAATAACGCTGACGCCCGCTATGATGCCCCAATATGTTGTGGTTCGTCAAGGACTATATCTATATGCGGTGCAGCAGGTTACAAACCGGAGTTTCCGGCCAAACTCGCCCGCCTGTCAAGTGGTTTGCCAAACTGTGAAAACAACGGAGCGGCATGTCTTGAATCCGCCGGCAGTATAATGAGACTCTTCGCGAAGGAGGAACCCGTGCGCGCGATCCCCGTCTGCCTCTTGTTTGCGTTTGGGACCCTGGCCCAGACCCCGGCGCCGCTCCAGCCACCGGGGGAGGGCGTGCCGCCCGCTTACCGGCATCTGCCCGCGGGCCGGCTGGCCATTCCCAAGACCCTCGGCGAGTGGAAACGCGAGCGGGCGCGGGTGAAAGCGATCGTGGTGAACTCGCTGGGCGAGCTGCCGCCGCGCCCTTCGCCGCTCAAGGTGCGCACGGTTCGCGTCGACCGGCGCGAAGGCTGCACGATCGAGAAGTTCGTCTTCGACAACGGCGTCGATTCCGAGGTGCCGGGCTATCTCGCCATTCCGGACAAGCGCGAGGGGCGCCGGCCGGCTATTCTCACCATGCACGGGCACAGCTCGAGCAAGGACAACATGTTCGGCTACGAGCCCACCTCGCAGGACGTTGCCGAACTGCTCGCCCGGCGCGGCTACGTGGTCATTGGCATCGACAACTACTTCAACGGCGAGCGCAAGGGGAAAGGGCCGGCGGGCGATCTGGAAGTGATGGCGCGCAACTCCGACCAGGAGATGTCGCTGTTCAAGCTGAACCTCTGGCTGGGGCGCACGCTGTGGGGCATGATGCTGCGCGACGAGCAAATTGCACTCGACTACCTGATTTCGCGCCCGGAGGTCGACCCGAATCGCATCGGCGCGCAGGGCATGAGCATGGGCAGCACGCGTTCCTGGTGGCTGGGCGCCATCGACGACCGTATCAAGGCCGTGGTCGGCGTGGCCTGCTTCACGCGCTACGAAGACCTCGTCGCCATCCGCGCCCTGCGCGCCCACGGCATCTACTACTTCGTGCCCGGCCTGCTGAAGCACTTCGACAGCGAAGGCGTTATGGCCCTGCTGGCGCCGCGGCCCTTTCTGGCGCTCACCGGCGACCGCGACGCCGGCTCGCCGCCGGAGGGCATGCGGAAACTCGAAGAGACTCTCAACCGCTTCTACAAACTGCACGGCCAGCCGGAGCGTTTTCAAAGCGTCATCTATCCGGAAACCGGCCACGTCTACAACGACGACATGAAGAAGCGCATGGTGGAGTGGTTCGACAAGTACCTGTAGGGGAGGTTCTCATGATCCGCCGATTCCTGGCAGTGCTGGCTGTGCTCTGCCTGACCGCGTCGGCCTCCGACTACGACCGCTACGGCGGCTGGCGCAAACTCAAAGGCGGGAAAACCGGGTTCTTCCACACCCAGAAGGTCAAGGACCGCTGGTGGCTGGTCACTCCCGACGGGAGTGCGTTCTTCTCGAAGGGCGTGTGCCACGCGGGCATCGATCCCGAGTCCGAATCCTCGCCTCCGGCGCCCGCAGATTGCGCGGCGTGGCAAAGCAGTTCGACATCATCTCGTACAACACCTACTCGCCCAACGTTCCCGTGGAACGAATGAACCAGATCGCCAGCCTCACCGGCAAGCCGACCATGGTGACCGAGTTCAGCTTCAAAGCCATGGACAGCGGACTGCCCAACACCAAAGGCGCCGCCAAGCCGGTGGCCACGCAGCAGGAGCGCGCCAGCAGCTACGGCGTGGTCAAACTCGACGGCTCTCCATGGGAGACGCTTGTTGCGCGGATGAAGGAGGTGAACGCGCGGATCGAGTCGCGCGCGGCGAAGGCTCAATTGCGATAAGCTGGCTCCTCCGGAGGGATTTTCCATGACTCGACGCGATCTGCTTCGCCTGGCGGCGGCCCTGCCCGCCGGCGCGACCTTTGCCCGCCTGAACGCGCTGGCTGCGCCGCTGCGCAACAAGGTGAAAATCACCGCCATCAAAGCGATGGCGCTGCAAAACATTGCCGGCAACTGCCTGATCAAGATCGAAACCGATGCCGGGGTCACCGGCTACGGGGAGGCCGGTTCGACGGGGCCGATGGCGCGCGCGCGCATAGAGACCATGAAGGCGCACCTGATCGGGCGCGACCCGCTGGCCATCGAGGTCCACTTCCACAACCTGACCTCGCTGATGCACACCTACATGGCGCACATCCCCACCATCAGCGGCATCGACATCGCTTTGTGGGACCTGGCCGGCAAGCTCCTCAACTGCCGCGCGTGCGAGTTGCTGGGCGGGCCGTTCCGCGACGCCATCCCCATGTACTCGCACGGCATCGGCGTCAAGATGCTGGACCCGGGCTCGTGCCGCGAATGGGCCGCGCGCATCAAGGCCGCGCCGGAGGGTTTCACGGCCTTCAAGAACGGCATCGACAGCATCATCGGCGTGCCGCCGGCGCGCTACGCTGCCACGCTCGACTCGTCGCAGTTGCGCCTGATCGCGCGCGCTTACAGAAACTGCCGCGAGGCGGTGGGCGAGGAGATCGACGTCGCCGTGCACTGCCACAACGAGTTCGACACGCCCAGCGCCATCGCCGTGGCCAAAGCCGTCGAGCCGATGAACCCGCTGTTCCTCGAGGACGCGCTGAACGTGCCGTTCTCGGAAGGCTGGGCGGCGCTCAAACGCTCCACGCGCATTCCGATTCTCACCGGCGAGAAACTGGAGTTGGTGCGCGGCTTCCGGCCCTTCCTCGACAATCAGGCGGCCGACATCGTGCACCCCGACCTGGCCTTTGCCGGCGGTTTCACCGGCACCAAGAAGATCGCCGACTACGCCGCCCTGACGCGCACGCCCGTGGCGCTGCACAACGTCGGTTCCATCGTGCTGTGTTACGCCAACGCGCACTTCGGCGCGTCGATCCAGAACTTCTACCGCTCCGAGAGCGCGCTCGGCCGGCCCAACCGGCACGTAGAAAAGATGGTGGCCAGCAACGCGCCCGTGGTCCAGAAGAGCCAGTTGAAGGTCCCCGAAGGCCCCGGCCTGGGTCTGGATTTCGACTGGGACTACATCAAAGCCAACCTGGCCCCCGGCGAATCCTTCTGGTCCTAAAAACCAGGGACAGTACACTCAATCACCAATTCCGAATTGGCGATTGAGTGTACTGTCCCATAAGCGCTAAGATAAGGATCCAGATAGTCCGGTGATCTGAGTACTCCGGGCACGGTGTGCTTCTCCCAAACCGATCTTGATCGAGGGCCATTGCTCGATCAGTTGCCTCAGGGACAGCAATGGAGTGATGGCCTGCTG
>JACQZT010000194.1 GCA_016213755.1 Acidobacteriota bacterium | reverse complement strand
GGCCGGTCATGGCCGAGAGCTGCCGCAGGGCCTTCAGTTGCTTCTCGGTCAGTTGAACCTGGGCACGGACCATGCCACCATGATAGCACTTTGGCCACAATGATGGCAGCCCGAGTTGCGATTCAGACACTGGGAAAGGCTGGAAGGCTGGAAGACGGGCGCTGTGGTCGGGGAGGCCGCGAAAAGGGGAGAAACGGGAAGGGCGGTTTGGTGGTGGTGCTCACCTGTCAGCCAGGAGCACGTTCGGATCGGTGTGCTGTGCCAGAGGTGGGCGGTTGGAGGGGCGTCAGAGAGAAGGAGGCCCGGCCCTGCCGCAGTCAGCGGCAGCGAAGTGGGAGCGCGGGTTGAGAATGGAGGAGGCGGGACGGGCTATGGAGGCCGGGCGTCCTCCAACAGCGAGTAGAGATCTTTCTCGATGCGGCGGATCCCCGCCCGCAGCTTGGTGCGGGCCGGCTCTTCGAGGTCCAGCAAGATCCCGGCGAATTCCGCCAGCGTGAGCAGACAGAACCGCTGGCGATAGTAGACGGCCACCACTTCCAGGCTCGGGGAGAGCAGTTGCCAGGTGCGCCACCAGAGGCCGCCAGTGAGCTCCTGGCGCCGGCGCAAAACCAGGTGGGCTTGGATCAGCGTGTAGGCCAGCAGCACGAACAGGGCCTGATTGACCACCAGCGAGAAGGCGCAGGAGTGCATCCGGGTGAGGTCCCAGAAGCACTTGTACTGCCGGTGGCGCTCCTCGATGGCCGGGCGCAGCTCGTAGGTGGAGCGGATCTCGGCGGCGGTGAAGCGCGATGAAGTGCTCACCAGCACCCAGTCCTGCGTCTGGCCGTGCTGATCGCGTTCGCGGTTCACCACCGCCGTCAGCGGCACCGGACACTGGCTCCAGCTCAGCAGGCCGCGCCCGATGCCCAGCAGGGTCTGCGGGACGGCGGCCGGCGAGGCGGGCGCCTCCGGCTGGGCCTTGGCTTTCCGCTCGGCCAGCGTCTGTTGGCGCTTGGCTTCACGCTTCTGAACGCGGGCTGGCTTGGGCGGTGGAGCTTCCAGCGGCGGCGGCGGGGCCAGCCGCACATAGGGCTCCCAGTGGAAGTCGCGCAACCGGGTCAGGCCGAGCGCGTCCTGGTACAGGTCCATGTTGGTCCGCACCGGCACGATGGTGTCGATGGCGAACTCCTGCTTCAGCCGCCCCATCCGCGGCCCATCGATCAGCCCGCGATCGACGATGAGAACTTTGATCACCCCGCGGTGGACCGCCCGCACTACTTCCTCGACCAGTTCATAGAGCGGAGGACACTCGTGCTGGCGGCCGCCGACCACGCGGGCCGCGACCACAAAAAAGAAGTCCAGCCGGCGGTTGACGTGGATCAGGCTGACCAGCTTGTAGCAGCGGCGCAGTCGATGCCGCGCAGGATCGACTTGCTCAGCACCCACCGGATGGTCGTCCTCGTCGAACCAGAGCAGATCCGATTGCTGGTAGCGCGGGTTGTCGGGAACGAACAGATAGGAGGCGTCGCCGATGAACAGTCCCTCGGGATCGAACAGATTCAGCGAGCGCAACGAGCGCGGGACCTCGCGGTTGAACCAGGCGTGCAGCCGCTTCACGTCGGTGTCGCGGGCAAACTCGCGGAGGAAGTCCTGGTCGCAGGGGGTCTGGCGGTCGTAGTCGTTTTTCTCGTTGAAGCCCGGGCAGGCCAGCGTGACATCGCCGCTTTCCGGATGCCGGGTCTTGCGCCCGCCCAGTTCGGGTCCCAGAGCATCGATCAACCCGCCGGTGCGGAGCAGGCGCGGGAAGGCGTGATAGCTCTGGGCGCCGTGGAGCTTGAGGCTGAGTTCGCTGGACAGGTAAATCCAGACCGGCACCTCTTCCTTGGCCCGCGGGGTGGGGTAGCTTTCGGCCAGACGCTGCACCACCTGCCGCCGGATGAGGTGGCGGAAGAAGTCGGCCTCGGCGGCCTCGGAGACGTGCTCCAGATAGTCGAGTTCGCCGTGGCGCAGGGCGTCCAACAGGAAGCCGCGGTCGTATTGGAAGGCCAGCAGGTCCATCATTTTCTCCGCTGGCGGGCGGCTGGGGGCGGCGGCAACAGCAGGGTTTTCTCCAACCGGTTGACGGCCCACAGGATCTGGCGGTGGAGCTTGACCAGGGCGGCCCGTGCCTGGCGGAAGCGGCGGTAGTTTTCGGTGAGCCGGCGCCAGCGGGCGCGCTGGCCGGCGGGGATCGAGCGCAGCCGGGTGCGGCCGTGGTGGGACCAGGAAAGCACGGTGGTGGCGTGGAGCGCTCCGTCGGGAGCGGCGCAGTGGCAGGAGGGCTTGCCGCAGCGGGTCTGGAGTTCATAGACGGAGCCCTTGAGCAACTGGCGGAGAGGCAGCAGGGCGGCAAGCTGGCGGCGGTAGTCGGCCAGCAGGCGCAGCAGGGCGAGGCGGAGACGGCTGCTCCGGTCGGCCAAGGACAGGTCTCCTCTTTATGTTATATACCATAAAAACATAAAGAAGTCAAGATGTTTTTGCAAAAAAATGAGGGGCGGACGAAAAATTCTTTCCGCCGGGAGAAGCGGCGCCGCCGGCGCCTGGCGTCCGGAACCCAGTGGAGGTCTCGGAATCCCCGTCGTCAGCGCCTTCCGGCTATCTCTGGCGGGTGGCAAGCCGGGCCGGCGTCCTGGTGGGCTAAGCTACTGTCTGAATCGCAGAAGACGGTGAACCGGAGATGGAGAGATTTTGCCATAGCGGTATTGTGCGTGAACGTGCTGGTCGCACAAACGCGCG
>JACQZT010000010.1 GCA_016213755.1 Acidobacteriota bacterium | reverse complement strand
CGCCGGGCGTAGGCCGGTTTGAGATTACCCTCCTCGTCGAAGCTGCTATTGACGTGCGGCTGCGTGGGTCCGCTTTCGCCATAGTTGCCGTCGGTCGGGCCGCCGCCTTGCAGGTTGATAGTGAAGGCCAGCAGCCCGCAGCGGCGCCAGTCCGGCAGGGCGGCGACGAGTTCGTCGGTGTTCCGTTCCGGGTCCCACTTACCGCCCGGGTATTCGAAGCTCACCGGGCCCATGGTGTTCGACGTGTAGGGCCGGGCACGGCTCCCGCCCTGCGGGTAATTGGCGTCGTCGAAGATGGCCTGCACCGCCCGGACGTTGAGCAGCGTGCCAGTCAGGTTCGGGTTCGCCTTCGGAAAGCCGGCCTCGGCAGTGTACGTCAGCCGCCCGTTGAGGGTGAAGTACGGCCCCCGAATGCCCACCACCGTCTGCCCCCCAGCGGACGCCAAGGGAACTACAAACGCCGCCATCGCCACAATCGCCAATCTCACTCTCATCCTCCATAGTCTCGGGCTACGAAACCCCGAAACTCCCAAGTTGTCGCAGCGGATAGCCGAGGATCGTGGAGATCCGTCCGGTCTCCCGATCCGAGTAGACGAAAGCCGGTCCGTCGATGCGGTAACTGCCCTTCCAGCCGACAGCCATCGTGGTGTCTGTTTCTTCGACGTAGACCGGTTCGGGGTCTCCATCGCGAGCCAGCCGGGCGGCGAGCCGGTCGGAGGGATCCAGCAGCCAGGCGTCGCCGGTTTCGGTGGAGAAGAGAACGAGTTGATTGACGGTGACGATGCGCCCGTCATGCTCGGCGGCCCGGCTCTGGATGTAGCGGACTTCATCCGCCAGGCGGAAGTTCTTAGGGTCCAGCAGACGCTTGCCCGATCCGCGCTTGATAACTCTCCGGCCCACGGTTGTGCCTCCGTTCCGAGTACGATTTTCTCCAGAAATGTCAAGGATGCAAACGGCCGCGAATGAACGCGAATACACGCGAATAAAATCGTTCTTCTTATTCGCGTTCATTCGCGTTCATTCGCGGCTCAATTGTCTTTCCCTCTCACAATTTCGAACCACGGCGACAGATCCTGCCCGTCGGCTTGCAGATGAATACGGAAACCGCCGGCCACCTTCCGCACCTCGGCCGCGGCCAGCGGACGCCGCCGCGCGCCAGTGCCGTCCAGAGGGTACACTGTAATGGCCCTGGCCGCGCTGCGCAGCGTGAGCGTCGATTCCACGCGCTCCATCCACAGCGGGCCCGAGCCCCCGCTCTGGGGCGACGACGGCTTCACCTGACTCGGATCCTCCTTGGGCAGCGTCCACCAGTCGGTCGTGCCGGGGTAGTTTACCAGCTTCAGCGGCTCCTCGGTTCCCGCGCGGGAGCGCAAGACCTTGCCGGGCACGGAAACCAGCAGGTGCGCCGATTGCGCGATCGGCTTCTCGTCCAGCGAGGTCACCATCAGCGTGACGAAGTCGCCGCCGGCGGGCGCCAGTTCCACGTCGATGGCCCCGGCGGTGGTCTTCGTCCGGCCCAGAAAGCCGAACACGCCGGCCGCTCTGGGCGCCTGGATCCGAAACAGGCGCGCGGCGGCATCGTAGCGGATCTGGCCGCTCTGCGCCGGGTTCGCGGTTGGGATCTCGCCGGGAGCGTCCTTTGCCAGCCGCACCGCCCGGGAAAGCGCCACCTCGGGGTGGTAACCGCCGGTCTTCTCGAGGAACGGCGCCACCTGGCGGCCCATGCGCTCGCGCGCGGCGCGCAGGCGCAGTTCCGCCGAAAGCGGAATATCCAGCGGCGGACCCGGCTGGACCGCCGCCGTGCGGAACAGCCAGGCCGACTGCCCGAACAGCGGAATCTTGGCCGTGTCGCCCGCCAGGTTGAAACCGCTGGGCGTCTTTTCGTCCCAGCTTCGGCTGTGGGCGTAGGCGAAGTGCATCAATCCGTCCCAATCCTGGAAGGAGGCGAAAGCCGCCAGGGTGGTGTCGATCTCGTTGCCGAAACTGTTGGGGTACGCCTGGTTGTACTCGCTGAGAGTGTAGGGACGGCCCGCCTGCCGGGAGGCGGCTTCGTTCAGAAAGGTGGTCAGACTCGATCCCACCGAGGACGAGTCGCGAATGCGCCAGTCGCGCGAATCCCAGCGCTGGTTGGGGAAGTTGTAGTGATCGATGTAGAAGTGGGCGTCGATGTAATCCAGCCCGTCGTGCGAATCCAGGTTCAGCAGCCCGCCGAAATCCATCTGCGTGCCGGTGATGGGAACCAGCTTGCCGATGGCGCGCCGAACGGCGTCGCGCATGGCGTTCAGGTAGTGCCGGTCGCGGTCGACGATGAACTGGAGGAAACGGTTCACCTGCCCGGCCGGCAGTTTGTCGGCCGGGCTGACCAGCGGGCCGGCGGCGCCGGGGAACTGCTTCCACTGGCGCTCGAGTTCCGTGCGGTATTCGCCCTGCACCAGCTTGTCGATCTGCCCCTTCTGCCAGGCGTCGCTCAGTGAGGTTTCGTTGTCGATTTCGACCATGGCCAGCACCGGGTCGTCCTTCAGCTTCAGAGCCGTCACAATCCGTTCGGCGTACTGGGTTTGGAGTTCGACCATGCGCGGGTAGAAGATGTGCAGAGGCTTGG
>JACQZT010000009.1 GCA_016213755.1 Acidobacteriota bacterium | reverse complement strand
TCCGACGCTCCCGACCAGGTGGGGCCGCTCTTGCAGACCCGCACCGAGTTGAGCCAGGCCGGGCAGTTGCGGCTGAACTTGAGCCGCATCCAGGGCGAGGTGAACACGGCCGAACAGGCCTTGCAGAGTTCCGTGGCCCTGGCCGAGCGGGCGCTGGTGCTGGGGGCCCAGGCCGACACCGATTTCTCGACTCCGGAGGCGCGCGCCAACCTAGCCAGCGAAGTCAAGGGCCTGCTCGATCAGTTGGTGGGGCTGAGCCGTACCCAAGTGGAAGGCCGCTGCATCTTCTCCGGCGACGCCGACCAAGCGCCACCGTATACGCTGGACTGGGCCGCGGACCCGCCTTTAAGCGCCTACCTGGGCGCGGTATCCACCCGCCAGGCCTTGCATCCCAGCGGCGTCCCGTTCGCGATCGCCCACTCGGCCGACCGGATCTTCGACAACCCGGACGCCGCCAAGAACGCCTTCGCCGCGCTGAACGGCATGCGGGCGGCGCTGTTAGCCAACGACCGGAGCGCCATCCAAGCGGCGCTGGGCCGGCTCAAGAGCGCCGACCTGCACCTGAACACGGAACTGGGCTTCTACGGCAGCGTGCAGAACCAGGTCGCCCAGGCCATGGATGCCACCAGCAAAACCGAACTCAGCTTGAGAACTC
Source organism: Acidobacteriota bacterium (assembly GCA_016213755.1). GTDB lineage: Bacteria > Acidobacteriota > Terriglobia > Bryobacterales > Bryobacteraceae > JACQZT01. The sequence continues at coordinate 5,877 of JACQZT010000009.1, read as the reverse complement.
GCCTGGCGGCCATGGAAGACGCCGACATGACCCAGGCCATCCTGGAGATGAACCAGGCTAGCACCCAGCAGCAGACCGCGCTGGCCGCGCGAGCCAAAATGCCGCGCACCAGCCTGTTCGACTACCTTGGCTGAGCCAGGCCCTCGATGAACCGCTGGATCCGATCCAGCCCCCGCTCGAGCTCTTCCATCGAGGTGGCGTAGGAGATGCGAATGTGGTCTTGCGAGCCGAAGGCCTCGCCCGGCACCACCACCACTCGCTCGCGCTCCAGCAGCCGGGCGGCGAACTCCGCGCCGCTGGCGATGCCGTCCCGGCCCAGCACGGCGCCGATGTCGGGATAGGCGTAGAACGCCCCTTGCGGTTCCAGCACCGTCACGCCGGGAATCCGCCGCAGGCGCGCGACCACGAAATCGCGCCGCCGGCGGTAAGCGGCCAGCATCTGGGCCACCGAGTCCTGAGGACCGCGCAGGGCCTCCACCGCGGCCTTCTGCGCGATCGAGTTGGGGTTGGAGGTGCAGTGGCTTTGCAGCTTGTGAACCGCCTGGATCACCGCCGCCGGCCCCAGGCCGTAACCGATGCGCCAGCCGGTCATGGCGTAGGTCTTCGAGAGCGACCCGGCCACCAGCACGTTTTCCTTGGCGAGCGGAAACGCGGCGGCCGAGAACGGCTGGCTGTCATACACCAGCCGGCAATAGCACTCGTCGGTGATCAGCCAGATGCCGCGCTGCGCGGTCAGGCGGACAATGCGCTCGAACTCCTCGCGTTCGATCAGGGCGCCGCTCGGGTTGTTCGGCGAGTTGACGATCAGGGCGCGGATCCTGGGCGTCAGATGAGCTTCCACCATCCGGGCCGTGAGCCGGAACCCTTCGCGCGGGTCGGTCTCGACGAAGACGCACTGCCCGCCGGAGTAGTTCACAAGATCCCGGTAGGTGACCCAGAATGGAACCGGAATAAGGACCTCGTCGCCGGGGTTCACCAGCGCCTGCACTAGGTTGAAAACGATGTGCTTGCCCCCCACCGTGACCACGCACTCGGCGGGCGAGTAGGCGGTGCCGTGATCGGCGGCGTGGCGATCGCAGACGGCCTGCTTCAGTTCCAGCGCTCCGCCGGTGTGGGTGTAGCGGGTGAAATCCTGTTCGATGGCCCGGATTCCGGCCTGCTTGATGTTGGCGGGGGTGGGGAAGTCCGGCTCGCCGGCGCCGAAATCGACCACGTCCGCGCCTTCCCGCCGCAGGCGTTCGGCTTCGGAGGCCACCTGCATGGTGGACGAGACGCCGATTCGTGAGATACGTTCCGCAAGCTGCAAAGTCGAAGGTGCTCCTGCTCTATTCGATGTCTTGTCCGAGGATTCGCCGCTTCAAGTGCGTTTCGACCGTGGGCGGCACCAGTCCGGAGATGTTGCCTCCCAACTGGATGATCTGTTTCACCAGCATGGAGCTGATGAACGAGTAGGCCTCGCCGGCCATCATGAACACGGTCTCGATTTCGGGCCGCAGACGCCGGTTCATGAGCGCCATTTGCAGCTCGTATTCGTAGTCCGAGATGGCCCGGATGCCGCGCAGGATGTAGGTGGCGCGCTTTTCGGCGGCGTAGTCGACCAGCAGTCCGTGGAAGGTGTCGACCTCGACGTTGGCGTAGGGCGCGACCACCTCGCGCAGCATGTCCATGCGCTCCTCGACGCTGAACAGCGGTTGCTTGTTCATGTTGCGGAGGATGGCCACGATCAGGCGATCGGCCAGGTGCGAACCGCGCTCGATCATGTCCAGGTGGCCGTTGGTGATCGGGTCGAAAGACCCGGGGTAAATGGCAACCAGGCTGGTGCGTCGGTCGGGCACGTAGCGATCCTAGTTCGATTGTAGCGGATGCCGGCGGGCGGCAGCGCGTTACGCTACCCTACCTGTAGGTATGAAACTACGCGACATCGCCCTGGCGCTGGGGTGCGAGGTGGCCGGCGACGGCGAGATCGAAATCGCCGGCGTGGCCGGCATGGAGCACGCCGGGCCGGACCAGCTCACCTTTCTGGCCAACCCCAAGTACGCGCACAAAGTGAAACACACCCGCGCAGCCGCCATATTGGTGCACGAGGCGGTGCGCGAGCTGCCGGTGGCGAGCCTGGTGAGCGCGAACCCGTACCTGGACTTCGCTCGCGCGCTGGCGCTGTTCTACCAGCCGCCGCGTCCGGCGCCGGGAATTCACCCTCTGGCTTCGATCGCGCCGACGGCCGAGATCGGCGCGGGCGCCTCCATCGGGCCGTTCGTGGCGGTGGGCGAGCGGGTCCGCATCGGCCGCAACGCGGTTTTGTATCCGCACGTCGTGCTCTACGAGGGCGCCGAGATCGGCGACGACTTCACGGCCCATTCGCACTCGGTGGTGCGCGAGCACTGCCGCGTCGGCCACCGCGTGATCCTCCAGAACCACGTGGTGGTGGGCGGCGACGGCTTCGGATTCGCCAAGGACAGCCAGGGGCGGCACCGGAAGATCGCGCAGTCGGGCCCGGCGGTGATCGAGGACGACGTCGAGATCCAATCGCTCAGCAACATCGACCGCGCGACGGTGGGCGAGACGCGCATCAAACGCGGGGCCAAGATCGACAGCCTGGTGCAGGTGGGTCACGCCTGCGTGGTGGGCGAGGACAACATCATTTGCGCGCAGACCGGCCTGGCGGGCAGTTCCATCCTCGAGAAGAACGTACTGCTGGCCGGACAGGTGGGCATCTCGGGGCACCTGACCATTCACGACAACGCCATCGTTTACGCCCAAAGCGGCATCGGCCACGACGTCAAGGAAGGAGCCGTGATGTCGGGTTCGCCGGCCTTCGAGGCCCGCGAATGGCTGCGTGCGGTGACCGCTTTCCCCCGCCTGCCGGAGCTCGTCCGCACGGTGCGACAATTGGAGAAAAAGATCGGGGAACTGGAAGCTGGCCTCCGGCCACCGGCGCAGTCCAATGAGTGAAACGCTAAAAGGCACACGGCGGCCTGTCGCCTATAAGAACGACGCTTTTCTGGACAGTTCCGATGCGCGCATTCTGCGCATCCTGTCCGAGTACCTGGAACCGCTGGCGCACTTCCGGCGCGAGAAGATCCACGACACGGTCGTGTTCTTCGGCTCGGCCCGGATTCGCGAACAGGGGCCGATGAGCGAGTACTATGCCGCCGCGCGCCGCCTAGCCGGGCTGCTGACCGAGTGGTCGGACTCGATCCAGAACTCGGCGCGGCGCTTCGTGGTCACCGGCGGCGGCGGGCCGGGCATCATGGAAGCCGCCAACCGGGGGGCGAAAGAGGCGGGCGGCCAGACCATCGGGCTCAACATCGGATTGCCCTTCGAGCAGTGGCCCAACCCGTACATCACGCCGGAGCTTTCCTTCGAGTTCCACTACTTTTTCATGCGCAAGTTCTGGTTCGCCTACCTGGCCAAGGCGCTGGTGGTGTTTCCGGGCGGCTTCGGCACCTTCGACGAACTTTTTGAACTGCTCACCCTGGCGCAAACGCGCAAGCTCGAAAAGAAGATCGTCATCGTCCTGTACGGGCGCAAGTTCTGGAACGAGGTGGTGAACTTCGAAGCCCTCGTGCGGCACGGTGTGATCAGTCCCGAGGATCTCGGCCTGTTTCATTTCGCCGACGAGCCGGAGGCGGCCCTCGACATTCTGAAGGATGGCCTGACGAAATACTACTTGCAGCCCGGCACGGCGCTGCCGGAGCCGGAAGAGAAGATCCCCGCCATCGCCAAATCACGGATCTGAAAATGTCCTCGCTGCATCGGCTGAAACTCGCCTGGAAACGGCTCGGCAAGGTCGAAGCGATGTTCCTCTTGGCCCTGCTGGCGGACCTGGCGCTGGAATGGCCGGCGGCGGGCAGCGCCGTTCTGGCGCTGCTCCGGTTTCTGGTCTATGTGCTGGGCGCGTGGGCGGTGCTGCGCCTGGCCCGGCGCGGGATCCGGAAGACGATCTGGCGGCTGCGCAACCGGCTGATGGTGACTTACGTTTTCATTGCCGTCGTCCCGGTGGCGCTGATCCTGGTGCTGGTGGGCCTGGGCGTGTATATGGCTACCGCGCAGGTGGCGGTCTACCTGGTCACCTCGGAACTCGACCGGAGGACCGCGTCGCTGAAGGCCACCGCCCACTGGCTGGCGCACATCCCGGCTCGCAGTCGCGGCGAGGCCGTCGGGCAGATCCTGCCGTACTACCAGGAGCGGCATCCTGGGCTCGAGATCCTGGTGAAGGACTCGGCCGAGCACCGTTATCCCGAGGGCGCCTCCATCGAGTCGCCCCGGGGCTGGGGCGAGGCCGGTGGCGCGGTGCTGCGGCAGGGCCGCCTGTACGCTTGGGGGCGCTCGGTGGGAGAGGGCGCCGAGGTGACTCTTATGTCGCCGCTGACCGCCGGCGTTTTGTCGGAGATCGCGCCGCGCCTGGGCGAGGTGAATTATCACGACCTGATCGACACCACGCCCGGCGCGGAGACCAACCAGACCGTCCCTCGCATCCGTGTCGGCAAGAAAGTAGTAGCCGCCGCCGATCCCAGCCGCGAGCCTCCCAAGGACTACCTGCCGCCTCGGGCGAGCCGGCTGGACGTGGAAGTGCTCTGGGGTTCGGTTCTGCCGGTGACGGTCTGGGAGTCGCCCGGCAAGACGGACGCCGTCATGCTCAAGGTGCGGTCGCGGCCCAGCGCGGTGCTGGCGGCCGTGTTGGCGCGCAAAGCCGACTACGAGCAGAGCGCCCTGCCGAACATCTTCGTTTTCTTCGGTGTGCTGTTCCTGATCGTCGAACTGGTGTCGCTGGTCATCGGCATCTCGCTGACGCGCACCATCCTCAACGCCGTACACGGGCTGTACCAAGCCACCCTGCGCGTCAAGGAAGCCGACTTCAGCCACCGCATCGAAGTGAAGCGCGACGATCAACTGGCCGAACTCAGCCGCTCTTTCAACGACATGACCGGGAACCTGGAACGCCTGCTGGAGGTGTCCAAGGAAAAGGAGCGGTTGCAATCGGAACTGGAGATCGCGCGCGAGGTGCAGGCGCAGCTTTACCCGAAGTCGGCGCCACTGCTCCAAACGCTGGCGCTCAGGGCCTGCTGCAACCCGGCGCGCATTGTCTCGGGCGACTACTACGACTACCAGTCGCTGGGCGAGCACCGCATCGCGCTGGCCATCGGCGACGTCGCCGGCAAGGGGATCTCGGCCGCATTGCTGATGGCAACGGTGGAATCCAGCGTGCGCACGCAAATCCGGCACTGCCTGGAAGGCATGGCCGGCGGCGGCAACGGGCACGAACCGGTTTCGACTTCGAAGCTGGTGGCGCGGCTGAACCAGCAATTGTACGCCCACACCTCGCCGGAAAAGTACGCCACCTTTCTCTTCGGCGTGTACGAGGAAACCGGCGGCGTGCTCACCTATACCAACGCGGGCCACCTGCCGCCCATCCTGATCCGGCGCGGCGAGCCCCGGGTGCTGGAGGTGAACGGCATGGTGGTGGGAGCGTTTCCCTTTGCGCAGTGGGACGAGAGCCGGCTGCAACTGGAAAGCGGCGACCTGCTGGTGTGTTACACCGACGGCGTCACCGAACCCGAGAACGAGTACGGCGAGATGTTTGGCGACCAGCGGCTGACCGAGTTGCTGGTCCGGCACGCCAGCCGCGACAGCGAGGAAATCGTGGCCACCATTACCGAATCGGTCCGGCAGTGGACCGGCTCGTCAGACTTGCAGGACGACATGACCCTGCTGCTGGCGCGGAGGCTGTGAGGAGCGCCGATGGAACGCATCTACCGCCGCCTGGTTCTCATCGGTATTGCCATCGCCGTCACGCTGGCCGTGGGCACGCTGGGTTTCACGCTCATCGAGCGCTTTCCTCTGCTGGATGCCTTTTACATGTCGCTGATCACCGTC
>JACQZT010000021.1 GCA_016213755.1 Acidobacteriota bacterium | reverse complement strand
GAACTTCCAGCTTCGCGAACGCGTCCGGCTCCAGCTCCGCGCCGAAGCCTTCAACGTTTTCAATCACGCCAACTTCGACAACCCGGGCGGCGCCACCGACGGCAGCAACCAGATCACCAGCGCCATCTTCGGCCGGTCCTGTTGCGAAGCCATCGCGCCGTCCAGCACGCAGAACATCATCCAGACCGGCGAGGCCGCCCGCGTCGTCCAGTTCGCGCTGAAACTTCAGTTCTAAGATTGCCAGCGGAGGGCTTGCGCCGATTCCCGCGTCCAGCGGCACTGCTGGGCGGCTGCGATGATTTCCATCGCCCGAAGCCCGTCCTTGTGGCTGATGGGAAACGGTGTCTCATCCACACAGCAGCGCACGAAGGTGTGCACCTCTTCCTTGTACGCCGGACCGAAGCGGTGCACGAATTCGGGGAGCGCATCGCCGTAGTTGGGCATGACGAACTCCTTTCGCTCGATAACCTGCTGCCGGCCGTAGGCCTCCAGCAGCACCTTGTGGCGGTCCTGCTCGAAGCGGCCGATGTGGATCTGGCCTTCGGTGCCGAAGATCCAGGTCTCGATGCGGTAGCCCGACACGTGGTTGCGGGTCACCTGCACCTCGGCGATCGCGTCGTCGCCGAACCACAAGCGGATGAAACCGTCGTCGTACTCGTCTTCGGTTTCGGGCTGAATGCGGCGCGCGCAGACGCTGGACCCGCCCGAGGCGGCGCAGTCCGGCAGCCGTCCGGTGAACCAGAGGACTTCGTCCACGTTGTGTACCGACATGTCCTTTAATATGCCGCCGCTGCGAAAGGTCGCAGGCGCGGGGCCTGAGTCCTCGAGAGCCGAGACGATCTTGAAGCAGCGCCCGATCTTGCCCTGGTCGAGCAGGTTCTTGGCGTACTGGAGTGGTGGGTCGAAGCGCCGCTGGAAGGCCAGCATCAGGGACCGCGGATAAGCCACATCCAGCATCGCGGCGAATTCCCGGTCCGTGGCCAACTGCAAGGTCATGGGCTTTTCGAGCAGCACACGCAAGCCCGCCTCAATCAACTTGGTGGCATGTTCCTGGTGGTGCGCCGTGGGCGTGCAGACCACCGCGGCGTTGGCCACGCCGGAGGCGATGAGTTCGTCCACCCCGGGGTAGACCGCAACACCCTCGGCCAGGCTCCGCGCCCGCTCCAGATCCCGATCCACCAGGGCCACCAACCGGCAGCCGTCGATTTCATCCGCCACCTGTCTGGCGTGCAGGGCATGGATCTGGCCCATGCGCCCCAATCCGACCACAGCAAGATTTATGTTCACGACGAACTATGATCGCACAGCTACCCGCCGGTCTTGTGGTAGTTCGGGTAGGCGGGCTGTTTGTGGACTGGTGGCGGGTTTTTCTTCAGCGCTTCCAGCACCACGTCCACGGCCTTTTCGAGCTGCGGGTCCTTGCCCTGGTGCCAGGCCTGGGGGTCGAACTCGATCTCGATGTCCGGCGCCACGCCGCGGTTCTCCACGTCCCACTCGCCTTTCGGAGTCCAGAAAGCGAGGTTGGGCGCGGTGACGCCGCCGCCGTCGATCAGCGACGGGAAGCCGAAAATGCCCACCAGGCCGCCCCAGGTGCGCTTGCCGACCAGCGGGCCGAGGCCGGCCTGCCGGAACAGCCACGGCATGGCGTCGCCGCCCGAGCCGGCGTATTCGTTGACGATCATGGCCTTGGGGCCGAAGATGGCGCCCACGGGAGTGGTGAACGCGTCCCCCCAGCGCGTGGAGAAGTAATTCCACAGCGGGCGGCGCATGTAGTCGATGATGTAGTCGGCAATCTGCCCTCCGCCGTTGAAGCGCTCGTCGATGACCGCGCCCTGCTTGCGGACCTGCGAGAAAAAGTAGCGGTTGAAGTTCGAGAATCCGCCGCCGCCAGTGTCGGGCAGGTAGACGTACGCCAGGCGGCCGCCGGAAAGCTGGTCCACCTTGCGGCGGTTCTCTTCGATCCAGGCCAGGTTGCGCAGGCGCGACTCGCTGTCCACGGGCACAACGGTGACCTCGCGCGAGCCGGCCCCCGAGGGATCGGCGCCCACGCGCAGCACCACCGACTTGCCGGACGTGCCCTCGAAGAAGCTGTAGAGGTTCTCGGCGGCGCTCAGGTCGCGGCCGTTGACGGCCAGCAGGTACTCGCCCGCCGCCACGTTCACGCCCGGCTGCGTGAGCGGGGCTTTGAGTTGCGGATTCCAGTTCTCGCCGCTGTAGATGCGGGCGAAGCGGTAGCGCCCGTTCTCGATCCGGTAATCGGCGCCCAGCAGGCCGCCGGGCACGCGTTTGATCTCGGGCGCCGTCCCGCCGCGGACATACAGGTGGCCGACGGAGATCTCGCCCAGCATCTCGTCGAAGAGGTAGTTCAGGTCCGCGCGGCTTGCAAGGCCATCCAGGTAGACCTCGTACTTCTTCTTCGCGGCCTCCAGGTTCAAGCCGTGCAGGCCGGGATCGTAGAAGAAATCCCGCTGAATGCGCCAGACCTCCCGGTACATCTGATTCCACTCGGCGCGCGGGTCGACGCGCACCTCGAGGGCCTCGGTCTTGAGCACGCCCTCGCCCGGCTTGGGCGCGGTCCCGGCGGCGGAGACCAGCCAGCGCTCCTGCTGGGAGTAGAGCATCTTCTCGCCGTTGAAGGAGACCTGGAAAGCGCCCACGCCGTCCAAGGCCTTCTCGAACTTGCGCGTCTTGAGATCGAACTTGTGCAGGGTGCGGCCCTGCGGCCCGCCGGCCACGCGGGCGTTTTCCGGCGGCGCCTCCAGTAGATACAGGATTCCGGTCTTGCCCGCCTCGAGAGCGCGGTAGTTTTTCGCGGGGATCGGAAGAGCCAGAATGCGCTGGTCGATATTCTCCAGATCAATGGCGACCTTGACCGGCTCCTTTTCTTTCTTCTCGGGTTCCTTCTTGGCGCTCTCGGCCTTTTCCTCGTCGCTCTCGGGCGCCAGCGGCGAGGGCAGGTCCTTGGCCAGGACCACCACGTAGGCGCTGCGGGTGACCGCGTGCGGGTCGCTGGACATGTCCAGCCAGCCCTTGGCCGGACCGACGTCGGTGGAGGCGGTGAAGTACAGGTACTTGCCTTCCTTGTCGAACTGGACGAAGCGGGCGTCGCTCATGCCGTCGGAAACCTGGGTCGATTTGGCGGTTTCCAGCGAGTAGACGAACACCGCGCGGAAGTGCGTTTTGAGCTGGCGGGTGTAGGCGATCCAGCGCGAGTCGGGCGACCAGACCGGGTCCAGCCCGCGGTCGGGGTCGTCGTAAACATCCGTGTCCACCTTGACTGGCTCCCGCTTTTCCAGGTCCAGGTACCAGATGTTGAGCCGGTTGTCGGTGTAGAGGATCTTCTTCGAGTCCGGGGACCACAGGGGACGGTAGAAGAACGCCGGCGGATTGCCGAGACCGATCTTTCGCACTTCGCCCAGGCCGTTCTGGTTGCGGATGTGCAGCGCGTACTCGCCCGATTCGTCCGAGAAGTAGGCGATACGCTGGCCGTCGGGCGACCAGGCGGGGAACCGCTCGGCCACGCCGGGGGTGTTGGTCAGGTTGCGGACGTCGCCCTTCTCGCCGGGGACGGTGAGGATCTCGCCATGCGCTTCGAAGACCGCGCGCGCGCCGGTCGGAGACAGATCGGCCGAACGAATTTCCCGATTGACCTTCGCGAAACTGGGCCGCACGGAGGGCTGGTCGCTGGCGATGCGGATGCCCGCTTTGCGCGGCTTGCCGCTCTTCAGATCGTAGAGCCAGATTCCGCCGAACTGCTCGTAAACGATGGCGCCGGGGCCGGCCGAGGCGGACTTGATGTCCAGCCCGGTGTTCTGGACCAGTTGCGCCACCTTCTGGGATTTCGTGTCGTAGGAGTAAAGCGTGAACGGGCCGCCGCGGTCGGAGAGGAAATAGACCTTGTCGCCGAGCCACATGGGGAACCAGTCGTTGGAGTTGTCGCGGGGAATGCGCTGAACGATGGATGAATCGGATACGCTGGCGATCCAGATGGGGCTGGTGCGGTCGCCGCGATAGCGTTTCCAGGAGGCAAAGGCGGGCGCCAGGGGCGTGTAAGCGATGCGTGCGCCGTCGGCCGACCAGGAAGCGGCGTCGGCCATGGGCAGGGGAACCTCCGCGGGGAAGGCGCCGTCCGGCGCGATGGTGAACAGTCGCGCGAAGCGCGAGTAGCTGTTGCGGCCGGAGCGGAAGACGATGCGTTTGCCGTCGGGGGTCCAGCCCGCCACGGTGTCGGCGCCGGGATGATAGGTCACCCGCCGGGGCACGCCGCCGGCGGCGGGGATGACGTAAACATCCTGGTTGCCTTCGTACTCCCCGGTGAAAGCAATCTGCGCGCCGTCGGGAGAGAACACCGGGTCGGTCTCGACGCCCGCGGCAGTGGTCAGGCGGGTGGCGTCGCCGCCCGCGCGCGGCACGGACCACAAGTCGCCCGCGAAAACGAAAACGATGTGGGTCTGGTTGAGGGTGGGTTTTTGCAGCAGCAGAGGCTTCTGGGCAAGCGCCAGGCCCGCGCAGGACAAGAGCAGGAGGGCGATTCTCGGCATCATTTCGAAGCATACACCAAGTGGTGTAAACTGAGGGCATTCAGGTATCCTCAGTTCTTGGCCCGCGGTTTCACAAGGAGATAACGATGCCCGACAACACCTACCTGAGCTGGATTAGCAGCCAGACCAAGACCAGGTGGTGGCACGATTCCGCCGAACAGAACGAGCTCCTGCGCGGCTTGGAACGCGGGGCGGTGGGCGTCACGACCAACCCCTACCTGGCCAACGTGGCGCTGGCGAAGCATCGCACGCTGTGGGCCTCGGAGATTGACGCGGTGCTGGCCCAGGGCCTCCAGCCCGAAGCGAAGGCCGAGGCGCTGATGCGCATCGTGGTCACCCACACCGCCGAGAAACTGATGCCCCAATTTGAGGCCAGCAGCGGACGGTCGGGTTTTGTGTGCGGACAGGTCAACCCCGGGCGCGCCGGCGAGCGCGAAACGATGGCGGCCATGGCCCGCCGCTACCACGCCTGGATGCCCAACATCGCCGTGAAACTGCCGGCCACCTCGGCCGGGCTGGACGTGCTGGAAGACTGCATCGCGGAAGGCATCACTGCCACCGCGACGGTGAGCTTTACGGTTCCGCAGGCGCTGGCCATCGCCGAGCGGCACCGGCAGGGAATCGCGCGCGCCCGCCAGGCCGGTGTCGAGCCGGGCAAGTGCTTCGCGGTGATCATGATCGGCCGCCTGGACGATTTTCTGCGCGAAGTGGCGCAGGATAACCGCGCCGCGGTCAGCGAGGAGGACATCCGGCAATCCGGACTGGCGGTGACCAAGCGGGCCTATGCGCTGTACCGGGAGCGGGGCTACGAAGCCGTGCTGCTGGTGGCCGCGCTGCGCGGCACGTACCATCTCACCGAGCTGGCCGGAGCGGACCTGCTGATGTCCATCGCGCCCGCTTTTCAGGAGCCGTTCGTGACGCGGGAATTTCCGCGCGAGGAGCGCATCGAGCGGCCCGTGCCCGCCGATGTGATCGAAAAGCTGAGCGCGATCCCCGAGTTCGTGCGCGCCTACGATCCCGGCGGCATGACGCCGGCGGACTTCGTGAGCTTTGGCGCCACGCAGCGGACCTTGTCCCAGTTCTGCGAGGTGGGCTGGCGGCCGATGGAGGGTTTGCGCTGACATGGCCACGCCGGTCGAGATGCCGCGCCTCGGGAACACGGTGGAAGAGTGCCTGCTCGCCAAGTGGCGAAAGCAGAAGGGTGAGGCAGTCGCCGAAGGCGAGGTCCTCGCCGACATCGAAACCGACAAGGCGACCTTTGAGGTCCCCGCGCCGGCGAGCGGAGTTCTCTTAGACACCTTCTTCGCCGAAGGTGACTTGGTGCCGGTGCTCACCACCATCTGCGCGATTGGCGCCGCCGGGGAATCGAGCGAGGCCTTCCGGCCGCGGCCGGCCGAGGCGGCGGCGCCGGCGGCCGAGCGGCAGGAGATAGCCGCGCCGGCCGAGCGCGGCGCCGGGGGGACGGGCGAGATGCGTCCAAGCCCGCGGGCGCGGCGCTTTGCGAAGGAGAACGACTTTCATCCCCAGCCGGTGGCCGGCTCGGGTCCCGGCGGCCGGGTGCTGGAGGACGACCTGCGCAGGCTCTACCAGTCCGCCCCCAGGGCCTCTTCGCTGGCCCGCGCGCGAATGAGCGAAGGCCACGAGATTGCCGCGCCGGGCTCGGGGCTGGGCGGCATGCTGCGGGCGCGCGACCTGGCCGAGCCGGCGCAGCCGCTTTCGAGCCTGCGGGAGAAGATCGCGCGGCGCATGCGGGAATCGCTGGCCGCCACCGCGCAGTACACACTGAACGCCTCGGCGGACGCCACCAGCCTGCTGCGCTTGCGGCGGAAGATCAAAGAGCTGCGCACCACACCCGACATCAACATCAACGACATGGTGCTGTTCTGCACGGTCAAGGCGCTCATCGAGATGCCAGAGCTGAATGCCGAACTGGCCGGCGGCAAGCTCCGCCCGCACGCCGCCATCCACCTCGGCTTCGCCTGCGATACGCCCAAGGGACTGCTGGCGCCGGTGGTGCGCAATTGCGAGTCCCTATCGCTGACGGAACTGGCGCGCCAGGTGAAGCAGCTCGCCGAGCAGGCGGGGCAGGGAACCATTGGGCCCGACGATCTGACCGGCGCCACCTTCACGGTAAGCAACCTGGGCGGGCTGGGCATCGAATCGTTCACGCCCATTCTGAACCCTCCGCAGGTGGCCCTGCTGGGCGTCAACAAGATCGACCTGAAGGCCGTGCGCCGGGAAGGGAAGGTTGAGTTCGCCGAGCACATCGGCCTGTCGCTGACCTGCGACCACCAGGTGATCGACGGCGCGCCGGGAGCCCGCTTCCTCGCGCTGGTGAAACAAAAGATCGAGAGTTTTCGGGGAGACGGCGAATGTACGATCTGATCGTGATCGGCGCGGGGCCGGGCGGCTACGAGGCCGCCGCTCACGCCGGCCGCAAAGGCAAGAAGGTGGCGCTGATCGAGCGCGCGGCCCTGGGCGGAACCTGCCTCAACGCGGGATGCATCCCCACCAAGACCCTCTTGCGGTCGGCGCAGGTCTTGACAGAATGCCGCGGCGCGGCCGCCTTCGGCGTGCGGATTCCGGGCCAGGCGCAGTTGGACCTGGCCGCGGTGGTGGCGCGCAAGAACCGCATCGTCGGCATGCTGACCAAGGGCGTGGAAGGCCTGCTCAAGCGGGCTCGCGTCGAGCGCATTCAGGGTCACGCCGAACTGGTTTCGGCCGATACGGTTCGGGCCGGGGAGTCGATCTACAAGGCGCGTAACATTCTCCTTGCGACTGGCTCGCGCCCCGCCGTGCCGCCGATTCCCGGCATCGATTCCCCGGTGGTGCTCGACTCGACGGCGATTTTGGACCGCACAGAAATTCCGGCCAGCCTGGCGATCGTCGGCGGCGGTTACATCGGCCTCGAGTTCGCCAGTTTCTTCGCCGCCATCGGCGCCAAAGTCACGGTGCTGGAAATGCTGCCGCGCATTGCCGCCGGCCTGGACGAGGACATCGCCGCGCGGCTGCGCCAGAGCCTGGCCAAAGCCGGCATCGACATCCGAACCTCGTCCAAGGTCGCCGCCATCGACGGACAGACGGTGCAGTACGAGGACCCGGGCGGCTGGCGAACCACGCTGCGCGCCGACTGCATCTTGAACGCCGCGGGCAGAGTCCCGGTGGTGGATGGCCTGGGGCTGGGACGGGTGGGCGTGGATTTCGACCGGCAGGGTATCCGCACCTCGGACCGCGGCCGGACCAGCGTGCCGGGCATCTGGGCCTGCGGCGACGTCACCGGCCGGCGCCTGCTGGCTCATGCGGCCACCCGCGAAGGGATTGTGGCGGTGGAGAACATGTTCGGCGGCGACCAGCGGGTGCGCTACGAGGCCATCCCGTCGGTGATCTACACGCACCCGGAGGTGGCCAGCGCCGGGCGCACCGAAGAGGAGTTAAGGGCGCAGGGGATCGAGTACCGCAAGGCCACGGTCCCCATGGCCGTGGCTGGACGGTTTCTGGTGGAACACGACGGGGCGCACGGGGTGGTGAAGGTTCTCACCGGCGCCAAGTACGGCGAGATTTTGGGCGTGCACGCCCTGGGCACTCCGGCCAGCGAGTTCATCGTCCTGGCCGCCGCCATGATCGAGATGGAGATGCGCGCCGCCGACGCCGCCGAACTGGTGTTTCCGCACCCCACCGTCTCGGAGGCGCTCAAGAGCGCCATCCTGGAGACCATCGGGCAGGAATAGCGATCAGATGCCAAAGTCAATTCTCGTAGATCCGGACCGCGTGCTGGCCCGGGACACCATTACTTTTTCCGACATCGAAGTGAACGCCTACCGGCGGACGATTCAGGAGGAACTCGCGTTTGTCACGCCCGAGGATCTGCTGAACATCTGGCGGGACCTGTGCGCGATCCGGGAATTCGAAGTCGTCCTGAATGAGATCAAGATCAAAGGGAGCTGCCAGGGGGTGGCCTACAATCACCTCGGCCCGGCGCACCTGTCCATCGGGCAGGAAGCCGCGGCCGTGGGTATGGCCTTTCTGCTCGGCCCCGAGGATCACATTTACGGTTCGCACCGCAGCCACGGCGAGATTCTGGCGAAGGGCTTTTCGGCCCTTCGGAAGATCGGCGATGCCGCGCTGATGGACCTGATGCGCTCCTATCTGGACGGCGCCATTCTGGCCCCGCTGGAGAAGGGGCACGCGGGCTCGGTGCGCGACCTGGCCCTGAAATTTCTGATCTACGGCGCTTACAGCGAGATCTTCGCCCGCGACACGGGCTTCAACCGCGGCCTGGGCGGCTCGATGCACGCCTTCTTCGCGCCCTTCGGCATCTATCCCAACAACGCCATCGTGGGCGGATCGGCTTCTATCGCGCCGGGCGCGGCGCTGTTCAAACGCTCGAACCGCAAGCCCGGCATCGTGGTGGCGAACATCGGCGACGCTTCCTTCGGCTGCGGGCCGGTGTGGGAAGGCATCACCTTCGCCAGCATGGAGCAATACCGCTCGCTTTGGGATCCCGCGCTGGGCGGCGGGCTGCCCATCGTTTTCCATTGCATGAACAACCACTACGGCATGGGCGGCCAGCCGGCGGGCGAAACCATGGGCTGCCGGCACATCGCGCGCATCGGCGCCGGAGTGAACCCCGAGCAGATGCACGCCGAGCGGGTCAACGGCTACGACCCGCTGGCCGTCATCGACGCCTTCCGGCGCAAAAAGCAGGTGCTGGCCGAGGGCCGCGGGCCGGTGCTGCTGGACACTATCACGTACCGCATCAGCGGCCACTCGCCGTCCGACGCCTCCAGTTATCGCTCGAAGGAAGAGATCGAGAAGTGGCTGAAGGCGGATTCTATCGCCGGCTTCCGCGCCCGCCTGATCGAGAGCGGGCTGTTCTCCGGCAACCAGTTGGCCGAGGTGCGGCTGAACGTCGAGAAGTCCGTGTTCGAGATGTTCAAGCTTGCCGCGGACCTGGAGGCCTCGCCGCGCATTTCGCTGACATCCAATCTGATCGACAAGGTGACTTTCTCCAACCGCAAGGCGGAGAAGTTCGACGGCCGGACGCCAGAGATCGCGACAAACCTGGCGGCCAATCCGCGCGTCGAGCAGATTCGCGGCAAGATCCGCACGCCGAAGCACGACGGCAAGCCGGTTCCCAAGATGAAGGCGTTCAACGTGCGGGACGCCATCTTTGAAGCGCTGCTTCATCGCTTTTCGATCGATCCTACGCTGATCGCCTTCGGCGAGGAAAACCGGGACTGGGGCGGGGCCTTCGCCGTCTACCGCGGGCTGACCGAAGCGCTGCCCTACCACCGGCTGTTCAACGCGCCCATTTCCGAGGCCGCCATCGTGGGCGCCGCCGTGGGCTATGCGCTCGAAGGCGGCCGCGCGGTGGCCGAGCTGATGTATGCCGATTTCATCGGCCGCGCGGGCGACGAGATCTTCAACCAATTGTCCAAGTGGCAGGCCATGTCGGCGGCCCAACTCACGATGGCGGTGGTGCTGCGCATTTCGGTGGGCGCCAAGTACGGCGCGCAGCACTCGCAGGACTGGACCGCGATGCTGGCCCACATCCCGGGCCTCAAAGTGGTTTATCCGGTGACACCCTACGACGCCAAGGGCATGCTGAACGCGGCCCTGGCGGGCACGGATCCAGTGGTGTTTCTCGAGAGCCAGAAGGTTTACGACTTCGGCGAGATGTTCGTCGTAAGCGGCGTTCCGGAAGGGTATTACGAGATCGAACTCGGGGAACCTTCGGTCAAACGCGCCGGGAGCGATCTGACCATCGTCACCCTCGGCCCGGCCCTGTACACGGCGGTGCAGGCGGCCGGCGAGCTGGCCCAGCGCTGGGGCCTCGGCGCCGAAATCGTCGACCTGCGCGCGGCCACTCCGCTCAACTACCAGCCGCTGGTGGAATCGGTCCGCAAAACCGGCAAGGTGCTGCTGGTGAGCGATGCGGTCGAACGCGGCTCGATCCTGCACACGGTGGCCTCCAACCTCACCCAGCTCTGCTTCGACGACCTGGACGCCCCGCCCGTGGTCCTCGGCTCGCGCAACTGGATCACCCCGGCCGCGGAACTGGAGAACATGTTCTTCCCGCAACCCGCCTGGCTGATCGACGCCATCCACGAAAAGATCCTGCCCCTGGCCGGCCACACACCCGCCACCAACCAGACCATGGGCGAGCTGGCGCGGCGCTCGCGGCTGGGGGTGTGACGCGAATTCGGCCTGGAACTGCACGTCTTCCTCCCGAATCGTCTAGACTGAGGCTGTGGAGACGACGGTCACCGTCACCATCTCTCAGGAAGGCGGCATCCCGCGCGATCATCCGTTGTTGGTTCCGCCCGACGAATGGGCATGTGGCGCTGACGACGATGTCAGCTTAGAGGAAGTCCGCCGCGCGTTGTCGGCGATACGCGGCTCTCTCTCTCTCGAGCACGCCGTCTGCTGATCGACCACGGTGTGGCTGAAGCTCTCCGCTCCGTCGACGCCTTGCAGCTATCCGTCGCCCTGGTCCTAAAGAACGAGGGTCTGGCAACCGTGTTCGTGGCCGCCGGCCAGAAACTCTGCCGAGTGGCCGCAGTCGAGGGATTCAAGACTCTTAATCCAGAGCAGCCGGTGGTTCCCTGAGAACGCACTGCCACCACCAACCAGAGCCCCGGGCGAACTGGCGCGCCGCTCGCGGCTGGGGGTGTGAGCCGGATTCCATGCCGAAGTCTCATTGACTTCTCCTCGAAGTGTACGTACACTGTGATTACAGTATGGAGTTCGATTGGGACGCGGCTAACATTGACCACATCGCAAAACATGAGATTTCCACGGAGGAATGCGAGCAGGCTTACCACAATGGGCCGATGGTCATCAATCAGCAGAAGAGGCACGGCGAACGCCGACTGCTGTGCCTTGGGCACACGGCCTCCGGACGGTTGCTAACGTTTGTCGCTACCGAGCGTGGCGGCCGAATCCGGTTCGTTACGGCGTTCCCGATGAACAAGAAACAGCGCGAGATTTACAGAGGAGGGTGATCGTGACGACCAGGATCAGGATTCCGAAGTTCAAGTCGGAACGGGAAGAGGCCGAATGGTGGGATGCCCATCCGGACGTGGTTACAGAGCTCTTCTTGAAGGCGAAACGCGAGGGCAAAATCAAACGGCTGCCGGTCGTCCGCGGCGCTACCAAACCCGTGACGATCCGTCTCCCGATCGCCGATGTGGAGGCTGCACAATCCCTGGCTGAACGGCGCGGCATTCCCTACCAGACCTACATCAAGACCATCCTCCATCAGGCCCTTGAGCAGGAGCGAAAGGCCGGCTGACAAAACCGGATCACCCGGTTAGTTCCGCACCACCTCCCGCAACTCCGTCACCCCGGCGAACCGTTCGAGCAGCAGGCCATTGACGAAGCGGCCGATCAGCGCCGGGCCGCCGGTCGCGGCGATCTCGGTGTTGTAGAAGGCGATGTCCTTGGCGTATTGGATGGTGAAGCCCTTTTGGGCCGCGATGCGCACGTTGCTGAAGGTGATGCCTTCGATAGGCATTTCCTTGAGGCCCGTGATCTGGCCGGCGGTCTTGGAGCCGCGCGCGGTGACGTTGTTGATGAGGATGTCGCGGAAGCGCGGCGTGCCTTCGCCCGCCGGGATGGTCTGCTCGTTGGTGTCCGATCCCTGGTAGAACATGGTGATGCCTTGCACGCGTACGAATTCGCTGAGGATCGGGTGCACGGTCCAGCTTGGGGAGTTGATCAGGGTGAGGCCCTCGATGAGGATGTGCTCCGAGCGCACGATCTTAATCAGGTGCGGGCGTCCGTGCTCGACCGCCTTGGCCTCCGCAACCTCGGCCGGTGCCGAGGGTTTGGGCATGCCTTTGCGCGGGTTGGCCAGCCAGTGGCGCTTCCACCACACCTGCCCCTGCCCGTCGATGGTTCCGCGGCCGCCGAGCGCCACCTGCTCCAGGTCCGCGCCGTAGATCAAGGCCGAGAGTTCCTTGTGGCCGTCGCCCCAAGGGCTTTCGCGCAGCGGGTAATCCATGGCGTCCGGGCTGGCCAGCAGCGTGGCGCCGGCGTCGATTTCCAGCGCCACGCGGCTGCGCAGATCGATCGCCCCGGTGAGGTAACGGCCCGGCGGGACCAGCACCGTTCCGCCGCCAGCCTTGGCGCAAGCGTCAACGGCTTTCTGGATGGCGGCAGTGTCTTTGCGCGCGCCGTCGCCCACGGCGCCGAAATCGCGCACATCGAAGACACGGCCGGCGGCGAAGGCGCCGAGCGCCATCGCGCCGAACACGGCAACAACGCGGAAAGTTCTCATTTGCCCCTCCTGGCGCCGCGCGGCAGGTACCGTGAAGCGCCGTAGCGGTCGGGCGGCTGGCCGATGGAGTTGCGCGCCTGCACGTCTCCGAAGGGGTCTTCGAAGCGGTTCATGAGCGCGTAGAGCCGCGCCCGCATGTCGTCGATCCGCGGCTGAGCCGGGCGTTCGTGCACCAGGTTGCGCATCTCGTCGGGGTCCTCTTCGAGGTCGTACAGCTCGTCGTAGTCGAAGCCGTTGAAGACGTATTTGTAGCGCTGGTTGATGGCGATGCGCTGAGTGTAGAGAAACTCGCCGCCGTAGTAGGCGCACAGGATGTCGTCGTCCCAGTCTCCGCGCGCGGGGTTTTCGAACAGCGGCGTGAGCGAGCGCCCGTCGGCGTAGGGCATCTTACCGGCGCCGGCCGCGTCCACATAGGTATGCGCCAGGTCCTGCAACTGCACCAGGTGACGGGTCTTGGATCCCGGTTGCACGCGTCCCGGCCAGCGCACGATCAGGGGAATGCGGTAACACTCCTCGTAGGGAATCCAGCCCTTGATCCACATGCGATGGGCGCCCACCGTGTCGCCGTGGTCGGTGGTGGCGACCACCAGCGTGTTGCCGGCCTGTCCGGTTTCGTCCAGCGCTTGGAGGACGCGGCCGATCTGCGCGTCCAACTGCTCGGTATAGGCGTAGTAGTATGCGCGGCTCTCGCGCACGTCGTTTTCCGTGACCGCGCCCCAACTCTCCGACTCCCGCCGGTGCAGGCCGGGCTTGTTGCGGAAGCTGTCTTGAAAGCTCTTGGGGACGGGAATCGAGCGCGGGTCGTAACGGTCCAGGTAGTGCTTCAGCGGCAGATAGGGGTCGTGCGGCTCCACCCACTGCACTTCGAGTTCCCACGGCTGGCTGCCCTTGGCCAGCCGGTTCATCATCGCGATGGCGCAATCGGCTACGTAGTGCTCTTCGCTGGCTTCCTCGGGACCTTCGCGATAGCCCCACATCGCGAAGGGCTGGCTGCCGGGCCACTGCATCTTCCGGGTGACAGTAGTTCTGAGGCGCTCGTTGGACCGCGAGATGCGGTCCGGGTTGAGGTCGAGCTTTTTCAGGGCGCGCGGGTCGCAGCCGCCCACACGCGCCAGGTCATGGTAGCCGAAGTCGGCCGGTGTGCGGACCCAGCTTGCGTGCCACTTGCCCACGTAGCCCAGCCGGTAGCCCGCGTCGCGCAGGCGCTGGGAGTAAAGCACCACGTCCGGATCCAGGTCGCGCTTCACCGAAGGGGACGAGTGGATTTGGTTGTAGACGCCGTTGTGCCAGTGGTAGGTGCCCGAAAGGGTCATGGCACGCGACGGGCAGCACACCGCCGAAGGGGTGTAGGAGCGCTCGAAGAGCATGCCTTCGCGCGCCAGCCGGTCGAGGTTAGGCGTGCGGCAGGGCGACCGGCCGGCAATGGTGGCCCACTGCTGCTGGTCGGTCTGGAGGTGCAGGATGTTGGGCCGCCGCGGTGGTTGCACCGTGGTGGCCGTCGAGGAGGCCAGAAACTCGCGTCGGTTGATCATGGCTGGAAGAAACCATTCTCGAACATCCGGCGCGCGCGTGGGTCAGTGGGCGCGGAGACGCAGCAGGCCCAGACCGAGGACCACGGTGCCGAGCAGCAGAACGGTCGAAGGCTCCGGAACTTGCGGCGTGTTCTTCAAGCTGAAGATCATGTCGTTGTAGTCCCGGTCTCCGCCTGCAAAGTCTCGCCCCACCAGGGTGTCCTCGACGCCGATGTAGTACAGATCCTGGGTATCGTCACGGAACAGGCCGAACTGTTCGGGGTGTTGCAGGCTCAGCATCCCGTCCTGCGCGATGGCGGAGGCGGTGATCGGGGCCTGGTAGTTCGGCAGCAGCCACAGACCCCAGTCGGTGCTGGGCTGGAAAGAGCGCAGCACAGGCGTGGTGGTGAAGTCGGAATTGGATGGATTGGCCTGATCGGAGCCCTGGAAAATGACGCCGAAGTCCGCGCTGTTTGCGGTGTTGTACCAGCCCAGGGTGTTCCCGTCCCGCCAGCCGGCGATCTCCATCAGCAGCGCGGTCTGCGATGGGCCGCCGGAGTGAAACCAGAAGCCCGACGGCAGAAGCAGCGCGCTTCCGCTGTCTCCGTAAAACGGCAACTGCGCGGCCGGCGCGTAGGGGTTGCCGGCAAACACGCCGGTGCCGGAAATGAAGTGCGGCAGCGACCGCTCCGGGCCGTCGTCGGAAGCGGACTGGCCGTAAAACGACCCGAAGGGTTGCTCCGTCGTAGTGGGAGAAAGGAACGAAACCGTATCGCAGCGAGCCGCGCCCGCCAGGGCGCCCAGCACGCCCGACCAAAATGCGAGCCTTGCGGAAAGTGTCATCAGTGGAATCCTCCGCCTTCCATTCTTCGGTTCCGCCCGCGGAACGGCGAGAGGACCCCAGTACTAGTAGGCTCCGGAATACACCCCAACAAAATGGGGACAGCCTGACCTACCCGGGTTTTCGGCGCCCGCTGAAAACCCGGGTAGGTCAGGCTGTGCCGATTTTTTGGAGGGCGGCTAGGATTTGGGGGTCGTGCTGGGCTTCGATTTCGTCGCCTTTCTCAACGCCCAGCGCTTGATTGAAGATCTCGGTTTTGAGGCGGCCGCGCACCCACTCCAGGTCCCGCAGCCAGTCGTTCATGCCGGGCCGGATGTTGCGCTGGGAAAGGTAGACCTGAAAGTCGTCCACCAGGGACGGCGCGACCTCGAACTGCGCCGTGAGGCCGGGGTGCAGGCGCACGTAGTCGGTGGCAAAGGAAGTGAACGACCCGCTGGCGTCCAGCACGGCGCGCAGGGGAGTGGGGACGTCTGGGAATACCACCTGGTCGGGCTGGATGCCGCCCCCGCCGGGAGCGGTGGCGATTTGGGCTTCCAGTTGGCTGCCCCGCAAGGGCCGCTGGATCGACCGCCCGCTGGGCGTGTAGTAATAGGCCGTGGTTAGCGCCATGCCCGTACCGTGCGAGAGGGGGTAGACGCTCTGCACCAGGCCCTTGCCGAAGCTCGGCTCGCCCACGACTGTGCCCCGGCGGTGGTCCTGCAAAGCGCCGGCCACGATCTCCGACGCGCTGGCGCTGCGCGAGTTCATCAGCACGGCCACCGGGAAGGTGTACGGCTGGGTCCGGTCGGGGACCTTGATTTCACTCGCTTCCACCTTGCGGCCGCGCACCGAAACCACGATCTGGCCGGGCTTCAGAAACAGCGCCGCGGTCTCCAGTGCCGGGGGCATCAGCCCGCCGGGATTGTTGCGCAGATCGAGCACCAGCCCCTTCAGCGCGGTCCCGCCAAGCTTCTCGATGGCTTCCTTCACCTGCCGGCCGGTCTGCGAATCGAAGCTGCCCACGCGCAGGTAGCCCACGCCCGGCCGCAGCAAAAACGCCCGCTCGACGCTGGGCGACTGCATCTCCTCGGGCGTGAGAACGAATTCGAGGATGCGCGCGTTGCCGGGCTTGAGCACCTCCAGCCGCGCCGGGCTCTGGCGCGAGGCGCCCAGCAGTCCGATCAGTTGCTCCTGGTCCAGCCCCGCCAGCCGCACCCCGTTGACGGAAAGGATTTCGTCCCCCGGCGCCAGGCCCGAGCGCGCCGAAGGCGTGTCGGGCAGCGTCTGGAGGATGATCACGCGCCCGGGGACGATCGAAACCACGCTGCCAAAGCCCTTAGTGGTGGAGCGCTCCATCTGCCGGAGCTGCTCGAACTGGCCGGGGTCGAAGAACGTGCAGTGCGGATCGAGCCGTCGCAGCATGCCCGGAATGGCGCCTTCGTAAAACGCCGTTTCCGGCGCCACCGGGTCCGCGGCGTTTTGTTCGGCGATGGCGTAGACATCGATCAGCCGCCGGACCAGCGGCTCGAAATTGTCTTCCGGAACCGCGCTGAGCGCAAGCAGGGCAAGTGGCAGCAGCATTTTCAGCGCGAATACCGCGTGGCCTTCCGCCCCGCCTGGCGGTCCAGCGCGAGGCTGATCAGCAGGTCGATGAGATCCGGGTATTTCATTCCGTCGTGTTCCCACATCTTGGGGAACATGCTGATGGAGGTGAAGCCGGGGATGGTGTTGATCTCCATGACATAGATCTGGCCGGTGGCCTCTTCCACCAGAAAGTCGACGCGCGCCATGCCTTCGCACTCCACGGCCCGGTAACACGCCACCGCCAGGCGGCGCACCTCGTCGAGTTCGCGGGGCTGGAGTCTGGCCGGCAGAAGAAACTCGGTGCGGTCCAGAAGGTACTTGTCGTCGTAGTCGTAGAACTCGCGGGAGGGAAGGATCTGGCACGGCGTGGCGGCCACCGGCCGGCTGTTGCCGACCACCGAACACTCGATCTCCTGGCCCCGGACGGCGCGCTCCACCAGGATCTTGCGGTCGAAGTTCGCGGCCAGGCCGAGCGCGGCGGCCAGTTCGGCGCGGTTGCGGGCCTTGGAAATGCCCACCGACGAGCCAAGATTCGCCGGCTTGACGAAAACGGGGTAGGGAATCGCGCGCTCGACGGCCTCGGGGTCAAGCGCGCCCCGGAACTGGACCACGTACTCCACCACCGGCAAACCGCGCTCGCCGCACAGCCGCTTGGTGACTTCCTTGTCCATCGCTACCGCCGAGGCCAGCACGCCCGCGCCCACATAGGGCAGCCCGGCGAGTTCCAGCAGCCCTTGCACCGTGCCGTCCTCGCCGAAGGTGCCGTGCAGCACCGGGAAGACCACGTCGATGCCGGGGTTGGCGCCGGGTTCGGGCAGAATGGGGCCCGGTGACCACTTGCCGCTGGGGTCGATGAAGTATTCCAGGACCTCGTACCGCTCCCGGTCCATCGCCTCCAGGATCGAGCGGGCCGAGCGAATGCTGACTTCATGTTCGCCCGACCGGCCGCCGTAGAGTACCGCCACACGCAGCTTCAAAGGATCCTCTTTCCCATGGCCGAAAGCGCCAGCCCCACCGCCAGCTCCGCGGTGCGGTTGGCCACGTCCATCACCGGGTTCACTTCCACCACCTCCAGCGAGAGCAGGCGGCCGGAATCGCAGATCAGCTCCATGGCCAGGTGCGCCTCGCGGTACCTGAGACCGCCGCGCACCGGCGTGCCCACGCCCGGCGCCTCGCGCGGATCGAGCGCGTCCATGTCCAGCGACAGGTGGAAACCGGCGGTTCCGTCGCAGGCCACCTCGAGGGCTTCGCGCAGGATGGCGCGCATGCCGCGCTCGTCGATGTCTCGCATGGTGAAGGCGCGCACGCCGGATTCCTTCACCTGCGGTTTCTCGAGCTGATCGACGTCCCGAATGCCCACCAGCGCCACCTTGCGCGGATCCACCTTGGGGGCGTACCCGTCGATGCGCGAAAGCTCGCGCGGTCCGAGTCCCACGATGCAGGCCAGCGGCATGCCGTGCACGTTGCCGCTGGGGGAACTCTCGGGCGTATTCATGTCGGCATGGGCGTCCATCCAGATCAATCCCAGCGAGGCTTTCCGGCGGCGCAGGTGCCGCGCCATTCCGGAAACCGTGCCGACAGCCACCGAGTGATCGCCGCCCAGCACCAGCGGCGTGGCGCCCTCGCCGGCGGCCTTGGCCACCATCCCCGCCAGGCGCCGGGAGGCGCGCACGATCTCGTCCAGGTAGCGGGCGCGCTCGTGTCCCGCCGCCACGCTCTCGGGCTGGTCCACCGCGATGTTGCCCAGGTCGCGCACCCGGCAGCCCAGCGCCCGCAGGCGCGGGTGCAGGCTGGCCACGCGCAGCGCCGAGGGTCCCATGTCGACGCCGCGGCGGCCGGCGCCCAGGTCCAGCGGCGCGCCGATGATCGCGATGTCGGAGTGGGTCATGCGCGGTTCCTAAGGGCGTGTGCGGTAAAGCATACGCGGGAAGGCGATGGTTTCGCGCACGTGATCGAGGCCGCACATCCAGGCCACCGTCCGTTCCACGCCCATGCCGAACCCCCCGTGCGGCACGCTGCCGTAGCGGCGCAGGTCGAGGTACCAGTTGAATGCCTCCGGCGGCAGATCGTGCTCTCGGATGCGCCGCACCAGCAGGTCGTAATCGTGTATGCGCTGGCCGCCGCCGATCAGCTCGCCGTAGCCCTCCGGTGCCAGCACGTCCACGCCCAGCGCCAGCTCGGGACGCTCGGCGTCGGGCTGGAAGTAGAACGCCTTGACCTGGGCGGGATAGCGGTCCACCATCACCGGGCTCGAGTAGTCCTCGGCCAGCAGCGTTTCATCCGTGCCGCCCAGGTCGCCGCCCCATTGGATCTCGCTGCCCTTGGCTTGCAGGATCTTCACCGCTTGGTCGTAGCTGATGCGCGGGAAGGGAGCCTTTGCGGCTTCCAGCTTCGAGACGTCCCGCTCGAGCACCGCCAGCTCCGGACGCCGGTTCTCGAGCACCCGGCCGATAATGAAAACAACCAGCTCTTCGGCCACGCGCTTGACGTCTTCCAGCGTGGCGTAGGCCATCTCGGGCTCCACCATCCAGAACTCGGTGAGATGCCGGCGCGTCTTGGATTTCTCCGCGCGAAACGTGGGGCCGAAGCAGTACACCTTGCCGAAGGCCATGGCCGTGGCTTCGTTGTAGAGCTGGCCGGACTGGGTCAGGTACAGCGTCTCGTCCTCGAAGTACTGCACCGGGAAGAGCGTGGTGGTGCCCTCGCAGGCCGCGGGCGTAAAGATCGGCGTATCCACCAGCGTGAAGCCGTTCGAGTCGAAGTAGTCGCGGATGGCGCGGATGATTTCGTGGCGCACGCGCAGGACCGCGTGCTGGCGGCGGCTGCGCAGCCACAGGTGGCGGTGGTCCATCAGAAAGTCGATGCCGTGATCCTTGGGTGTGATGGGATACGGAGTGTCTTCCGCCACTCGTTGCACCACCTCGGCGCTCTCGACGTCCATCTCATACCCGCCCGGCGCGCGCTGCTCGGCGCGGAGCTTGCCGCGCACCACCAGCGAGGATTCCTGGGTCAGATTCTTCAGCGTCTCGAAGGTCTCTTCCGGCAGAGCGCTCTTGACAGCCACGCATTGCAGCACGCCCGAACCATCCCGCAGCAGCGGAAATACGATCTTGCCCGACCGTCGCAGGTTGTACAGCCAGCCGGCGATCTCGACGGTTTCTCCCGCATGGCGTCCGGCTTCGGCAATCGGAATTCTCACGAGATGTTCTCCAGTCTTTCGAAAACCTCCTGGACGGTTTCCAGGGGATGCGGAAACTCGGGCGCTTCCTTCAATTCCAGCAGCAGGGGGAATTGCTCGCCGCAGGCGCGCAGCATCGCCATGGTGTGGGCCCAGTCGATGGAACGGCCCGCGGCGAAGAACGGGAACAGGTGGCGGTCCGCGCCGCCGTCGTTGTCGTGGATGTGCGTCGAGCGGACGCGCGGCTTCATGCGCCCGAAGGCGGCCTCGATTCCTTCGTGCAGGTGGGCGTGCCCGGTGTCGAAGCACAAGCCGAGATGGAGATGGGTTTCATCCAAAAAAGCCACTAGCCGTTCGGCGCTGGAAAGCGCGTTGGGCGTGTTCTCGAGCAAAATCTCGACGCCGCGGTGGCGCGCGAAAACGCTCAGATCTTCCAGCGCCGTGAACGCCGCCTCGACCTTGCGGTCGTCGTACTCCTCGCCCGGAACGCCGATATGCTGGATCAGGTAGCGGAAGGGAACCGTCTCGGCGAACTCGATGGCGCGCTTGATCTGGTCCACCATCGGGATGCGCTTGGACTTGACCGTCTCGGTGATGCTCAGCACGGCGTGCGGCCCCGAGCGGCCCCACACGTCGTCGGTGTGCAGGGGCGCGTGAACCGAGTGGACTTTCATTTCGCAGTCGCGGAAGAAGTGGCCCAGTTCGGCGATCTGGGCCTGGTCGGTCCAGTCCAAGTGCTGGCGGGCGAAAAACAGCTCCACGGCCGGGATGCCCGCCCGCCAGATTCGTTCGAGCGCCGCCGTGGTCAGCCGGTGGTTCACGAACAGGTGCGTCGAGAGAGCGTGGAGCATGTCTTCAGTACCCCGCTGCCTTTCCATTGCCGCGCCCGTCGGAGGCGCCTTCCAGCCATCCGCCGGCCAGGCGAATCGCTTCCACCACCGCGACCGAGGAAACCGAGTCCACCTGGTGGCCGCGCGCTTTGAGCAGCGCCACCGTGTCGGGCGAGAAGCCGCGCTCGAGCGACAACCGGTCGGGCTTCCACTGGTGGTGGAAGCGCGGCCAGTCGATGGCCTCCTGCGGATTCATCCCGAAGTCCAGGATGTTGAGGATCACCTGCAAGACGCCGGTGATGATGCGCGAGCCGCCCGGCGCGCCCACAACCAGGTACAGCTTGCCGTCGCGCAGCACGATGGTGGGCGTCATCGACGACAGGGGCCGCTTGCGCGGCTGGATGGCATTGGCCTCGCCCTGCACCAGGCCAAACATGTTGGGCGTGCCGGGCTTGGCCGAGAAATCGTCCATCTCGTTGTTGAGCAGGAAACCCAGGCCCGGGACAGTCACCCCGCAGCCGTAGCTGCCGTTGATGGTGTAGGTCATGGCCACCGCGTTACCGGCCTCGTCGACGATGCTGAAATGGGTGGTCTCGTCGCTTTCGCCGGCGGCCGGGTCGCCGTGGCCCAGCGTGTCGCTGGAGGAGGCGCGATGGGGATCGATGGAGGCGCGCAGCTTGTCCAGGTAGGGCGGAGCCAGCAGGCCGGCCACCGGGACCGGGGCGAAATCGGGGTCGGCCAGAAACTCGGCCCGGTCGGCGTAGTAACGGCGCATGGTCTCGGCCACGAAATGGATGGCCGCCGCCGAGCCGGCGCCATGCTTTTCATACTCCGATTTTTCGAGCACGCCCATCATCTGCAACAGGCCCACGCCGCCGGAGCTGGGCGGCGGCGCGGTCAGGATCCGGTAGCCGCGATACTGTCCTTCCAGGACCTTGCGCTCCACCACCGCGTAGTCTTTCAGGTCTTCCAAGGTGATGAGGCCGCCGTGAGCCTTCATCTCGGCGGCCAGGCGGGCGGCCGTTTCGCCCTCATAGAAGTCGCGCGATCCTTGCCGCGCGATGCGTTCCAGCGTGCGCGCCAGTTCGGGCTGCACCAGCCGGTCGCCCGGCTCGTAGAACTTGCCGCCGTTCTGGAAGATGCGCCTCGACTCGGCAAACTCGGCCAGAAGCTTGGCCGCGCGCAGCGACCGCGCCGAAGAATAGGAGAGCGGGAACCCCTGGGCGGCCAGCCCGGCCGCGGGCGCAACCAGCGACGCCCAGGGCCGGGTCCCCAGTTTCCGGTGAGCCTGTTCGAGACCCCGCACCGTACCGGGAACGCCCGCGGCGCGCCATCCGGCCACCGAATCTCGAGTCAGGTTGCCGGCCGCGTCCAGGTACATGTTGCGCGTGGCCGCTTGCGGCGCGCGCTCGCGAAAGTCGAAGAAAGCGGTGCGGCCGCCGGCCATGCGCGCCAGCAGGAAACCGCCGCCGCCGAGGTTGCCCGCCGTAGGGTGCGTGACCGCCAGCGCAAAGCCCACGGCTACTGCGGCGTCCACCGCATTGCCGCCGGCCTTCAGCACCGCCACGCCCGCATCCGTAGCCAGCGGTTCCTGCGCCGCCACCATGGCCTTGCGGGCGCGCACGGGCTGCCGGGCCTCCAAGGCGAAAAAGGAAGAAATCGGAACGGAGAAGAGGAGCACGGCTCCCGTCAGGCGCATAGACCTCAATTTTACGACGAATGGCGGCGCCGCCACTCGAACAGCACCACGCCCGCCGCCACCGAGACGTTGAGCGAGGAGATGGGGCCCGCCATGGGAATGCGCACCAGGAAGTCGCAATGCCGGCGCACCAGTTCGTGCAGACCCTCGCCCTCGCCGCCCAGCACCAGCGCGGTGGGTGTCGCGAAGTCGGTCTGGTCGTAGGTCCGCGCGCCGCGTTCGTCCAGGCCGTAGATCCAGAAGCCTCGTTGCTTGAGGGTTTCCAAAGCCCGGTTGAGATTGGTCACGCGAGCCACGGGCAGGTATTCCAGTGCTCCCGCGGCGGCTTTGGACACGGTTTCCGTGAGACCCGCGGCGCGCCGCTCGGGGATGGCCACGGCGTCGGCACCCGCGGCGTGGGCGGTGCGCACGATGGCGCCCAGGTTGTGCGGGTCCTCGACACCGTCCAGCAGCACGATGAGCCGGGCGCCCTCGATCACCTCTTCCAGTTCGCGGTAGCGCGCCGCCGCTCCCAGCGCCACCACGCCCTGGTGCGGACCCGGGCCGGCCAGCCGGTCCAGCGCTTCGCGAGGTTCGAAGCGGACGGGAATTCCGCGTTCGCGCGCCAGGCGCACCAGTTCTTCGATGCGGGCGCCGCCCGTGCCTTTGGCGATCAGCATGCGATCCAGGGCGCGCCCGGCGCGCAAGGCTTCACGTACAGGATGAATTCCCGCCAGCAGGCTCATGCGAATATTCAACATAACAGTTTCCCGACATTGTTTTACAATGGCATGTGATGCCTGTCTCCGCGTCGGCTCCCAGTCCGGACACGGCCATACCCGACAAGCTCTACTTCCGCATCGGCGAAGTGGCCCGCCTGGTCGGGGTGGAGCAATACGTCCTGCGTTACTGGGAGAAGGAGTTCTCGGCGCTGGCGCCCCGCAAGTCGGGACGCAACCACCGCCTGTACCGGCGCAAGGACGTCGAGTTAGCGCTCGAAATCAAACGCTTGCTTTACGACCAGCGTTTCACCATCGAAGGCGCGCGCAAGCACATGCAGTCTCGCCCCAAGCGCGCCGCGAAGAAGCCGGAGCCGCCGCCCGCACAGGCGCTCTTGTTCGGAGCCCCGCCGCCGGACGCCCTCGCCCTAATCCGCCAAGAACTCGACGAAATCCTCCACCTCCTCCAATAAAAGCGGGGACAGACGGAACGCTCCCCAATTAAGTGTTGAATATTTCGTCAATTTCGGAACGCCTTCGGGCGGGGCGAGCCAAGTGACGAAGGAGCCGAAGGTGGATCTGGCGGGTGCGGCGGGTGGCCGGCACTCGCAACGCCTCCACAATGGCGCCCAGCAGTTCCATGCGCTCCTGCTCCCCGGCGCCGGTTGCCCGCCGGAGTTTGGGAAGCCGCTCGAACTCGGATTGAACCCGGCGGATCTGATTCTCCAGCGCGGCGGGCGAAGCGCGTTCGGCGGCCTGGACCAGCCGGCACGCCAGGCGCGAGGCATTTGAGTGGGTTTCCGGCCGGTTCATCCGCATCCTCTCCCTGCGCTTATCGGCCCGCCGCAAGTTCGCTTTAGCCGCGGCTGTTGAACGCCCCGTCCGGGCCGATAAGAAATCACGAAGGCTCCCGACATGATCCGGCTCACCCGACTGAACCACGCGCCGCTGGTCTTGAACTCGGACCTCATCGAGCACATTGAAATCACGCCGGATACGGTCATCTCGCTGACCACCGGACAGAAGCTGGTGGTTCTGGAGCCGGCCGACGAGGTGATCGCCAGGGTGCGGGCGTATCGCAGTTCGCTTTTGGCGGGCGCGGTTCGCTGCCCGCTGGAACCGGCCGCCGGAGCGCGCACCCGGGACGAAACCGGCTGAAAAACATGGCCCCCAGCACAGCGAACGCGCCGAGCGAAAACCCGCGTCCCCGGCTGCGCCCGGACTTCGCCACCCTGGGCGGACTGGCCCTGGCCCTGGGCGGCATCCTGGGCGGCCTGCTGCTGGAGGGCGGCCGTCTGGCCGACGTCACCCAGCACACGGCGGCCATGATTGTCCTGGGCGGCACGCTGGGCGCGGTGATGGTGACCACGCCCCTGAGCGTGCTGTCCAGCGCCGCGCGCAAAATCGGGCTGGTGTTCCTCGACCGCGCGCAGCCGCTGGAAGGCGCCATCGACGAGATCATCGGCTACGCCTCCAAGGCGCGCCGCAACGGCCTGGTCTCGCTGGAGGACGATGCCGAGGCCATCGCCGATCCCTTCCTGCGCAAGGCGCTCATGCTGGCCGTGGACGGCACCGACTTGCAGGAAATCCGCAAGATGATGGAACTCGAAATCGAGCTGGAGGAGCACCGCGCCGAATCCGAGGCCAGGGTCTACGAAGCGGCCGGCGGCTACGCGCCCACCATCGGCATCATCGGGGCGGTGCTGGGGCTGATCCAGGTGATGAAGCACCTGGAAAACATCGACGAGGTGGGCCGCGGCATTGCGGTCGCCTTCGTGGCCACGGTCTACGGGGTGGGTTCGGCCAACATCCTGTTCCTGCCCGCGGGCACCAAGCTGCGCGCGCGGGCCCACGAGGTGACCCGGCTGCGGGAACTGATGCTGGAAGGGGTGGTGGGCATCGTCGAGGGCCTGAATCCGAAACTGCTGCGCATCAAACTCGAAGCCTACGCGCCGCCGCCCGGCCGCCCCGCGCGCACCGGCGTCGCGACCGCCGCCGAGGCGGCCCGGCCATAGGAGACCGCCCATGGCGCGAAAGAAAACGCCCCCCGGGCATTCCAACCACGAGCGCTGGCTGATCTCCTACGCCGATTTCATCACCCTGCTGTTCGCCCTCTTCGTGGTCATGTTCGCCAGCTCGCAAACCGACAGAGGCAAGGCGCGGCAGATCTCCGAATCGGTCCGGCGCGCGCTCGAGGAAAACCAGTTCGCTTCCGCGCTGAACGGGATTCTGGGGGGCACGGCCGATCGCAAGGGGCCGGGCAACGCCATGCGGAAGGGTCCCGGCGGGGCGCGGAAGGCCTCCCCCGCGGCGGACAAAGAGCGGATGCAGGGGCCGCTGACCGAATTGCGTCCCTCGCTGGAGGCCCTGACGCGGGAACTGAAGGAGGAGATCGCCGGCGGGCAGATGAAGCTCGAACTTCAGAAACGGGGCCTGGTGGTCAGCTTGCAGCAGGCGGCCTTCTTCCCCTCCGGCGAGGAACGCATCGATCCTTCCAAGTTCGCCGCCATCGGCAAGGTGGCCGAGAGCATCCAGAAACTCCCCAACCCGGTGCGTTTGGAGGGGCACACCGATCCGATGCCCATCCACAACGCGCGCTACCGCGGCAACTGGGACCTGTCGGCCGCGCGCAGCATCGCCATGCTCGAGTTGCTCAGCGGGCGGTTCGGCGTTCCGCGCCAGCGGCTGGCCATCGCCGGCTACGCCGACACCGCGCCGGTGGCCGCCAACGACACCGAACTCGGCCGCGCACGCAACCGCCGCGTGGACATCGTGATTCTCAGCGAGCAGGGAGTGAAGAGCGAACCGCCCCGCGCGGTCCCGTATAATGGAGGGAAGTCCACTCCATGAAGCGCTTTTACATCGAGACCTTTGGCTGCCAGATGAACGTCCACGACTCGGAGAAGGTCGTCGGCACGCTGCTGGCGCGGGGATACCAGCCGGTGGACAGCGCCGCCGAGGCGGACCTGGTGCTGTACAACACGTGCAGCATCCGGGACAAGGCCGAGCAGAAGGTCTTCAGCCGCTTGCAGCAGTTCAAGCGCGAAAACGGCCAGGGCAAGCTGTTCGGCGTGCTCGGCTGCGTGGCCCAGCAGGAAGGCGAGCGCATCTTCGAGCGGGCGCCGCACGTGAGCCTGGTGTGCGGCTCGGCGAGCTACAACCGGCTGCCGGAATTGCTGCGGGAGGTGGAGAACGGCGGCCGGCGGGTGACCGGCCTGAGCCTGGAAACCGAGGAGACCTTCGAGACTCCCGTCACCCGCCGCGACAATCCGCACCGCGCTTATCTCACCGTCATCGAAGGCTGCGACAAGTCCTGCGCCTATTGCGTGGTGCCCTTCACGCGCGGCCATGAGCGGAGCCGCGCGTCGGAGAGCGTCCTGGCCGAAGCGCGGGAACTGGCTCAGGCCGGCTACAGCGAGATCCAGCTTCTGGGGCAGAACGTGAACAGCTACCGCGATCCCTCGCCCGCGGGCTGGGACTTCGCCGCGCTGCTGGACGCCGCCGGGCGCACGCCGGGACTGCGGCGGGTGCGCTTCACCACTTCGCATCCGCGCGATTTCAGCCCCCGGATCGTCGACGCCATCGACCGGAACCCGGTGTTGTGCAACCACGTTCACCTGCCCGTGCAGTCCGGTTCCACGCGCGTGCTGGAACGCATGCGGCGCCAGTACACGCGCGAGGATTACCTCGAGCGCGTGGCATGGATAAAGGGGTCGCGGCGCGACATCGCCCTCTCGACCGACATCATCGTCGGTTTCCCGGGCGAGACCGAGAGCGACTTCGGCGAAACCCTGTCCCTGCTCGACGAAGCGGGCTTCGACTCGGTGTTCAGCTTCAAGTACTCGGCGCGCCCCAACACGCCGGCCCTGGCTCTGAGCGGCCATATCCCGGACCCGGAGAAAGGCCGGCGGCTGGCCATCCTTCAGGAGCGCCAGCGCGCCATCCAGATCCGCCGCAACGCGGCCCTGATCGGCCGGGTGGAAGAGGTGCTGGTGGAAGGCTTCAACGCGGCCACCGGGCAGTGGATCGGGCGCACGGCGCAGAACCGGATCCTGAACTTCGCCGCCCGCGACGGTGCAACCCTAGCCGGTGCCTGCCTGCCAGTGCGCGTCACGCGGGCCGGTCCGAACTCGCTGGTGGGCGATTTGATCTAATGGAGTGGTAAGGGAGCCGCCATGGAAGTCGAGATGAAGATCCGCGGGTTGATGATGGATCCGGTCACCAATATGCCGATCGTGATTCTGAAAGACGTCGACGGCAACACCGTTTTGCCCATCTGGGTCGGCATTTACGAAGCCAACGCCATCGCCCTGGAGATCGAGAAGGTGGCCACGCCCCGGCCCATGACCCACGACCTGATCAAGACTCTGCTGCTGGGCCTGTGCACCAGCGTCCGCAAGGTGGTGGTGAACGAACTGAAGGACGATACCTTCTACGCGCTGATCTGGCTGGACCGGGACGGGGAGTTGATCAGCGTCGATTCGCGCCCTTCCGACGCGCTGGCCATCGCCCTGCGCCTGGATTGCCCGATCTACGTGGAGGAATCGGTGCTCAAATCGTCCAAGGCGGCCGCGGCCTCCCCCGACAAGGTGCAGAACGACGAACTGCGGCGCTGGCTGGAAAACCTGAACGACGACGATCTGGGCCGCTACAAGATGTGACCGCCGCGCGCGGCTCGGTAACCGCGTTACCGAACCGCGACCGTCAGGGAGCGGAAACTCCTTCTTCTTCGGCGCGGCCTTCTTCGGCGCGGCCTTCTTCACGGCCGGCGCGGGAGCCGGCCAGCCCGAAATCTGCTCCTTCTTCTCGACGTCCATCGTCACCATGAAGGGATCCTTCGTGAAGCTCGATACGACCCCGGTGAACTCGATCTCGGTGCCCACCGGAGCGGTGCCCGCCATGAAGCCGGTTTCGAGCTTCAGGGTGACCTCGGGCGTGGTGGCGTCGGAGATGCCCAGCACGATCTCCTTGGGGTTGCGGGCCGGCTTCTGCTCGATCACCTTGCCCTTGAACTTCTCGACGCCCATGGCGCCGCCGGGCAAGTGGGCGTCCTTCACGCTGGAGGCGAAGTAGGCGTCCGAGTTAGCGCCCGTGAGTTCCTTCTTGATGCTCATCCACAGGGCCATCATGGGGTTGGTCTTGCGGAACTCCTCTTCCTTCTCGGCGGCCATTTCGTCGGCGCGCTTGACCTTGAAGTCGGCCGGCGGCATCACCGATTCCTTGGCCTTGGCCTTCAGTTCGTCGAGGCCGCTGGAATCGCCGTGGTACTGCGCATACACCTTCTGGATGTAGGCCTGAAGTTGCCCCTTCGTGTTGGGATCCATGGCGCCCTGGCCTTCCAGGACCGACGCGCGGGCGATGTGGTACAGGCCTTCGCCCTGGGTTTCGGCCTTGCGCAGCATCACGGTGCCCAGCCAGTAGGAAACCTGCGCATTGACCGCATTGATCTCCAGGACCTTCTTGAACGCCTGCACGGCCGAGTCGTTCTCCTTCCGTGTCATGGCCACCCAGCCGAGCGTCGTGTGGGCCAGGATTTCGATGTTATTGCGCTCTTTTTTCCAGGCCTCTTCCGGCACGGCGGCGGGCTTCTTGGCCGCGGCGAAGGTTTCCTCGACATTCGCCAGCAGGCTCTGCGCCGCCTTCTGGCCGGCCTCGAGCTGGTCCGCCGAGGTGTTGTTCAATGTGAAGATCGCCACCCAGTAGAGGCCCTGCATGTTCTTCGGGTTGGCGGCGACCATTTCCTTGGCGGTGGCCAGCATCTCCGGCCCCTTGTTCAATGCCTGGTAGGCCGTCAGGTAAAGAGCCAGCCGCTCGGACTTAAAGTCCGTGGCCGGGTACTTGTCCTTCCACTGGTTGAGCAGCTCCAGCTTCTTCTGGGCGTTGGTCTCCTTCAGGATTGACGAGTAGAGGTCGTACTCGGCGCGGTCTTTGTAGTTCTGCTGCGGCGCCTGCGCCCAGGCTCCCAGAACCAAAACCGTCGCCAAAATCACCCCGACGAATGCCTTTAATCGTTGAACCAGCACACTGGCCTCCCGAACCGATTTAGTTTCTCACACGCCGCGCGGCCGACGCCGCCCGGCGCACCCGGCACGAAACGCAACCGACAACCTCGCGACACGTGCAATTGCGGAGTATAGCCCACTCAATCCTCCGTCCGCAAGGGCTGGCTGTGGCGATTCTTTTCATCTGGCCTTTAGATACCGCCGGGCGTCTACTTGTTCCTGCGCCAGAGCGAATCTTCAGACATGTTACAATCCCCCTTTCCCATGCGCTACCTCGACCTCGGCGTGATCCTGCTGTACCTGGTTGG
>JACQZT010000019.1 GCA_016213755.1 Acidobacteriota bacterium | reverse complement strand
CCGCGCCCAACGCCGCAATAGCATCGCGTCTGGTCATAGAACAATTCGGTGACAGGCTACTCTTTCCCCAATTGAAGAGATCGACGAACGGCTTCGCGCGAGTGCAGCATCTGGAATAAGCCCCTGTTCATCAGTGACGTTACCCGCAGAGCGAAGCCGGCGAAACGACCACACCCTTGAAATGGTATCACTTCGGCCGGATCAGGCGGTCCGAAATTGGGGAAAGAGTAGCCTGTCACCGAATTAGCTCGATGTCCGCCGCGCGAATCTCGCTCTCCCGCCCGAAACGATCGCCGATCCTGCGCAGGCACTGGCGGGCCAGGAGGGCGGCTTCTCGGCCGAGCTCCGTTGTTGGCGCTTCGCGAACGACCTCACGAAGGATCAGATAGGCCTGCCAGCGCTCTTCCTGGTCGTCCTTCAGTTTCCGTTCCGCGGCCATCAGTCTTCGACGTTCGTCCCGAGTGAGCCGGCCGTCGTTGGCCGCAATGAAAGCATACCGCTGCAGCCCGCGCCAGAGGGCGTCGTTGAAGTAAAGCCTCTCCGGGTTCGCGCTGAGAAACTCCGCCAGCCTGTACCTGGCTTTCCGCCGTTCTTCCGCAAGCGCGTCCGCGCGATTCGCGTCACGATAGAGCGACGCAAGCTGAAGCATTCTGCCGGCACGGCGGGGGGCGTTTACCGCCTCGTAGATCCGCGCGGCCTCCGCATACCGGTTTTCGCGGGCCAGCCGGACGGCCAGGCTGTACTTCACGAGGCGAACCTCGGGCACGCCAGGATACTGGTCCGCGAATGCCCGCAACGCCTCGATCGGAGCCTCGGCTTCCAGGAGCAGGGCCAGATCCCATCCGGAGACCGCCCAATACACCGACAGGTCCTCGATCCGGCTGGGATAGGACAAGTACATGTCATTGCTGTGAACCTCCGCCTTCAGCCACAACGCGAAGCGGATCTGCTCGACCGGATTCCCGGTCTTCCGATACACGCCACAAAGCGCATAGGCCGCGGCAGCCTTCCGGCTGTCGGAGGAGCGAGACAACCGGAACAGGCGCAGGAGGGGCGCCTCGGCGGAGGCGTAGTTGCGGGTCAAAAAGTGCGCCGACGCCAGCATCCAGAGGAAGTCCGGGTCGCTGCGCAGGGCGCCGTTGGGCGGGACCTGCGCGGCGAGCCGCAACGCCGCCGGCGGGTCGCCCGCGCGGAGTGCGGCTCGCATGCCCAACAGTGCAAGCGCGCCGGTTCCTCTTTCCGATCGCAGCAGGTCGCGATGTTTTTCCAGCAAACTCGTGATTCTCGCGTACGGCGGCGCGGCCACAGTCGGCTCCCGCTCGTTCCTCGGCCAGCGGGGATTTGTCGCCAGTTGAATCGCAAATGCGGCGTGCTCGGGGGTGTCGAAATACTCTTCGAGATGATCGAGGATTTGCGGGCCGCCGTCATATCCGTAGGTCATCTTCAACGAGGTGAGCAGCGTCTCCCGGCTGAGGTTGGAGTCCCTTCGATTCAATTCATCCAGGTAGATCTTTCCGGCCGCCGTCTGTTCTCCCAGGAGGTAGTGAATATGCGCGAGCCAGCCGCGCGCTTCGCTCAAGTATTCCGGAGTGCGAGCCTTTTGCAAAAAGGCGTTCAGCTTTTTCCGGGCTTGGATCCAGGGGCCGGTAAGGTCGCGCGAACCGGCACGCATGTCGATCTTGGCATCGATCAACTCGACTTCTTCCCGCTCCCGCGGTGTGAGGGATGGCGCGGAGCGGGCTGTCGCAAGAGCCTGCTGAAGTTTTGCGGAGTCATACGCCGGGCTTTCCGGGAAAGCGATCCGCTGGTAGGCCGCTCGCAGCCTGGCGAGGGGTGTTTCACCCCGCGCCTTCTCCATTCCGGCGTAGGGCGCCGTTAAGCCCCGGATTCCTTCCCTTGCGAAGTCGCGCGCGCTCTTGGCGAAAGGCAGCCAGAAGTACGCACTGAGGTACTCACGAAGTGAGTCGTCAAAGGCGCATGTCCAGGCAAGGCTCAATCCCACAGTGAGAAGTGAAAGCGCCTTCAGGATGCGGCGGCCTCCCTTCATCGTTCTTCCTCCAGTCTGAAATCGGCTTGCTTCAGGGTGACCGCGCGGCCGAGAAACAGGCGGCTCCGGCCGCAATACGGCGGCAGGGACAGCTCGATCCGGAAAGCGCCCGACATGCGAACAGGAACTCTCTCCGCGGGCAGGAAGTATTCCAATTCGGCCGAACTGGTGATGCGGTAGCGGATCGGCGCCGCAGACAGAGGGCCGGTATTCGCAAGATACAAATCGACGCAATGCACGGCCGCGCAGCCTCCATCCGCCACGCGAAGTTCACCGGACTTGCCTTGCGGCTGCGCCAGGACGCCCGCTGCCGACAGCACCTCGCCGGGCTGCGCAGCCAGCGTCTCGTTCCAGGCCGGCCAGCGGAAGAGAACCACGCCGGCACAGTAGCCACGAAAGAGTCTCGCCTGTTCCATCGCGGCCTGGATTGCCTCGGGAGTCGAGAGAATGAATTCCACCGTGTCACCAGGTTCAATTCCGGTGTAGCCCATGCGAGTTTTCCGCGCGGCCCGATAGCTCAGCACCAGCTCGCCGGCCGCCGTCTTGGAGGTTTGAAGCTGGAAAGCCGGATCAATGGCAATGTCGAGCGGCTTCAGGTCCCGGATGAATGCGGCTGTGCTGGCGCGGGGAACCAGCCGGGCGCGGCCAAACGTGGAGAGACCGATGCGGAACCTCTTCCGATACCGGTTGAATACCGGACTCCATTTGGCTGCGGAAACTGGCGCGGCAATCGCGGCGCTGTCCCCCTGGACGTCATAAAATTGCGGCACAAACTCGTCGACCAGGTTCACCACTCCGCCGACCGTCGTGCCCGGCCGAAACCAGTCGAGCAACGCTGTGATGGAGATCTGGACTCCAGCCGGCAAGCCTTTTCGGACCTCCCGCAGAAATGTCGCGTAGTGGGCGAGAGACCGCGTCGGACTATCGACATCGAGTTGAATCCCCGCCACATTCAGGCCCCGCCGGCGCGCCTCCACCAGAAGCTCGGCAACCATTCGCGTGAGATCCGGAACGACCTCCAGCGCCGGAATGCCCGCGCCGTCGGACCGAAAAACCAGCCAGTATTCGCGGGCCGGCGGCATCTGCCGCGGCAATTGTCCGTACACGTTCCAGGGCTTCCGGCGGATCGGATAGTTTTCATGGCGAATGGCGCCCGCCTGACAGAAAATGACGTCGATCGGGCGGACCGCCGCCGCCACAGTAGCGGAGCTGCCGCCCCAGAACCAAAAACCGGTCGTCCATCTGACAGGGGGCGGTGCCTGCTCGCGCGGCCCTCCGCAGCCCAAAGAGAGGACTACGGCGGCCAGCAGCCACGGCAACCCGCAATTGGGGAAAGAGTAGCCTGTCACCGAATTAGGGCCACGGGGTCGCCTTCCTTCAGCCCTTCGACCGCCTCGATGCGCGTGACGCTGGAGATGCCGGTGCGGACGGCGCGCCAGGTCAGGCGGGCGCCCTCCAGTACATAGACGCCGGTCTGCGAACCCTCGCGGCGCAGCGCTTCCTTGGGAATCGTCAAGGCGTTTTCAACCACGCGGGAGAGAATCGACGCGTTGATGTTAGCCCCCGGCGGCAGCGCGCGCTCTGGATTCACCACCACGCAGTGCACCTCGCCCACCTCGCGCGTGCCCAACGTCACCACGGTGGTGGGGACCTTCTCGACCTCGCCTTTCCACTCGCGCCCCGGCAGAGCGTCCCAGGTGATTGCCACCGGCATGCCGCGCGCCACGCGCCCCAGTTCCGGCTCGTCGACATAGACCACAATGCGCAGCCGGTCGAGTTGTCCCACTTGGGCGATCTCGTCGCCGGGATTGACAACGGCGCCGCTGCGCACGGCCAGGCTGTAGACCACGCCCGCCAGCGGCGCGCGGATCGTGC
Source organism: Acidobacteriota bacterium (assembly GCA_016213755.1). GTDB lineage: Bacteria > Acidobacteriota > Terriglobia > Bryobacterales > Bryobacteraceae > JACQZT01. The sequence continues at coordinate 10,231 of JACQZT010000019.1, read as the reverse complement.
TCTGCTCGATCGTTTTCCGCGCCAGTTCCGCCGCCGCCTGCGCGTCGCTCAGCCGCGCTTCGGCGACGCCGCGGTCGGCCGGCGTCACCAGCGCCGCGCGCCGCAGCTCGAGCGCACGCAACTGGGCTTGAATCTTGGCCACGCGGTCGCGCGCCTCGGTAACGTCCTGCCGGGGCGCGGCGTTCTTTTCGGCCAGGCGCGCCAAGGCCGCGGCCTCTGTTTCGGTTTGCTGCAAATCGAGCCGCGTGCGCGCCACCTGGCCTTCGATGTCGGCGCGCTCGGCGGCGCGCCCGCCCCGCTCGATGGATTCGAGTTCGGCGCGCGCCTGAGCGATGCGCGCTTCGGCCGCGGCCAGCTCGGCGCGGGCTGCGGTCGCATCAAGCTCTGCCAGCACGGCGCCGCGCGCCACAGTGGCGCCGCGCTCGACCCCCACGCGCCGGATGGCCCCGGCGCGCTCGGCGCGCACACGGGACCATTCAATGGGCTCCGCCTTGCCGTTGGTAACCAGCGTGCTCACCAGCCTTTCGCGCTTGACTCGCTCGAAAGGCGTCTCCAGGGGCGCTGTGCGGCGCGCCACCAGCCACACCGTGACGAGCACCGCCACCGCCGCCGTCAACAGCAGCCATTTCTTCATGACCGGCTCGCTCCCTGCCGCAGCCACTCGGCGCGCGTTGCCAGGCTGTTCGCGTCCAGCGCGCGATCCACCGCCAGCACGCCGTCCTGGTGATCCATCTCGTGCTGGAGCAGTTCGGAAAGCGCGCCTTCGGCCGCCAAAGTACAATCGCGGCCTGTGGGCTCCTGGTAGCACAGTCGCACGGCCGCCGAGCGCTCCAGTTTCACCACCAGGTTGGGAAACGAGAAGCAGTCGTCCCACAGGACGAACTTTTCCTCGCTCCTCCATTCCCACTCGGGATTGAGCAGCGAGTACGTCTGGCTCTCGAACTCGACATAGATGAGACGCAGCGGCACGCCGATCTGAATGGCGCTGATGCCGCGCCCGAAACCGTGCTCGCGCTGGAAGGCGTGGAGCGTTGCGCGCAGGTCGCGCAACACCAGCGCGGCCTCCTCCGGGCGCGCGACAGGCTCCGACTTCAGGCGCAGCATCGGATCGCCGAGTTGCAGAATGCGGCGCGCCGGCATAGGGTCAGAGCGACTTTCCGATTCGCGTCCGGACTTCGTCCGCGAATCGTGCGATGTGTTCCTGAACGAAGGCGCCGATGTCCAGCGCGGGGTTCTCGATCAGCGGCGTCAGGTCCATGCCGAAGTTAATCATCCGTGCGGCGTCGACGCCGTGGCTCTGATGATAAGTGGCGTGCGCGCGGCGGCGGCCGAAGGTGGCCAGGTCGTAGCGCTTGCCGCCCGCGATCTGGGAATCGAAGACGCCCAGCAGGGCCGCGGCCAGGTTCTCGTGCTCGTCGAGCTGAAAGACCGCCTTGTCGCTGTCCACCATCCAGTCCAGGTCGCGCCACACCTCGCAGCCGTAGAGTTTCCCGGGCCGCGCCTCGGGAGCCAGCTCGCGAATGGCGGCGATGGTTCGCAGCGCCACGGCGACGTGCGTGTCGTGCTTGTCGGCCAGGTTGTGGGTGTAAACCACTTCGGGCCGCGCGGCCTCGATCAGGGCCCGAATGTCGTTCCGGGGTCCGCTGTCGGCCGGGTTCTTGATGCCCGAGCTGGGGTGGTCCAAAAACGCGACCGCGCCGTACTCGCCCACCAGGGCGGCCTTCTTCTGTTCGCCGCGCCGCACCGCGCGCATCTCGGCGTCGGTGTATTTGGCGTACAGCCCGTCGCGGGGGCTGCCCGCGCCGTCGGTGGCCACCACGCCCAGGAACCACTTGTCGGTCTGGCCGAAGCAGGGAAGAATGCCGTCCAGGGCCATGATTTCCAGGTCGTCCTGGTGTGCGCCGACGGCCATGTGCGTCACGCGCGCCAGGGCGGGGGCGAGCGCCAGGCCGTCCGGAACCCAAATCTCCGCAGTGGATTTACTCAGTTGCATTACCCTTTCTCCTTTCCGATTTGCGGCAGGCTGGCCGCGGCGATGGACTGCCCCACGCGCCGGCTCTTCTCGTCCGGCAGCGCGATGCTGACCCGCGCGGCGAGTTCCGGGAACTCGGCGGCCAGCACCTGCTTGGCCACGCCGACCAGAATGTCGCCGCCCTCGCCGGTGGTCACGCGGCCCAGCACCAGGATGTGCTTCAGCTCGTAAAAGTCCGCGTAATGCGCGACGGCGTAGCCCAGGTACGAGCCGATGGTCTGGTAGACCTGGGGCGCCAGCGGATCGCCGGCTTTCATTTTCTCTTGCAGCACGACCAGCTTTTCCGGCAGCCCGAGCCCGGCGGGGAATTCCATGCCGGCGCCCGAGGCCACGCGGTGGGCGCCCACCTGCGAAAAATACTGCACGCCGCAGCCGGCGTCGCCCGACCACTCGTCCGCCGGCGCGCCGTCACGGTAGTCCACCGGAACGAAGGCGAGTTCGTTGAGCCAGCCGGTGATGTTGCCGGAATGATCCACGTAGCCGGCCGCCTGGCTGGAGCCGAGCGCGACGCCCAGCACCGGGTTCTCGCCGATGGACATGGAGCCGGCCAGCGCGGTCACCTCGCCGTCGTTAACCACTTCGAGCGGCACGCCCAGCTCGTCGCGGATGCGCAGAAACACGCCCGCGATGTGCTCCTCGAAGGCCTTCTTCGGCACGCCGCGGAAGAGCGATGCCACGCGCGCGCGGTTGTTGATGTAGATGCCCGCGGCGCTGCCGCCCACCGCGTCCAGGCGCGGGAGCTTCGCCGCCGCGCGGCGGATGGAATCCAGAATGCCCTGGTAATGGTAGCCGGGGTCGCTCTGGTGGCGCGGGTCCCAGACCACCTCTTCGCTGTAGACCGCCTCGCCGTCGATCACCGCGCTGGCCTTGCGGTCGCTGGCGCCCAGGTCGAAGCCCACCCGGCAGCCGTCCAGGTGACGGCCCAGCGGCATGGTGGTTTCTTTGGCGCCGGGCACGCGGTCCGCGTCCATGGGCACGACCGTAAAAGGATTCTCGTACACGCCGCCCATGAATTCGGCGTCGAAGGCCCGCGCGCCGCCGGGAGCGTAAACGGCCCGGACGTGCTCGCCGATCTCCTTCGGCCCGCCCACGTACACCTTCCATCCGCCGCGCTGCCAGAGCAGGAATTTCACGATCCGCTCGACATAGCGGAAATTCAGGCCGAACTCGGCCGTCCCGGGTGCGAAGACCACGGTGTCGAACACCGAAACCGAACCGTCGGCGCGCTCCAGCGCCAGCCGCAGCGGCACGGAACCCGCTTTTGCCGCCCGCTGGCGAAACGTTCGGTTATAAAGAGACGCCGGCAGAAAGCCGGGATCCAGAGCCGGCGGAACGCGCATCTCCACCGGCAGGGTGTTGGTCTGTGAGGGCATATGATTTGAGGACTCCAAACCATCCATTCTCCGGCCGCGGGCGGGTCCAAGTCCACTGGCGGTGGCGCGCGCGCTACCATGCGGAAATGGAAACCTCCCGGCCCAAAGCCTGGCTGGGCGTGGCTTTGCGGGTGGGCGTCTTCGCGTTTCTGGAGATCGCCGGCCTGATGGTCTTCGCCCAGGTGATGATGCCCGTGGCGGGCTACCTGACCACCTCGGTGCTGAGCACGTTCGCCGCGGCGGCGGTGGCCAACGCCATCGCGCTGCGCATTTACGAGCGCGCGCGGCTGGCCGACATCGGGCTGGGGTGGAGCGCCGCCTCGCGGCGCAACCTGCTGCTGGGTTTGGCCGGCGGGGCGGGCGCGGCCCTGCTGGTGACGCTGGCGCCGCTGGCGGCGCGCCTGGCCGAGTTCCGGCCCGACCCCGACAATCCCGCCGACTGGGGCTCGTTCGCGTTCCTCGCCTTCGCGCTGCTGTTCGGCGCCGTGGGCGAAGAGATGCTCTTCCGCGGCTACGGCTTTCAGATCCTGATTGCCAAGGCGGGTCCTTTCACCACCATCCTGCCGGTCAGCGTGCTGTTCGGCTTCGCGCACGCCGGCAACCAAAGCGCCTCCTGGATGGGGCTCCTCAATACCATGTTGTGGGGAGTGCTGCTGGGCGTGGCGTTCGTGCGCAGCGGCGACCTGTGGCTGCCCATCGGACTGCACTACGGCTGGAACGCCGTCCTGCCGCTGGGCGGGGCCAACCTGAGCGGGTTTAAGATGGGAGTTACGGGGTACAAGATGCACTGGTTCGCAGGCGCGCTCTGGAGCGGCGGCGATTACGGCCCGGAAGGGAGTCTCCTGACCACGACCGTGGTGGTGGCGCTGTTCGGCTACCTGATGCGCGCGCCGGTCCGCAAGCAGACCGCCTACCTCTTGCGTCACGCCGAGGAGGACTAAATGACGGCGCGGGCTGCCGCGTTGTTCGCCGCTGTCGCGCTGGCCGCCGGAACCCCGGCGTCCGCGCAGAAGCGCAAGCTCGCCTTCGACGAGCGCGTCGCCATCATGCGCGGCCTGACCGCCGAATTCGCCACCGCCAAGGTGCCGCTGCCGCGTTCGAAGAAGCCGTTGCAGGTGACCGCCGAGGGCGCCTGGGAGAAGAAGGCGTGGGACGCCGCGGGAATGGAGTTCGGTCCGGCGGCGCGCGCGGGCGACCAGGTGCAGATCAGCCGGGTGGAGATCGAGGACGACAAGCTGATCCTGGAACTCAACGGCGGCTTTCGCGGCGGGCGCAAGTGGTACGACCGCATCGAGGTGGGCATGGGCTCGGGTTCGCGCACCACGCCGATCAATCGCGGCAACACCAGCGCACCCGGCGGCACCGCCATCGCCTTGCTGTTCCCCAAGGGCGTGCCGGCGCTGGAGGCGGCGGCGTTCAAAAAGATGCTGGCCCCGGTGCTGGACTTCGAAAAACGCAGCGCCACCGAGCAGTACATGGACGCGCTGCCCCCCGAAATCCAGAGCGCGATCAAGGAAAAGCGCGCCGCCGAGGGACTGGACCGCGACCAGGTGCTGCTGGCCCTGGGCCGGCCGCGCAACAAGGTGCGCGAAACGCAGGACGGCGTGGAGACCGAAGAATGGATCTACGGCCTGCCGCCCGGCAAGATCACCTTCGTCACCTTCACCGGCAGCAAGGTGACCCGGGTCAAGGACACCTACGCCGGCCTGGGCGGGGCGATCACCGAACCGCTGCCGCCCCGCTGATCCGGAGTTTCCCCTCCGAAATGCCCGCGCGGGCGTTGCGCCTTTGCTATCATGGACCTGAGCGATTCACCACAAGAAGGAGATTTTCCCGAATGGCAATCAAAGTAGGCATCAACGGTTTTGGACGCATCGGGCGCAACGTCGTTCGCGCCGGAATGGGCAACCCCAACATCGAGTTCGTGGCGGCCAACGACCTGACCGATACGAAGACTCTGGCACACCTGCTGAAGTACGACTCCGTGCTCGGCCCGCTGGATGCGGATGTGAAGGCGGAAGGCGACGCGATCCTGGTCAACGGCAAGGCGATCAAGATCTTCGCGACCAAGGACCCGGCCGCCATCGACTGGGAGAGCGTGGGCGCGCAGGTCGTCATCGAGTCGACCGGCAAGTTCACCGACGCCAATGCCGCCAAGGCCCACCTGCGCGGCCCCGTGAAGAAGGTCATCATCTCCGCCCCGGCCAAGAACGAGGACGCCACCATCGTCATGGGCGTCAACGAGGGCGTCTACGATGCGGCCAAGCACAACGTGATCTCGAACGCCTCCTGCACCACCAACTGCCTGGCGCCGTTCGTGAAGGTGATCCACGAGAAGTGGGGCATCGAGAAGGGCTCGATGACCACCATCCACAGCTACACCAACGACCAGAATGTTTTGGACTTCCCGCACAAGGACCTGCGCCGCGCCCGCGCCGCCGCCTTGAACATGATCCCCACCACCACCGGCGCCGCCAAGGCCATCGGCCTGGTGATGCCCGAACTGAAGGGCAAGCTGGACGGCTATGCCATGCGCGTTCCGACCCCCAACGTCTCGGTGGTCGACCTGGTGGCCGTGCTGTTGAAGCCCGCCACCGCGGCGGATGTCAACGCCGCGCTGAAAGCCGCCGCCGAAGGGCCACTGAAGGGCATCCTGGCCTACACCGAGGACCCGGTGGTTTCCACGGACATGATGCGCAACTCCAACAGCTCGATCATCGACGGCCAGTTGACCAAGGTGATCGGCGACAACCTGCTGAAGGTGGTTTCCTGGTACGACAACGAGTGGGGCTATTCCTGCCGCGTCATCGACCTGATCGAGTTCCTGGCGAAGAAGGGTCTGTAGTCCTTCCACGATTACGGTTTGCGAAGAGGGGGCGGAGCGATCCGCCCCCTTTTCGTAATGCGCAGGTGCAGCGAAGTTTGAGAACATTACCCTATGCATCGACGCCAATTCTTGCAGACTGCCACCGGCGCCGCGGCCCTCGCGCGGAGCCAGGCGGCGCTATCCAGACCCAATGTCCTGATCTTCCTGGCCGACGACCTCGGCTGGCACGACGTGGGCTATCACGGCAGCGAGATCCGCACTCCCAACATCGACCGTTTGGCGGCGCAGGGAACACGCTTCGAGCGCGCCTACTCGTTTCCGGTGTGCTCGCCGACGCGGTCCGGGCTGATGACCGGGCGCTCGCCCATGCGCCTCGGCGTGGCCTACACGGTGATCCGCCCCTGGTCCGACTATGGCGTGCCCGTGCGGGAACGGTTCATGCCGCAAGCGTTCCAGGCCGCCGGCTACCAGACCGCCATCACCGGCAAGTGGCACCTGGGGCATGCCTACAAGAAATTCCTGCCGCGGGCGCGCGGATTCGACCACGCCTACGGGCACGTCAACGGCGCCATCGACTACTTCACCCACGAGCGCGAAGGCGGCCTGGACTGGAGCCGCAACGGCAAGAGCGTGCGCGAAGAAGGCTACTCCACGTTCCTGCTGGGCGCCGAAGCCTCGCGATTCATCAAACAGCGCGACCGCAACCGGCCGTTCTTCCTCTACCTGCCCTTCAACGCTCCGCATGCCCCGCTGCAAGCGCCCCCCGAGTACATCGACAAGTACGCCAACATCCGCGACGAGAAGCGCCGGCGCTACGCGGCCATGACCGATGCGATGGACGCGACCGTGGGCAAGGTGCTGGCGACGCTGGACGAAGAGGGCGTTGCCGGCAACACGCTGGTGCTGTTCTTCAGCGACAACGGCGGGCCCACCGGCAGCGGCGCCACCAATACGCCCCTGCGCGCGGGCAAGGCCACCACGTTTGAGGGCGGCACGCGCGTTCCCGCCATCCTGCGCTGGCCGGGACATTTGAAGGCCGGCGGCGTCTCACAGCAAGTGATGTCGATGATGGACCATTTTCCAACCCTCGCCGCGGCGGCGGGCGTGACGCCGGGCAACACTCTGCCCTTCGACGGCAAGAACCTGTGGCCGGCCATCACCAGCGGAAAGGCGGAGCCGCGCGACGACATCTTCTTCGCGATTGGAACCGGCGGCATGACCCGCCTGGCGGTGCATCGCCGGGAGTGGAAACTGGTGCGCGAGATCCCGCGCTCGGGCGCCCCCAAGGACCTGCTGTTCCGCATCGACGAAGACCCCACCGAGAGCAACGATCTCTCGGCGAAAAATCCCAAGCTGGTGGCCGATCTGACCCGCGCGATTGAGGAGTGGCGGGCGACGCACCCGGCCGATGGCGTGACCGAAAGCAACTCGGTCCAGCGCCCCGGCTGGAAGGCTCCGGAGCTTTGGATCGAGGCGGCGCGGGAAGGTTAAGGAGCGGTTAACTTCTTGTCGGCGTGGAGCAGAGCCTTCATCTCCTCCATTTGAGCGCTCTGCTTCGCCGTTCGCGCGCGCTTGGGCCAGGCTGTGTTGGTCCATTCGTTGGGGTCCAGTTCGTGGTCGTAAAACTCGACGCCCGACTTGCCGTCTTCCCATTCGGTGTAGCGATAGCGCTCGGTGCGGACGCTGCGGCCGAAGCGGTTGGCGCCGCGCGCCACCATGGTGTAGGCCGCCTTCTTCCAGGGCCTCTGCGGGGAGTCGAGCAGCGGCGTGAAGCTGGCGCCTTCCATGCCGGGGGCCTTTGGCAGGCCGCTCAGTTCGGTCAGCGTGGGGTAGATGTCCACGTACTCGACCAGCCGCGGACAGGCGACGCCCTCTTGTTTTCCCGGCGCGTGGACGATGAGCGGCGCGCGCGAGGCTTGCTCGAACACGGTCATTTTGCGCCACAACTGCTGGTGGTCGTACAGGTGCCATCCGTGGTCGCCGAACAGCAGCACCACGGTGTTGTCCCAGAGTCTCTGTTCGTCCATGGTGTCCAGCACCACGCCCAACTGCGCATCCATGAAGGAGGTGGCGGCGTGATAGGCCAGGACCGCCTGACGGCGCTCGCGGTCGGTCATCTCGCTGTCGCCCTGCGTGGAGGTGAGGGCCAGCGGCGGAATGTCGTCCCGGTCGCCGGCGGGTGTGTCGGGCAGCTTGATCTGGTCCAGCGAGTACATGTCGAAATACTTGCGCGGCGCGACCCAGGGCAGGTGAGGCTTGTGGAAGCCGCACCCGATGAAGAAGGGCTGGCTCTTGTGCTCGCGGACGATCTGGGCGATACGGCGGGCAGTGGCGCCGTCGGGTTCCTCGGCGTCGGCCCGGTTGGTCGGGGTCCAGGACAGTTTCGCGCCGCCTTCGCTGCCGGCGGCCTTCCCGGCTTTCTTCTTGTTCTTGGCGCGGTCGAGCGCGGTGTCCTCGTCCCGCAATTTGCGTTCGCTCGCCAGCGGCACTCCGGCCCGGCTCTCCGAGATGTCCCACTGGAGCTGGTATTCGTAAGTGCCGTGCGCGATCTTGCCCACCCGCGCGGTGAAGTAGCCCTGCGCCTTGTAGTATTCGGGCAGAAATGCGATGCCGCCCAGGTGCGTTCGGGGGGGCGTGTTGTTGTTGTAGACCTGCGTCGTCTCCGGCCGCCGGCCGCTGAGCAGGCTCGTTCGCGTGGGATTGCAGAGCGGATAATTGCAGTAGGAGCGGTCGAAGCGCACGCCGCGGCGCGCCAGGCGGTCGATGTTGGGCGTCTTCACGACCGGGTCGCCATAGCAGCCGATGCGGTTGTTCAGGTCGTCCACCGCGATGAGGAGAACGTTGGTGCGGGGGCTGCGCATTTGAACCAGAGGCAGCCAGAGCAGGTCGCGTCGCGTGAAGTCCATGCCTAGATTGTTAGCACAATCCGGTTCGGTTCGGAGCCGGTGAACCAATGTCCCTCGGCCGCGCTTTCCATGAACTCGAAGACCGCGCCGTCCCGGAGCACGAAGACCACCCGCAGCGTCGGGGTGGCCTGGAAGGGACCCAGCAGGATCTCGGCTCCTTCGATTTCCCGCTCCAGGTTGTCCACCCGAAAGGCGACGTGCGGCAGGTCCCGCACCGGCCCCCGCACCGGGCTGTCCGGCTCGAAGCGCAAGTACTCGATCCGGTGCGCATCCCGCAGCGGATCGGTCACCCAGACCTTGGTCGCCGCCACATACATCTCGCCGGCCTGTTCCTGGCCAGTCGGAACCCCCACATGATCAAACCTGCGCATACCCACCTCTCTGGGAAACCGGGGACAGTGCACTCAATACACCATTTTCCACCGAACCAAGCCGGCCGGGAAATGGTGTATTGAGTGTACTGTCCCCGGTTTTTAGGCGGCTAGGGTTTGGGCTACGGCCAGGGCGGCTTCGTAGTTGGGGTAGTCGGCCACTTCCTTGACGTACTCGGCGTGGCGGATCACGTTGTCTTTGTCGACCACGAAAATGGCGCGGCTCTCGATGCGCAGTTCCTTGATCAGGGTGCCGTAGCCGGCTCCGAAGGACACGTTCTTGTGGTCGGAAAGCATCTTGACGTTATCGATGCCGAAAGCTCCGCACCAGCGGTTCTGCGCGAAGGGCAGGTCCACGCTGACGGTGTAAATGTCCACGCCCTTCAGCTTGGCGGCTTCGTCGTTGAAGCGCTTGGTCTGGGCGTCGCAGACGGGCGTGTCGAGCGACGGCACCACGCTGAAGATGCGGGCCTTGTTGCCGGTCTTGGCGAGGGTTACGGGCTGGAGCTTGGTGTCCACCGCTTCGAAGTCGGGGGCCTGGTCGCCCGCTTTCAATTCCGGTCCCACGAGGGTCAGGGGGTTGCCCTTCAAAGTGGTTGCGCCTGGTCTTTCCATTGTTTCTCCTTTAACAGTTCCTTTAATTTACCGGGTTCCGTGACCGGTTCGCGGCAGACGAAATTTTGGCACACATAGGCCGCCGCTTTTCCTCCTAATGGATGCAT
>JACQZT010000193.1 GCA_016213755.1 Acidobacteriota bacterium | reverse complement strand
TGCCCATGGCGATGTTTACTCTGAGCGTGAAAACCGGCGAGGTGAAGATCATCCACAAGGCCAACGACTGGCTGAATCACCTGCTGTTCTCGCCCGCCGATCCGGCGCTGCTCATGTTCTGCCATGAAGGCCCCTGGCACAAAGTGGACCGGCTGTGGACCATCCGCACCGACGGCACGCGCCTCACCAAGATCCACTCCCGCACCATCGCCATGGAGATCTGGGGGCACGAGTTCTGGAGCGCGGACGGCAAGACCATCTGGTACGACCTGCAAACGCCGCGCGGCGAGGATTTCTGGCTGGCGGGCTACCAGATCGAGACGGGCGAACGGACCTGGTATCACTTGCAGCGCGATGAGTGGTCCATTCACTTCAACGTCTCCGCGGACGGGAAGCTCTTCTGCGGCGACGGCGGGGACTCGGGGCAGGTGGCCCGCGCTCCGAACGGGAGGTGGATCTACCTGTTCCGCCCCGAGCTGATTCCGAATCGCGGGGTCGAGGACAAGAGTTTCGTCAAGCCGGGCGTGCTGCGCGCCGAACGCCTGGTGAACATGTCCAAGCACAACTACCGGCTGGAGCCAAACGTCCGCTTCACGCCCGATGGGAAGTGGGTCGTGTTCCGCTCCAACATGTTCGGCCCCACCCACACCTTCGCCGCCGAACTAATTCGGTGACAGGCTACTCTTTCCCCAATTTCGGCCTGGTCCCCAGAACGTCGGTTCCTGGGGTCCTTGAGGATCCTGCAATTGATGCTACCTCACTTTGTTTTCAATGGCTTCCAGGGCGGCGCCCTCGTTCTCACTCAGCGCACTCTTGCGGCGGCCGGTCGGCAGATTCCCCGAGAACCCATTCTGAAATTGGGGAAAGAGTAGCCTGTCACCGAATTAAGGGGAGGGCGGGGTCGGGGCCGGCGGCTTTGGGCGTTTGAATCACTTGCACCACTTTGCGGTCGGACACCGAGATCACGAACACCTTGTCCTGGTCCTGGATGCCGGTGAAGGCACGCTGGCCGTCGGGAGTCATGGTCAGCGACATGGTCCGCCCGCCCAGCGGGATGGTCGCCACCTGCTTGCGGGCGGCGACATTGGCAAAACCAACGCCTCCGTCCATGCCGGTGTTATAAACCAGCGTCTTGCCGTCCGGCGTGATGGCAATGCGGCCGGGGCCTTTCCCGGTGGCGATCTCGCCCACGACCTTCAGCTCCCGGACGTCGATGATCGAGATGCGGTTGCCGTCCGAGTCGGCCACAAACAGGCGCTTGCCGCCGGGCTCGAGCACGCAGCCCTGCGGGCGCGCCGCCGTGGGAATGAGTTTGGTCTTGCCGCTGGCCAGGTGAATGGCCGCCACCGTATTCGAATCCGTATTGCTGGCAAAGGCCCACTCGCCGCCGGGGCCGAAGGCGGCCATGTGCGGGGTCTTGCCCTGCACGTCGTAGTCGCGTAGCACCTTGCGCGCCACGGGATCGATGAGCAGCAGGCGGTGGGGCTTCTCGGTGGTCACGAGCAACCGGCCGGTGGCCGGATCCAGCGCAATGCCATGCGGGCGCCGAAAACGGCCCAGGTCGATGGCGCCCGTCTTCCGCATGCCGCGCACGTCGACAATGGAGACCGTGTTGCCGCCGTCGCCCTCGTCGGTCAGCCAGAGCACTCCGTTGTCGGTCACGTAGAGCAGGCGGCCGTCGGAAGAAAGGACCGCTTCATGAGGAAACGCGCCCACCTTCACTTGGCCGGCGCGCTGGCCCTCGGCGGTGTAGAAACCGACGTAGCCGGCGGCCTTTTCGATGACGGCCAGGGCCGGGGAAAGAAGAAACGCCAAAACCAGGATGGTCATACTCTCGGACATTATCACACCGAAGGGTAAAAGCTGGATAAAATCCATCCATGGTGAAACTCTTGCGATTGGCGGTCTGCGCCTTGCTCGCGGTCGCGCTATGCCTCGCCGAGGCCCAGATCCGCATCGAGCGCCCGATGCCGCCGCCGAACTGGGCGCTGGCCGAGCGGGCGCTGCTGGCCGCCTACGGTGACGCGGCCGGCGAGTTCGCCGCCCGCTATCTGGACCAGCGCGGCTTCCTGCGCTGCGTCGAACGCTGGGGCGGCAACGACGGTCCCGACGACGCCATGGAGAACTTCCACAACTGGCCGCTGGTGTACGCCCTGGGCGGACCCGAGGCTCTGCTGGAGCTTTACCGCACCGCTTGGGAAGGCCACCTGGTGCAGTACACTCAGGCCCGCGCGCCCAACGTCGAAATGGCGCGCCACGGCATGTATCACAAGGAGTTCGTGACCTCCTTCGACTGGGAGCACACCGGCGAAGGGCTGGCCGCGTTTCACTTCTATGCCCTCGCCGCACCTGGCGACCCGACGTACCGCCAGCGCGTGCGCCGCTTCGCCGGCTTCTACCTGAACGAAGATCCGGGGGCGCCCAACTACGACCCCCAGCACAAGATCATCCGCAGCCTGCACAACGGCAGCCGCGGACCCAAGCTGACCGGCGCCACTCCCGAGGATTGGGGCGGCGAGCCGATCCCCGGCCAGCCCGATCGCCTCACACGATACAAAACCGCCGGCAACATCCGTGGAGATCATCCCCTCAACCTGGCCGCCGCCACGCTGGCGTTGAACGCCTGCGCGCTGACCGGAGAGCGCAAGTACCGCGACTGGCTGCTGGAATACGTGGGCGCCTGGCGCGACCGCGTGCTGGCCAACGGCGGCAACATCCCCACCAACATCGGACTGGACGGCCGCATCGGCGGCGAGTGGAACGGCAAGTGGTATGGCGGGACCTTCGGCTGGAATTTCTGGCCCGAAACCAGCGGCCGCAATTACTACATGCGCGGCGCCCGCATCGCCTTCGGCGAAGCATTTCTGCTGACCGCCGATCCCGGATTCATCGAGCCGCTGAAGCGGCAGATCGCCAACTTGTACGCCGCCCAAAAGGTGGAAAGAGGCCGCACACTGCCGCCCAACAAGCACGGCGACAAGGGTTGGTACGGCTACACGCCGGACCAGCACTTGGACGTGCAGCGCGACATTTATCTGTGGACCATGCAGCCGGCGGACCTCGAACACATCTCCGCCGACCCGTGGATCGCCTACCTGGCGGGCAAGAACCCGAACTACCCCGAAACCGCCTTGCGCGGCGAATTCGAGCGCGTGCGCCGCCAGGTCCAGGCCCTGCGCGCGGACCCCAGCACTCCCGACACGCGCGCCGCCGACGACCCGCAGAGGTTCAACCCGGTTTCCGCCGGCGCGCTGGTGAACCTGACCGTCGGCGGCAACGATCCCGATAAAGCCGGCAACATTCTGCACAGCCGCGTGCGCTACTTCGACCCGGCCCGCCGCCGCGCCGGGTTGGCGCTCGACGTCGCCGCGCTGGTCGAAAAGATCCTGCCCGAAGAGACCGTGCTGACTCTGGTGAACACGAACCCGGTGCACGCGCGCCAGATCGTGGTGCGCATGGGCGCCTACGGCGAGCACCATTGCGCCTCGGCCGCCTTCGGCGGCAACACCGTGAAGGTGGACGGCCGCGATGTCAGCGTGGAACTGGCGCCGGGCGCCGGCGAAACGCTCCGCATCGCCGTGAAGCGATACGTTCATCCACCCACGCTGGAGCTGCCATGGTAAGAACAGTTGCGGCTTTTCTGCTGTGCGTGGCCGTGCTGGCCGCGCAGTACTTTCCGCCGCCCGATGCGCAAGGCGGCTGGCGCACGCGCCAGTCGCAGGCCCAACTCGACCAAGCGTTCGAGTACGTAAAAGGCTCGACCAAGCACGGCGGACTGCTGGTAGTGCACGACGGCTGGCTGGTCTACGAGCGCTATTTCGGCCGCGCCAATCGCGACGCGACGCCCAACACGGCCTCTTGCGGAAAGCTCTTCTCCAGCCTGGCCATGGGCATCCTGATGCGCGAGCGCGCCGACCTCTTTCCCGACGGGCTCGACCAGACGGTCTACACGCCGCGCTATCTGCCGCACGAGGCCTTCCCGTTGAACGACCCGGTGAAGAGCGGGATCAAGCTGGGGCAATTGCTTTCGATGAGCGCGGGGCTGGCCGGCAACTCGCCCGGCCGGGTGCGCGGAGAGTCTGTGCCCATCGATCCTCCCGGCCTGGACGGCGCTACGGCCATGATCGACGCCAACGCTTTCGCCACGCGCCTGTGGTGCAGGCCGGGTGATTGCTACTCTTACGCGACCGTGTCGCCGCACATCGTTTCCGCCATTGTCCGCCACGTATCGGGGATGGAACTTCAGCAGTATCTCGAGGAGCGCCTGGCCCGGCCGCTGGGCTGGGGCCGCTGGGGCTTCGGCTACCGGCAGACCGGCATGACGCACACGCCCGGCGGGGGCGGCATCGCGCTGCGCGCTACCGATATGCTGCGCGCCGGCTACCTGATGCTGCACAACGGCCGGTGGGGCGCGCGCCAGGTGGTCCCGGCCGAGTACGTGCGCCAGTGCGCCCGGCCCTCGCCTTACAATCCGCATTTCGCCTACAGCCTGCAAACCGAGCTGAACTCCGACGGCGCCGCAGCGGCCGCTCCGCGGGACGCGTACTGGAAACAGGGCTCCGGCGGGCACGCCATCTATGTCGTCCCCTCGCTCAAGCTGGTGATCTGGAAACTGGGCGGCCGCGACAGCCAGTATTCGGAACGAGACACGGGCCTGGCGGAACTCACCGCCTACGATGGCTCGCGGGAAGACTGGAAGCCGATGGCCGGCGCCGAGGCCGCCGCGATGCGAACGCTCGAAATGGTTACGGCGGCGTTCGCCGCGCGGGCCGAACCGCCGGGCCGCGGTTTCAATGTGACCGCGCACGGAGCGAAGGGAGACGGCCGCGCGATGGATGGCCCGGCCATCCAAAAGGCCATCGACGCCTGCGCGCGCTCGGGCGGCGGCACGGTCTGTTTTCCGGCCGGCAACTTCCTGAGCGGAACCCTGGTGCTGAAAAGCAACGTCACGCTGCATCTCTCCGCGGGCGCGACGCTGTGGGGCAGCCGGAGGATCGAGGACTACGATCCGCTGCACCTGATCTACGCGCGGAATGCCGAGAACATCGCCATCGAAGGCGACGGCACGATCAACGGAAACGGCGACGCCTACTGGGAACGCGACTTCAAAGCCAAGGAGAAGCGTCCCAGCCCGTTGATCCGCCTGGTGGGCTGCCGCAACGTCCACATCCGCAACGTGCGCATCCGCAACACGCCGGGGTGGGGCATCCATCCGTGGGAGTGCGACGGCGTCTACATTCGCGGCATCTCGATGATCACCGACATGCGCGGGCCGAACACGGACGGCATCGATCCGGACTCGAGCCGCAACGTCTTCATCTCGGACTCCCGCATCGAGACCGGCGACGACGCCATCTGTCTGAAGACCAGCAACCACGCGCCGTCGTCGCCGGTGCGCGCCTGCGAGAACGTGACCGTGACCAACTGCGTCCTGACGAGCGACGATTCGGCCATCAAGCTGGGCACCGGAAGCTATGGCGATTTCCGCAACTGCACCTTCTCGAATTGCGTCATCACCGGCACGCACTACGGCATCGCCATGTACATCAAGGACGGCGCGCGGGTGGAGGGCATCGGCTTCTCGAACATTGCCATCGACACTTCGGTGGCCCTGTTCAACCAGCGCACCAACAGCACGCGCCAGTGGACCGAATACCCCATCTTCCTGGACCTGGAGCAGCGCAGCGAGGAGTCGCCGTTGAGCCGCATCCGCGACGTGAGCTTCAGCGACATCCGGATTCAGACCAAAGGGCGGGTGCTGGTGGGCGGCCTGCCCGAACGGCCGGTCGAAAACCTGAGCTTTCGCAACCTGGTGATGCGCGTCACCGGTTTTGAAACTCTCGAGAAGCTGCGCAAGCCGCGCGGTGTGGCCAAGATCCGTCCCGCCACCCGAGAGACCGATTACAGCACGGTTCCGGCGGCGCTCGCGTTCGCCAACGTGCGCGGCCTGAACTTGCGCGACGTGCGCGTGATCTGGGATGTCCAGGGCGAACCTCAGGACCGCCACGCCATCTACGCGGGGCGCGTCGAGAACCTCACCGTCAACGGCTTTGTCGGCGCACCGGCGGGAACGAAACTGGCTGCCATCGGGTTGGAGCGAGCCCGGCGCGTCTTTGTCACCGCCTCCCGACCGGAACCGGGCACACCGGTGTTCTTGGGGTTGAGCGGCGTGCCGGAGAAGGAAGTCGTTCTAACCGGCAACGACATAGGGGAATCGACGCGTTCAACGGCCGCGGGCGCGACCCATGTGCATCTCACCAACGCGCAAGCCGCGGAGCTGAGCCCGGCCGACAAAGAGAAGATCGACCAGGCCCTGCCGGCCAAGGCGCCGGCGAAGCCCAAGCGCGCGCGAAAGCTGCTGGTGCTCAACGTGAATGTCAGCGACGACCAGCGCCGTCCCGACGTTCACGCTTCGATTCCCCAGGGCAACTACGCCCTCGAAGCCATGGGCAAGAAGACCGGCGCCTATACCATGGCGTTCAGCACGGACATCGAGGCGTTGCGCGCGGAAAACCTCAAACAGTACGACGCCCTGTGCTTTAACAACACCACCGGGGTGCTGACGCGCGATCCGGACCTGCGCGCCTCGCTGCTGGCCTTCGTGGCCGGCGGCAAGGGCTTCGTGGCCTTCCACGCCGGCGGCGGGGCCACTTTCGTGCAGTATCCCAAGTACGACCAGTTTCCGGCTTTCGGCGAGATGGTAGGCGGCTACGAGAACGGAGGCCACCCTTGGTCGCCCAAGGACACCATTTACATTCGCGTGGAAGATCCCAAGAACCCCATCAACGCGGCTTTCAAAGGCCAGGAGTTCCCCGTCCAGGACGAGGTGTTCCAGTTCGCCGAGCCTTACTCGCGAGAGAAGCTGCACATCCTGCTGAGCATCAACCTCGACAAGAGCGACTTCGATCCCAAGAAGCGGCGCTTCTGGCCCGCGCGCCTGGCCGACCGCGACTTCCCCATGGCCTGGATTCGCGCCTACGACAAGGGGCGGGTTTACTACAGCGTCTTCGGACATAACCCGGCCACATTCTGGAATCCTCGCTTGCTCCAGCATTTTCTGGCCGGCATCCAGTACGCCTTGGGCGACCTGAAGGCCGGCGCCACTCCCAGCGCGAAACGCAAATAGCGGCTCACTCTCGGCGCTTGCGGATGTGCAGCAGCCAGTCCTTGAACTCCCGCGTGCCGGGGTAGTCCTCTGGCGCGTGGAATTCCCGTGCCGCGCCGCCGTTCACGGTCCCGCTTCGGACCGGCTTGCCCGCGGCCAGGTCGATCCAGGTGAACTCGAACGTGCCGTCGGCCGCCGAGGGCCTCAAGTCCGCCTTCAGCGCGCCCCCGTATCGCAAGTACGCGACGTACTCCTGTCCGGGCACGGCGCTGCAAAAGGGGGCGGGGTAGTCCGAGATCAGGTCCGGGTGCGGTTCGAGCTTCCACCACTCGAGGCCGCCCAGGAACTTCGCCAGAAAACTCATCGACCTCGCGCCGGGGTAGTCGAGCGTGTTGGTTTCGAAGGAGGGATCCAGCGGCCAGGCGCCCACGCCCGAAGGTGACTCGGGCACGTGCGCCCACCAGACGTGGCCGCCGCCGTAGGTGTGGCCCGCCGCGCCCGAGAGAATGGCCGACCAGGCGGCGAAGCGCACGTCCATGGCCGGCGGGCTGCCCTCGATGAACTCGTACCATGGCTCGGTGACCAGGGTCGGCTTCACCGGCCGGCGCGCGTAGTCGGCCGAGATCACGCGCGGGATCATCTCGTTGCGCCAGCGGCCGTGGCCCACCTGGCTCTGGTTGTAGTCCAGCCACGGCTGGTCGTGGATCACCTCGCCGGTGGACCACTGCGGCGCTTCCGCTCCGCCCTGCCAGCCGGGCGGAGTGGGATGCGCGCCGACGAGGCGCTCGTATGGGTCTTCCCGTTTGATCCAGGCGCCGACGCCGCGCCAGAAGTCGAGCCCGAAGCCGCCATATGCGTTCATGTTGTACTCGCCCGCCAGGGTCCAGATAACGTTGTGGGCTCCCATGCGGTGGAGGACGTAGCGCCAGAAGCGCCGCAGCTTCTCTTCGCCCACCCGTTCGTTCAAGCCCTTGCGGCTCCACCAGGGATGGATCCACACGGTGATCCCCTTGCTGTTGGCGCAGGCCACCATCTGCTCGACCTTGCGGACCTGATCGAGGTCGGGGTGGTCGAAGGTCTTTCCGAGCGCGTCGTTTCCCACGAAGTAGATTTGGCCCACGGTGAAGCCCTTGGCCGCGCGATCGTCAACCATTTTCTGGAAACTGGAGAGCAGGACTTTCTTCTTCGATCCCCAGGCCCACCAGGTGTCGCCGACCCACAGGAAAGGCGTGCCGTCGGCGTACTCGAAGTGGCGGCCGGGCCGCGGGCCGCCGCGGGCCACGCGCACAAATCCCCGGCGCACCGGGTTCTCGCGCTTGGCGGCTTCACTCCAAGCGTCGACGCGCAAGGCGCCGCGGACGCCCGCCAGGCCGGCGTCCGAGGATGAACTCGCGTAGCTCCATTCGCCGGCCGCGGGCGGCGCGAAGCGCGCTTTCCATTCCTGTCCGCCGTCCCAGAACGCCGCCACCGTATAGCGCATCCCGCGCGACGGCCCGGCGACGCCGGTGAAGGCGACCTGCGCGAGCGGACCCTCGACGTACGGGTTCGCGTAAGCGCCCCGCGCGCTCATCCGGATTTCGAATACTTCCCATTCCCGCACCGCGCTCTGACCATGGAGCAGCGATGACAATCCCAAGAGAAAGACAGTTCGCAATCTCATACGCAACTCAAGTATAAAAGGGGAACAGGAGAAGCCGATGAAACCAGAGAGATTATTCTGGGTGTGGACCCTGGCCGGGCTGGCGTGCCTGCCTGCCGCCGACAGTTCCGTTCCCGCGCCGTCCAACGTTCGGGGCGGCGAATACCCCCGCATTCATTCCGATCTGCGCGTGACCTTCCGGGTCAATGCGCCGGCGGCACAAAGCGTGCAGGTGCTGCCTGCCGGCAGTGACAGCGGCATGGGCAAGGGCCCGTTCGAGATGACCAAGGGCGCCGAAGGCGTCTGGACCGTCACCACCTCTCCCGTGCGGCCCGGCTTCCACTACTACAGCCTGGTTATCGACGGCTTTCCGTGCAACGACCCGGCCAGCGAGACCTTCTTCGGCTGGGCCAAGCAGACCAGCGGTCTGGAAGTGCCCGACCCGGGCCTCGATTTCTACGACGCCAAGAACGTGCCGCACGGCGACGTCCGCATGCACTGGTACCGCTCGAAGGTCACCGGCGCCCTGCGGCGCGCCTTCGTCTATACGCCGCCGGGCTACGACGCCAAACCCAAGCTGCGCTACCCGGTGCTGTACCTCCAGCACGGCTCCGGCGAGAGCGAGCGGGGCTGGACCGCGCAGGGCCGCGCCAACTTCATCCTCGACAACCTGATCGCCGCCGGCAAGGCCAAGCCTCTGATCGTGGTCATGGACCACGGCTACGCCATGCGCGCCGGCGAGACGCCGAAGGAAGGCGCGCGCGGCAACGAAGCCTTCGGCGAGATGGTGGTGAACGATCTGGTCCCGGCCATCGACGCCGCCTATCGCACGCTGCCCCGGCGCAACCAGCGCGCCATCGCGGGCCTGTCCATGGGCGCCGGCCAGGCGCTGGCCATCGCGCTGGCGCACCCCGGCAAGTTCGCCCATGCGGGCGCCTTCAGCGGTGCCGGACGCGGCCTGGACGCGAAGGCGGCCGGGGCGGCCAAGTTCAGCCTGCTGTGGATCGGCTGCGGCACGGAGGACCGCCTTCACGCCGGCAGCAAAGCCATCCACGAGGCTCTCGACCAGGCCGGCGTCAAGCACGTCTGGTTCGAAGGTCCCGGCTCGCACGAGTGGCAGGTGTGGCGCAAGCACCTGGCCGCCTTCGCGCCGCTCCTGTTTCGGTAGCATGCATCGGAGCGGAGTTCTACAATACGGGAGATGAGCACCAGTCGAAGAGAACTCCTCCAGTCCATGGCCGCCGCGCCGGCCGCACTCGCGGCGCCGGCATCGCCGCATCCGAACATTCTGTTCGTGCTGTCGGACGACCATAGCTATCCTTATCTCGGAGCCTATGGCGCCGATTGGATGTCCACGCCCAACCTGGACCGGTTCGCGCGCGAAGGCATGCTCTTCGAGCGCGCTTTCACCGCCGCGCCGCAGTGCGTTCCGTCGCGGACCGCCTTGATGACCGGCCGCTCGCCCGTCGCCGCGCGCATGGGCCGCTTCAGTTCCCCTCTGCCGCCGGACGTCGTTACCGCTCCCGAAGTCCTGCGCACCCGCGGCTACCACACCGGCGTGTGCGGCCGCTACTTCCATCTGAACGGCGTCATCACCCCCAGCCCCACCACGCAAAAAGCTTACGACAAGCACCAGATGCGCACCTGGGCGAACCGGATGGACTTCCTGGACGTCTCGGCGCAGGCGGGCACGGCGAAGGTTTTCGACCAGTTCCTGGAGAAGACGCCCAAGGGACGCCCGTGGTTTTTCTGGATCAACTACAGCGATCCGCACCATGTCTGGGATCGCGACGCGGGCAAGGTCGATCCGGCGAAGATCAAGCTGCCGCCGCATCTGCCCGACCTGCCCGGCGTGCGGGACGATCTGGCCCGCTACTGCGGGGAAGTCGAACGCGCCGACGGCCACTTCGGCGAGACCATGGAAGTCCTGCGCAAGCGCGGGATGGAAGCCAACACGCTGGTCGTCTTCATGGGCGACAACGGCATGGCTTTCCCGCACGGCAAGGGATCGCTCTACGATCCGGGCCTCAATGTTCCCCTCATGGCCCGCTGGCCCGGGCATATCAAACCCGGCGTCACGCGCACGCTGATTTCCGGAGAGGACATCGCCGCCACGTTCATGGACGCCGGCGGCGCCGCCGCTCCCAAGGCGGTCACCGGCCGCAGCTTCTTTCCGCTCTTGACGGACGGGCGGTATGAGCCGCGCGAGCACATCTTCGCCGCGCGGCTGTTCCACGGCAACAGCAGCTTCGGACCGGAAACCAAAGCTTCCACGTTCGACCTGTCGCGCGCGGCGCGCAGCAATCGTTTCAAGCTGATCTACAACGTCACGCCGCAGATGGAATACTGGCCTGTGGACAGCGGGCAGGATCCCGGCTGGCAGCAGATTTTGGCCGCGCACAAGGCCGGAACGCTCAAACCCGAGCACGAGCGCGCCTACTTCCAGCGCCCGCGCCCGGTCCTCGAGCTGTTCGATCTCGACGCCGATCCCGGCGAGCTGAACAACCTGGCCGGCCGCCCGGAGCTCCGCGACGTCCAACAGGCCCTGGCCGAGGCGATGCAGGAGAAGATGATCATCGACTACGACTTCATTCCGCCGGTGCTGACCGAGGCCCTGCCGAGACCGGCGGCCGGCGGCGGCCAGCGCAAGAACAGGAAGAAGTAAGCGCCGTTACCAGTGTGTCAGCGACCCGTCCGGGCGGACGTAAATCGAGCGCCGCCCCGGCTCGGTCACTTCGCCGATCAGCTTCAGCGGCTTCAGGTCCAGAGTGACGCCCAGGCCCGGCCGCGAGCTGGGATAGAGCTTGCCCTTTTTGAAATCCACGAACTCGGGCAGGTAGTTGATGGGCCGGTCTCCGTAATTGTACTCGAACAGGACCGGGCCGGGGAAGGTCGCCAGGTAGTTCACCAGGGCGGCGGTGGCCACCGGACCGGTGAAGTGAGGGACGATACCCACGGGGTGGGTCTCGCACAGGGCTCCGACCTTGATCATCGCTGTGAGGCCGCCCACGTTGGGCAGCGTGGCGCGAAGGTAATCGATGTCGTGGTTTTCGATCAGCTTGTTGAACTCCCAGAGGTGGCCCCACTCCTCGCCGTGCGCGATGGGCACGCTGGTCATGGTGCGCAGCTTGGGCAGGTCCGCCAGCGCGTGTTCGTCGCGCACCGGGTCTTCCACCGCCCAGGGGTCGTACTGTTCCAGCAGCCGGCAGCCGCGCACGGCGTCGTTGTAGTCGAAGCGCTGGTGGAAGTCGATCATCCACTCGCCGTTCTTGCCGATGGCTTCGCGGACCTCCTTGCAGTCTTCGGCCATCTTGCGGATCCGTTCGCGGGTGTCGAAGACAGCGCCCTCGCGGGTGTCGCCGGCGCCCATGCGAAACACCCGGTAGCCAGCTTCCATGGTGGCGCGGGCGCGGTCGCCCAGGCTGGCGCCGGCGCCGGCCGGCGGGCGGACGCCGCCGGTGGCGTAGCAGTCGCAATAATCCCGCACGGCCCCGCCCAGGATCTCGTGGATCGGCGCCTTCAGAGCCTTGCCCTTGATGTCCCACAGCGCCAGGTCCAGGGCGCCCAGGGCGTGGGTCTTCTCGCGTCCGGGCGGGTAGAACCAGGCCATGAACATCTCCTGCCAGATTCGCTCGATCTGAAAGGGGTTCTTCCCGATCAGCGTTCCGGCGCACTGCTCCAGGGTGTCCTTGGCGCCCCCTTCCCCGATGCCTGTAATCCCGATGTCCGTCTCCACGGTCGCCAGCATGTTGCTCTGGTTGAAGAGGCGGTTCGGGTTGGGCGGCTCGTAGAAGCGGACGCGGGTGAACTAAGCTTTGGCCAGGGAGGCTTGCGCGCTCCGGTCGCCGGCCGCGCCGGCGCCCGCGACAGCGGCCAGAGATTTCAAGAAATGCCTTCGTTTCATCGGCTCTCCTTTTCTCACCGGGTTTTGCGCTCGAAAGGCTCCTTCAGGTACTTGGCCGCCTCTTCCTGCGCGCCTTGGGTATTGTCTTTGGTGCGGATGGCCAGATTGTACTCGTTTACCGCGCGCTCGCGCTGGCCGGTGATATCGAAGATCTTGCCCAGGTTGATGCGCGCCCAGACCTCGGTCCACTTGGGTTCCAGATCGCCATTCAGGACCTCGCGAAACTCGTTGGCGGCCGACTGGTAGTTGTTCTGGAGGAAGAAAACCTCGGCCACCCGGTAGTGCGCCAGCGAGGAGTTCCGATTGACCTCCAGCGCCCGCTGATACTCCTTCAGCGAGTCGCCGAACTCGCCCAGTTCGGCGAACTGCTCGCCGCGCCGGATGGCCACCGCCACGCGCACCGGATCGCTGTAGCGAAGCACCCGGCCGGCCGGGTCGATGGTCAGCGAACGGGGCTTGCCGAAGGTCTCCACCACGAACTCCGACGAGGTGCCGGATACCTCGACGCGCTTCTCCTCCGGGTTGCCTTCGGTTTCGATCTTCAAGTCCACCGGCATGCGGAACAGGTCCAGATCCTGGGAAACCTTGCCGTTCACCCGAAAACCCTTCTGAGTACGGAAAACCGTGTATTCGAGCTTGAATTCGGGCGCGCCGGTGGAATTGACCCATTGCAGGAAGAAGTAGTCCAGCTTCTGGCCCGAAACCGCGTCGGCCACGAGGCGGAAATCGTCGGTCGAGACCGGTTTCCAGGCGAACTTGTCGGGCACGGCTTTGATGAGCTTGTGGAACACCTCGTCGCCCACCACATAGCGGAGCATGTGCACGACGGCGGCGCCCTTGCCGGCGGTCAAGGCCCAGTACTCGGGCGAATAGTCCTCCAGCCGGCCGGCCTGGCCCAGCGGCGGGTCGTCCACCGTCAGGGCTTCGATGTAGGCATCGCGCACCTCGCTCTCCAGGGCCCCCGGTCCGTTGGCCTGTTCGAGGTACAGCATTTCGGAGTAGCGCGCAAACCCGTTGGCGATCCACAGGTCGTTGCGGGTCTTGGGCGACAACAGCACCATCCACCACTGCCGGGCGAGCTGATTGGCCAGCAGCCGGGCATTCACCTGCTGGCCGATCCCCTTGGGAGAGAGAAACAGCAGGCCCGGAGCGGAATACCCGTTGGGAGTTCCGGCCTCGGTCTCCACCACGCTCAGACTGGCAGTCGGCGGCAGACCGTAGAGGCTGGTCAGGTGCGCCAGCACCTTGCCCATCTCTTCCCCATACGCCTGGGCCATGGATGCCTGCTCGCCCCGAAAGTACAGCTTGGCGCCTCCGAAAAGAGCCGGTTCGCCCCGCACCATGGCGATGCTGCCCGGAAACGAGGGTTGCGTGAACTGGCCCGCGCCGAGCGCTTGGAAGCCATCCGGAACCGTCACGGCGATGCCGGCCGTATAGCGGTCCGCCGTGTAATCGTTGACCGGAAACCATCGCGCGGGGTACATAAGGAAAGCGAAGTCGTTTTGAATGGCGGCGAACTTGAGGCCGTACACCGGCGAATCCTCGGCTCCCGAAAGGCGTCCGTCGTACTTGAAGACCAGGCGGGCCGCGGCGCCTTTGGCCAGCGGCGCGGGCAGGCTGGCCCGCACCGTGAAGTCCTGCTGTGATCGCGTGGCTGAAACCGGCCGGCCCTCGCCATCCACCACGCTGGATACGTTGAGTGCGTTGTTCAACTCGAACACCACCGAACCGACGTTGTCCTCCAGCGCCACGAAGCGCACCTCGGCGGTGGCCGCCAGCGACTGCGTGCGGGGGCTGATTTCCGCCTTGATTTCGTAATGCTCGACGTCGATGCGCGGCCGGCGCTCCTGCGCTTGAGCCGCGAACACGCCAGCCAGAGCCGCCGCCACCAGTGCCGTCGCTTTCGTTCGGTTCCAGAACATGAGCTATTTCCTTTTCCACACGGCTTGCACTTCGTCCGCCGCCCATTCCATCGGATCGTGACCGGTCCGGAGCTTGCCGGCCACTTCGGCCAGATCTTCTTTCATTCTCTCTCGCGCCGCTGCGTTTTCAAGCAGCTCCAGCGCCTCGGAGGCCAGCCGCTCCGGCGTCAGATGGTTCTGGATCAGTTCCGGAACCACCCTGCGCTCAGCCACCAGGTTCACCATCGAGTAAAACGGCACGTTTACAAACGGCCGACCCAGCCGCCAGGAAGCCCGAGACACCCGGTAGAAAGTAACCATGGGCGTGCCCAGCAGAGCTGTCTCGATGGTCACCGTGCCGCTGGCTGCCAGAGCCAAGTCGGAACTCGCCACGGCGTCCCAGGTCTGGCCTTCCACAATCCGGACGGGCAGCCCCGGAAAGGCGGCCCCAACCGAAGCCGGGGAGTGCCCCAGGGGCGTGGCCAGCGCGAATTCGACATCGCGGCGCCGTTCCAGGATCAGGCGCACCGCTCCCCGCAAATCCGGAAGATGCCGCGCGACCTCTCCCGGCCGGCTCCCCGGCAACAGGGTAACGAGCTTCCTTCCCGGCTGCAAACCGTTCTTCTCGAAGAACTTCTCCTTATCGCAGGAGGCTCTCACCAGGCGCGCCAGCGGGTGGCCTATGTATACGGCGGCTACGCCGTGCGCCCGAAAAAAACTCTCCTCAAAAGGAAAGATGCACAGCAACCGCTCGACGTTCCTTCTCAGGGTGTGAACTCGTCCTTTTCGCCACGCCCAGGCCTGCGGCGCCACCAGATAAACCACCGGAACTCCCAATTTCCTCAGCCGCGGCGCCAGGCGCAGGTGGAAATCCGGACTGTCGGTGAGGATAGCCAGGTCTGGCCGGCGCTCCTCGGCCGCCCGGTGGATCTTCCGAAACTCACTGTAAATACGAGGAATATGAGACAGCACCTCGACCAGACCCACCACCGCCAGGCGGGCCATGTCGGCTACCGCTTCGACGCCCGCCGCCCGCATTCTGGGGCCGACGCAACCGAAAAACCCCGCCTCCGGGTAGCGCCGGCGGAGCGCCTCCGCCAGACTTGCGGCGTACAAGTCACCGGACGCCTCGCCCGCCGAGATCAGGATTTTGGGTGCCACGTCAGAGTTCGGCAAATATCTCGGCGAGCGGGACTTCGATGTTCGGATCCTGGGTCCGCAGCACCCCGTCCTTGACCTCGCGGATCACTTCCGAAGTGTAGATCCAGGCCCGGCGGCTGCTCGGATCGATGAGCCAAACAAAAGGAACACCCATCTGGTGGTAGTCGGAGATGCGCTCCTCCATTTCGCTCATGCGGTCGTCCTTGGACAGGATTTCGACGCACAGGAACGGCGGATGCCGGAAGATCTGCTCCACCGGGGTCGTCGCCAGGACGACGGACACGTCCGGCACACGAAAGCGCGTGGCCTTTACCTGTACGCGCTGCTCTGCCACCACGCGGATTCCTAACTGATGGCGGCGGGCGTAAAGATATGCCGACAGCGCCGTCTGTATGCTAGCGTGATCGTATTCACCCAAGTTCCGCTCCACAACCACCCCATCGACGTAGTCCCGGTCGGGACGGTAGGAGGTCGAGAGGTATTCGGCGACCGAAACCAGTGTCGCGCTTTCCATGGCTTCAGAATAGCGCAAGTCGGGCGCGAAACCATCAGGCTGTTTCGGGGATCTCCACGCGCCGCATGTCG
>JACQZT010000192.1 GCA_016213755.1 Acidobacteriota bacterium | reverse complement strand
CCGGGTCCCGGAAGTGCTGGTCCAGCCAGTTCCACACCGTCTGCGCGCCCTTCAGATTCGCACGCACAAACTGGTGCTTGGTCTTGAGCCCGACATTATCCAGCGCCGGACCCAGCGGGCCGCCCTTGCCGTCCAGCTTGTGGCAGCCGCCGCAGCCCAATTGCGCGTACAACTTCATGCCCCGCACGAGCTTGGCCGCCGCGCCCGCCGGCAGCGCGCGCGGATTGTGGCAGGAGTTGCAGGTGGCCTCGGTGAGCGCGGCCGGCAGCAGCGGGTAGTCCCAGAAGTATTCCTCGGCTTTGGCTTCCTCGAACGTCAGCGCGGCGCCCTGCCCCTGGTGGCAGATTGTGCAGCCGAAGCGCTCCACGCGATGAATCTGCAACAGCCCTTTGGGGTGCGTCTTGTGCGGATTGCGCTGGCCGGCCATGCGCGGGTCGTCGATGCCGTTGTGGCAGGAGACGCAGCGGTCGACGGCTTTCAGCGCCGGCACGGTAACCTGCCGGATTTCGATGGGAAATTCGGCGACCGTTCCGCGCTTGGCGGCCAGAATCCGGCCGTACTCCTTCTGGTAGCGCCGCCAGTCGGCGGTGACGTTCTCCCGCACCGCGGCCGCCGCCAGGTAAACGATCGTGACGGTGGAGAAAATCAGCGTGGCCCATTGGAATGCTTTCGACGAATCGGAGGAATAGTTCATGAACATAGCCTCCTAATGCACCGGCCACTGGCTGGGCCACCAGAAGAACTGCCAGTTGGGCCCCCGGAAGATGGAGCCCATGGCCGTCAGCACCACGAAGCCGGCCAGGAAACAGGTGAACAGGGCGATGGCCGACAGGCGCACCGAGCCGGTCCGGCGCAGTTCCCCGAGCGACCACGCCGCGTAGAGCGCGACAATCACGGTGCCCGGATTGAGGGCGATGATGACCAGTTGCGGAATGGAGGGGAACCACGCGCGCAGCCAGCCGAAGTTCACCGTCAGGGCCAGCAGCGCCAGCACGCTGCCCAACCCGAAAACGAGGGACGACCAGAAGACCCGCCGGCCTTGCGGACCGCCAAACCAGCGGCCCACCCCGCTCGGATCGCGATCCAGGTAGGGAATCAGCCCCAGCCCGAGCAAAGTGATGCCGGGGATTCCCACGCCGCCCATGAACGCCGAATAGGAAACCAGTTCCTGAAGGCCAAGAAAATACCAGGGCGCTTTGGCCGGATTCTCGGGAATCGCCGGGTTGGCCATCTCCTTGAGCGGCGCGTCGAAGTAGTAACCCAGCACCAGCGAGATCGCGACCGTGAACATGAATGCGGCCATCTCGGCCCACAGCAGGTTGGGCCAGCTCGGAACCGTGCCCTCCGGCCCGCGGTTGACCGCCGGCGTGCGGCCGCGCACGATGGCCATCAGGCCGTAGGTCTTAGTGGGTTCGAACACCGCCACGTCGCGATCGCCGATCCGCGCCGGCGGCGCGGGCAGCGATTCGTCCCGCGAGAGTCCCCCGTCCTTGCGCACGCGCCACAGGTGCACGCCCATCAGCGCCACCAGCGCCACCGGCAGCACGACCACGTGCAAAACATAGAACCGGATCAGCGCCTCCTCGCCGACATGGTTGGCGCCCAGCAGCAGTTGCTTCTGGAAGCCGCCCACGTCCAACCAGCGCGTGAGACCCAGTGCGTCGGTCACCTCGCGCGGCGAACTGGCGATGTTGGCTCCGATGGTGATGGCCCAATAGGCCAACTGGTCCCAGGGCAGCAGGTAGCCGGTGAAACTCAATCCCAGTGTGACGGCCAAAAGCGCCAGGCCGATCACCCAGTTGAATTCCCGCGGCGGTTTGTAGGATCCCGTGTAGAACACGCGCGCCATGTGCAGGAACACCGCCGCCACCATCAGGTGCGCGCTCCAGCGATGGATGTTGCGGATGAAGCGGCCCGCCGGCACCACGAAGTGAATGTCCTTCACCGACTGGTAGGCCAGTTCGGTGGCGGGCTTGTAATAGACCATCAGCAGAATGCCGGTGACGGTGAGAACGAAGAACGAGGCCACCAGAATCAGGCCCAGACCGAAGGTGTAGGCGAGGCGCAGCGAGTGGCGATGCACCCGCACGCTTTGCAGGTGAAGGAAGAGGTTGTGAAACGTGCTCTGCGAACGTTCGCGGTCGGTTTCCGGCAGTTTCCCGTTCCGGAACATGGACTCGCGCACGTGGCGAGGCGCCTGTTTCAGGTTGTGAAGAAATTCCTGCGTGGGAGTCATGGCCTTATACCTGAAACTTGGTCCCGCGCGCCACCTGGGCTTCTGCGTTCACCTGAAGCTGGCCGTCGGGAGAGAGCGAGATCTGAAGCCAGGGCAGGCCCTCGGGCGCCGGCCCTCCGACGACCGCGCCGTCGGCGCTGAAGTTCGAGCCGTGGCAGGGGCAGGCGAAACCAACATTCTCCTCCCGCGCCACGATACACCCCAGATGAGTGCAGACCGACGAGATGGCATGGAAACCCTTCTCGTCGCGGAACAGGAAGAAACCGCTGCTTTCCATGGGCGTCACCGAGCCTGCGGCATACTGCGCCGGATCGCCGAGTTTGAAGATCCGCAGCGGCCCGGGCAACACCGCCGGCTTGGGCAGCCTAAGCACGCCGCCCAGAGCCGTGCCCAGCGCCAGCACGGAAGCCCACACGGCGGACTGGCCGAGAAAATCGCGCCGCGCGGGGTCGGGATTATCCTGCATAAGTCCACTCCTGGCTGAATTGAAAACGCTCCATGGTGATGGCGTGCGTCGGGCAGCGCTGGGCGCACAAGGCGCAGCGAATGCAGCGCTCCTCGTCCTTGAGAATGGCCGACCACTCCGGCTCCGCGCCGTAGAGTTCGATGAGGCGGCCGAGTTCCTCGCCCGGCGCGAGCTGTTCGAGGCCCGCCAGCTTCAGGCACAGCGTCGGGCAGACGTCCACGCAGCCGCCGCACAGGATGCATTTCTCGCCGTCGAAAATCGTGTTGACGCCGCAATCCAGGCAGCGGCCGGCCTCGCTCACCGCCTGTACCTCGGTGTAACCGGTCTCGACCAGTCTCCGCGGGTCCGCCAGCCGCTCTCGCGGCGAGGCCGCGGGGATGGGCAGCCGCGCGCGGCCTTCGTAGCCCGCTTCGCGCCGGTAGTCTTCGATTTCCAAGTGCAGTTGCGTCTCTTCGGGCCGCACCTCGCACCCGGTCAAGTAGCGGTAGACGTCGCGCGCCGCCTGCTTGCCGCTGGCGATGGCGTCGATCATCAGCCGCGCGCCGTGGGCCACGTCTCCGGCGGCAAAGACGCCCTCCGGAGGCGCCTGCAGCGTCACGCCTTCGCTTAGGACCGAGAGGTCGGGCATTTGTCCCACCGACAGCAGCACCGTGTCGGCTTCCAGGTCCACCACGTCGTTCTCGTCGTAGAGCGGCGAGAAGCGGCGGTTTTCGTCGAAGGCTCGCAGCACGCGCCGGAAGCGGACGCCGCGCACCACTTTGCGCCCGCTTTCTTCGCGGAACAGAAACTCTTTGGGCCCCAGGCGGTTCAGGCGGCGAACCCCTTCCTCTTCCCCTTCCACGATCTCGACCTCGTCGGCCGGCATCTCCTCGCGCGACTCCAGGCACACCAGGCGCACCTCGCGCACCGCCGGCTGGCGCAGGGCCACGCGCGAGACGTCGGAGTCCGTCTGAAACCGCAGGGCCGAGCGCGAAACGTCGTAGGCTACGTTTCCGCCGCCGATGACGATCACCCGCTGCCCGATGGGCACGCTCTCGCCCAGCGCCATCGCGCGCAGGAAATCCACTCCTCCGAAGATCCCCTCCGCATCGGCGCCCGCGAGCGAGAGCATGCGCGCGCGCTTGGCCCCCACTGCCACCACCACCGCGTGAAACTCGCGCCGCAATTCCTCGAATCCGACGTCGCGGCCCACCTTCACCCCGCAGCGGAACTCGACGCCCAGCGCGCGGATCAGGTCCACCTCGGCGTCGATCAGGTCGCGCGGCAAACGGTAGGCCGGCACGCCCGTGTACAGCATGCCGGCGGGCTTGGGCTCCATCTCGAACACCACCGAGCCAATTCCCAGCAGCGCCAGGTCGTGCGCCGCCGCCAGCCCCGCCGGCCCCGAACCGATGATGGCTATCCGGGCGCCCTCCGGCCGCAGATAGCTTCGTGAGGCCAGGAAACGGGCCAGTTGGACCATCTCCTCCACGCCGTCGCAGGCACCGGGCTGGTATTCGTCGAGCCGGCGGAAACGGCGGTCAAACTGATCCGCTACAAACCGCTTCAAAGCCCGGATGGCGATAGGCTGGTCAATCGATCCGCGCCGGCAGGCCGCCTCGCAGGGCGCCCCGCACACCCGCCCGCACAGCGACGCCAGCGGGTTCGGCCCCCGCGCGATCAGGCAGGCCTTTTCGTATTCGCCCTCCGCGATGGCGCGCACGTAGCCGCGCGCGTCCGTCCGCACCGGACACGCGTACTGGCACTTGATCTGCTTGCGCCAGTACTCCTCATCCGGAATCTGAACGGAGAAAGCACCGCTTCCCAGCGCACCCATAAGCGATGCAATTTTACACCTTCCGGCGATTCGACGGAGTGACCTAAGTCACACGCCCGAAACTCAGCGAGGGCGGCGGCGGTGCCAGTCGGTGCGCGACTGGAACTCTTTGCCCAGCGACAGAAGCGTGTTTTCGCTGAAGGGACGGCCCACGAGCTGAATGGCCAGCGGCAAACCGCCGACGAAACCGCAGGGCAGCGACAGGGCCGGCAGGCCGGCGCAGTTGCCGGCCGGAATCAGCGCGCGCAAACCCGGGTCTTTGGGCTGGGGCCGGTTTGACGCCGCGTCGAGCGGCTCATCGATCTTCGTCGCCGGGCCGGGGCGTGCGGGCGCCAGCAGGACGTCCACCTGCGAGAACAGTTTTCGAAAGGCCTGCTGGATCTCGCTGCGAATGCGCATGGCCTTCAGGTAGTCCTTGGCCGCGATGTCCAGCCCCGCTTTCAATCCCGCGATCTGTTTCTTGTCGGCCAGTTCGTCCACCTTGCCGCTGGCAATCAGCGGCTCGAAAACGGCCGCGCCCTCGGCCGAGATCACCGTGCTGGTCACCAGCCCGTAGGGCAGGTCCGGCAAGCGAACGTCGGAGATTTGCACTCCCAGCGAACGCACCGCCTCGACGGCCTGCTGGAACACCGGCCGGACGCTCTCCTCCGGCGCCTCGAAGAAATCGGGCGGCGCCCAGCCGACGCGGATCTGGTCCGGCTTGGGCGCGTACCGCGGCCCAAAGTAGAAGCTCTTGCCGGCCGAGGCCGGGTCTTTCGAATCGCCCCCCGAGATGATTTGCAGCACCAGGCCGCAGTCCTCGGCCGAGCGGCACATGGGCCCGATCTTGTCCATGGTCCACGCCAGCGCCATGGCTCCGTAGCGGCTCACCAGCCCATAGGTCGGCCGCAATCCGGTGACGCCGCAGTAGGCGCTCGGCGTGAGGATGGAACCCGAGGTTTCCGAGCCCAGCCCGAAGGTCACCAGCCCGGCCGCCACCGCGCTGCCCGTCCCGCTCGACGAACCGCCCGACCAGCGGCCGAGGTCCCAGGGATTCAGCCCCGGCCCCTGCAAGGACGCCGCCGCGTAGCGATACCCGCCGCCGCCCGCCAGCTCCACCATCGACAGCTTGCCGGTGAGCACCGCGCCGCTCTTATTCAGCTTCTGAACCGCGGTGGCGTCGAAGCCGAAGACTTGCCCGGCATACGGTTTCGCTCCCCACGTGGTGGGCTGTCCCGCCACGGCCAGCAGGTCCTTCGCGCCATAGGGAATGCCTTGCAGCGGTCCGCGGAATCGCTCGCGCCGGAGATCGTCGTCGGCGTTCTTGGCCTGGCGAATGGCCTGCTCGCGGAGCGACAGCGCCAGGGCGTTATAACGTGGGCCGAGCTTCTCGAGCCGCTCCGAGAAGGCCCGCGCCAGTTCCACGGCGGAGAACTTGCGGGCCCGCAGCGCGGCGTTCAGTTCCGGGATAGTGGCGAAGAAGACGTCGTCATTGAAGGGGGCCATGGGTCACGCTCTGAACTGGAAAGCCGGCTCGGTGGACATGGGAACTTCGCGCCGGGTGAGCTGCCCGGCGTTCTTGCGCACCAGCTCGCGCGCCTGCTGGAGCAGGTTCTCTTCGCTTGCGGGCGCCTGCGCCGCCAGGCGCGAGGCGGAAACGGCGCCTGCGGCGGCGCCGGCCAGTTGTCGGCGGGTCAGCTTGCGAACCATACCGACGATTATAGGTCCGTCGCGGGCGCGGCGGAATGTCCCAGCGCATCCAGCGCGGCCCGTTCCATCACCGCCCGCGGCGCGCTCTCGCCGGTCCAGATCTCGAACTGCGCCGACGCCTGTTCGAGGAACATCTCCAGACCCGGGATCACCGTCTTGCCCTGTTCGGCCGCGCGCCGGCACAGCACGGTTTCCAGCGGGTTGTAGACCATGTCGAAAACCACGCCGGCGGGGATCTCGCCCGGGAAGTAGCACTCGCCGGCGTGCGGGAACATGCCCACCGGCGTGGCGTGGACCAGGGCGTCGAAGTGCCGGCCGGCCAGTTGGCTTTCCAGCAGCGGCTCGGCGCCGCAGGCCTTGGCCAGCGCGCGCACGCGGTCGGGGTTGCGGCCGGTAATGAACAGGCGCGATCCCGCATCGCCGAGCGCGAAAGCCGCCGCCCGCGCCGCGCCGCCGTTGCCGATCAGCAGCACCTGCGCCTTGGCCAGGCGCAGTCGGGTGGCCAGCGGCCGCGTCACTCCGGCCGCGTCGGTGTTGGTTCCCCGCCACTTGCCGGCCTTGCGCCAGACCGTGTTTACGGCGCCGATGCGGCGCGCCAGCGGGTCGATCGCCGCCAGGTAGCGCATGATTTTCTGCTTGTGCGGAATGGTGACGCTGAAGCCGGCCAGCGGCAGTTTCTCGCCGAACGAGATCAGGTCCTTAAGCTGGCCGGCGTGCGTCAGCAGAGGCAGGTAGACGGCATCGATCCGGCGGGACTGGAAGGCGCGGTTTTGCACCGCCGGAGAGATGGAATGGCGCACCGGATCGGCAATCACGCCGTAGATCTTGGCGTGCCGCGTGAAACGGTCGATGCGGTATGTCCCGCGCAGCGTCCGGGCGCTGACCTGGCCGGACGCCGTGCCCTCGGCCGCGTTCGGCGCCGCATAGGTGTAAAGACCGCCGCAGGCAGGCGACAACACGCGCGTCGGAAGGCCCATCTCGCCCATGGCCAGGACGATGACGTGCTCGCGCGCGTGCGTCCGGGCCAGCGCCAGGATGCGGCCGTTATCGGAAGGCTTGCGGGCGGTGGTCACCAGTTTGTAGGCGTCGGCCGGGATGCGCATCATCCGCTTCAGCACGGCCTCCACCGCCGGAGTCCCCTCGAAGTTGTGGTACGAGAGGATCAGCATGGCGCGCCCGCGAAGGACATCCAGCTTGGCCACCGCGTTCTCAGCGCTCTCGATTTCGACATCCACTCCGCGTGCGCCGGCCTCCACGGCGGCATCCAGCAGACGCAACTGCTCCTCGATGCTGCCGTTGAAACGCCCCTGGTTCTGGTGCCGCCGGCAAGTAGCCAGGACGCTGACATCCGGACGCGCGGCGAGAAAATCGCGAATCGCCGCCACGCCCTCTTCGGGCCGCGGCAGATAGTCCAGCCGGAATTCCAGGAAACGCTCCCCGGAATCGGCCTCGTCCCGCGCGTGCGCCTGCAACGCCTGCGGGTCGGAGACGCCAAGCGCGATGCAGATGCGCGGCAGAACGGAACGTGAACGCATGGCGGTCAAGGAGCATCTCAGAATAGCATGGACCCCGTCAAGCCGTCTCAACGCCAACTGTCCCCGGGTTTCAGAACGTGAACTTGGCCGCCAGTTGCAGGATGCGCGCGTCGAAGGTGCTGGTCATCACGCCGAAGTTGGTGGTGGGCGCGAAGGTGCGCGTGGCCAGCGTGAAATTGTACTGGCCCAGGTTGAAGCCGGAGAAATTGGCCCGATTCGTGAGGTTGAAGGCCTCGAACATCAGTTTCAGCCGGGCGCGCTCAAGGTGCACCGGGATGTCGCGCGAGAGGCGCAGATCGGCGCCCGCGAAGTGCGGGCCTTCGATCGAGTTGCGGCCGGCCGCGGGCGGCCGGTCGGTGCGCGAGTTGCCGTCGCCATTGGGATCGCCGCCGGCCGTGGGCGAGAAATACCTTCCCGAGCGTACGTTGGCCAGCACGGAGAGTTGGTAATCCCGCAGCAGGGCCCGCCACACCTGGTTCGAGAGCGACCGCGCATACGGGACATCCCAGATGCCCGAAAAGACCCAGCGGTGCTTGACACTGGCGTCGCCCACGGCGCGGTCGAGGCCGGGTTGCAGGGTGTTCTGCGCGACTTTGGCGTCGTCTCCGCCGCCCACTACCACCGAGGTGGCATCCGGTACCGTGTCAATCACTTTGGACAGGGTGTAGGAGGTCTGCAACTGGACATTGTGCGAGAAGCGCTTGGTCAACTGCACGAACGCTCCGTGATAAGTCGAGTCCCCGCCGCTGTCAAACAGGCTGATCCGTCCGAAGGCCGGGTTCGGACGGCCCGAGAAGCGCTGGAACTGGACCCGTCCCCCGCCCGCGATGGTTCCACTTAGCAGTTCGGCCGGGAAGAAGTTGATATCGCGCGTGCGCGACAGGTGCAGGCCGCGCACACCCAGGTAGCCGAGTGTCAGCGCATAGTTTTGGCCCAGGTCGGTCTCCAGGTTCAGGCTCCACTGCCGGGTCTGGGGCTGAACGTAGTCGGAGGCGAACACGTAAATGTCCGGCCGGCGATTCAGGGCCGGCGGGGCCGGCAGCACGCTGGGGTAGGCCGGGATGCCGGCGCTGAGAGTGTAAGTCTGCACCTGGATGCCGTTCTGCGACGTCGCCGTGCCGGTCATGATGGCCGGCGTGCGACCGTAGAAGATGCCGTATCCACCGCGCGCCACCATGCGGCCGCCGCGGGTGAGTTTGTAAGCGAACCCGAAGCGTGCGCCGAAATTGTTGGTGTCCAGGTTCATGCGGTCCGTGCGCAGGTTCCAGACGGCCAGCATGGGGTCGGGATTCTTCACTTGCGGGTCGGCCGAATTCATCAGGTCGTAGCGCACGCCGTAGTTGAGCGTAAACCGGTCGTTCACGCGCCAAGTGTCCTGCGCGAACAGGGCGTACTCGCTGATGTTGGGCCGGGTCAGAGGACCGCTGGTGCCCGCGCCGGCAAAGGCCTGCGTGAAGCTGAACGGGCGCCGCGCGGCGAAGTCGGCGTAACTGTTGAACTGGAACGAGCCGCCGAAATTGCCCGGGAAGAAGTTGTCGATGCGCTCTATGTTGACATCGCCGCCGATCTTGACCGTGTGGCGGCCCATCACCCGCGACACGCTCTGGATGATCTGGTAGCGCTTGGTGTTAGTGTAACGCGGGCTGAAGTTGTTGCGGCCGAACTGCATCTGGGTGACGCCATTCTGCCGGATCTGGACTTCCGGCGCGGTCGAGTTGGTCTGCCCCGGTTCGTCGTCGCGCAAGTAAATGAAGCGCGCGTCCCAGACCGTCGAGGCGCCGAACGTGCGGTTGTAGGAGGCGGCCAGGTTGTCGGTCTTGATGTTGCTGTCGCCGGTGTGTTCGGCGGCGCTCGACAGGCCCGAGTTCTCGAAATTGCTGCCGTTGAACCGGTTGGCGTTGTAGCGCACGCTCAGGCGCTGGCTGGCGCCGGCGTTCCAGTCCAGTTTGAGCAGGTGAACGTCGTTGTTGATTCCCGTGGTGTAGGAGTTGAGATACGGCGAGATTTCCCGAATGGCCTGCTGCGAAAGGGCGTCCGAGGGCGGCGCCGACTGCAAGTACACGGTCACCGGGTTGGTGTTTCGCTGGCCGTCGTAGTCATAGAAGAAGAACAACTTGTCCTTCTTGATCGGGCCGCCCATGTGGCCGCCGAACTGATTGTAGTGGTACGGCGGCTTGCGGATGCTCCGCGAATTGTTGATGAACGTGTTGGCGTTGAGCGCCCGGTCGCGGTAGAACCAGAAGGCCCCGCCGTGCAGGGCGTTGGTCCCGCTCTTGGTGATCACGTTGATCACGCCGCCGCCGGCGCGGCCGATTTCGGCCCCATAGCCGTTGGTGCTGACCTGGAACTCCTGCACCGCGTCCTGGCTGAAGCTGTACGGGTTGCGCACCCCTGCGCGGCCGGAGGACTGGCCGAAGAAGATATTGTTGGAATCCCCGCCGTCCACCAGCAGGCTGTTGGCCGTGCCGCGCTGGCCGCCGAAGGAGAGGTCGCCGCCGCGCGGGTCCGCTGCCACGCCCGGCGTGAGCAGGGCGAAGTCCAGGAAGTTGCGGCCGTTGATGGGCAGGTCCCGGACGGCCCTCTCGTCCACCGCCGTCGAGGTTTGGGAGCGTGTCGATTCCACCACCGGAGCGTCGCCGGAGACCGTCACGGCCTCCGTCATGGCGCCAATCTCCAGCGCCACATCCACGGTCGCCACCGCGCCCACACGCAACCCGATTCCGGTGCGCCGGACTTTCTTGAACCCCTGCGCTTCCACCGTCAGATCGCAGGCGCCGACCGGCAGCCGCGGGAGACTGTAGATGCCGGCTTCGTTGGTGGCGGTCGCGCGCTCAAACCCGGTCGCCGGATTCACCGCCGAAACCTTGGCGCCCGCCACTGCCGCGCCGCTCGGATCGGTTACCGTGCCGCTCAAGTTCGCGCCGCCCACTTCCGACTGGGCGAACAGCCCGGCGGCCAGCAGGAACACACCGGAAGTACTCCAAAGCAAGGGGATTCGCATACCCCTCATTATAGATGAGGGTCT
>JACQZT010000190.1 GCA_016213755.1 Acidobacteriota bacterium | reverse complement strand
GGCGTGAGCTGGCGGCTCCTGGCCGCGACCTTAGTCGCCGGCTCCCTGTCGGCCGCGCACGCGCAAGGCGCGGCCGGCTGGAAGGCGGGGGTGGCGAAAGTGGTGATCACGCCCGCCGGTCCGATCTGGATGGCCGGCTACGGGGCGCGCACAAAACCCTCGGAGGGTGTGCGGCAAGACCTCCACGCGAAAGCGCTGGCCTTGCAGGATGAGACGGGGGTTAACACGGTCCTGGTAACCCTGGATCTGGTCGGCATCAAGCGCGAGCTGTCGGATCAGATCGCGGAGAGGTGCCGGAGACAGTTCGGACTTCCGCGGGATCGGCTGGCGCTGAACTTCTCCCACACCCATAGCGGCCCGGTGACCGGGCGGCCGCCCCCTTATGCGGACGTGAACAAGGAGCAGGAGGAGGTCATCCGTCGCTACACGGCGGAGTTGCTCGACAAGGTGGTCGATGTGGTCGGGCGATCCATTCGGGACCTCTCGCCGGCGACGCTTTCCTTCGAACAGGGCCTGGCGGCGATTGGGGTAAACCGCCGCCGCGTCCGCCTGCGGGCGCTGCCGGGACCGGTGGACCACGATGTGCCGGTGCTGTGCGTTCGCGGCCCGAACAGAGAGGTGCGCGCCATCGTCGCCGGCTACGCCTGCCACGCCACTTCGTTGGGCGACTACCAGATCGGCGGCGATTGGCCGGGATTCGCTCAAGCGGAGCTCGAGAAGCGGCACGCCGGCGCGACCGCCATGTTCGTGCAGGGCTGCGGCGCCGACTCCAACCCGCTTCCCCGCTACCAGGGAACCGATCCCGCGCTCCTGCACTATTCGGTTGAAATGGCCGCCAGCTTCGGCAAGGTCCTCGCCGCCGCGGTGGACCTGGTGGTGCACGGGAAGATGAAACCGATCGGCGGGCCCTTGCGGACGGCCATCGAACCGGTGGCCATCCCGTATCAGCGGCTGCCCACGCGCGAGGAATTGCAGACACGCATAAAGGACAAGGGCCTGTCGGAACGCCGCTCCGCCGAACGGCTGCTTGCGGTCCTCGATCGTGACGGAAGGTTGCCCAGTCACTTGCAGTACCCGGTTCAGGTCTGGCAATTCGGGTCCGATTTGCTATTCGTCGCGCTCGGCGGCGAGGTGGTGGTGGATTATTCGCTTCGGCTGAAGGCCCAGCATGGATGGGATAGGACCTGGGTGGCCGGTTATTCCAACGAAGTCCCCGGCTACATTCCGTCGCTGCGCGTGCTCAAGGAGGGGGGCTACGAAGGCGGGGACGCCAACCGGGACCTGCCCGGTCTGTTCAGCGCGGCAATCGAGGAGATGATCGTTGAGAAGGTCAATGACCTGGTCGGCCGCACGCGCCTGGCCCGCTAGCGGTCTCGCGTGGTGTGGCGCGGCCGCATTGGCTCTCCTTGCGGCGGCGGTCGTGACCGCGCGGGAACCGCGATTCATGGTGGGCGTCGGGGAGGTGAAGATCACGCCTCCGACGGGCACGCCCATGGCCGGGTTCTCGGCGCGCCAGGGGCCTTCCCGCGGTGTCCACGACGACCTGTTCGTCAGGACCCTGGTGGTAAGCCGCGGCGAGACGTCCGTGGCGCTGGTCACCTGCGAGGTAATTGGGGTGGATCGGCCGCTGGTCGAGGAGATCCGCCGCCGCGCGGCCGGGCAAACCGGTTTGCCGGCCGAGAGCATCCTGATTGCGGCCACGCACACGCACTCCGGTCCCGTGCTCCAGGGCGAATACCAGGACTTCTTCGTGCGCAGCGCGGTCGAGAGCATCGTCCAGGCTTGGCGCGCGCGCCGGCCGCGGAAGCTGGCGAGCGGTGTCGCCCCGCATGGCGGCTGGGTGGGGATGAACCGGCGCCGCCTGGAGACCGGCTTCAGCCCGGTGGACAAGGAAATCCAGGTGCTGAAAGTCACCGATTCCCGCGGGGGGGTTGAAGCGGTGCTGTTCAACTACCCCTGCCACCCGGCCTGCCTCGGGCCGGACAATCTTTTGATTTCCGCCGATTGGCCTTATTTCGCGGCGCAGAGATTGAGGGAGCGGTTGAGAAAGACCGTCAAGGTGCTCTACTTTCAGGGCACGCAGGGAAACATCAACACCGGTTACTCGGCGGGCCTGTCCGCGCTGGGCGTGCCCATTCCCACCCGGACGTTCACTTATGCGCGGGAATTGGGCGATATCATCGCCGGCGCCATCCTGTCCAAGTTACCCGCCATCCCATCGCAGTCCGGCGGCGCGTTGAGCAGCCGGCGGGATACGGTCGCGCTGGAGAATTACATTCCGTCAACATTGGAGGAAGCGCGGAGTAAGTTGGAGCAGGCCGGCCGCCAGGTTGAGGAACTTGCGCACGCCGCCGCGCCGCCCCCCCGACTGGACGCCGCGCGGGTCGAGCGCGCCTTCGCCGAGTACAGCCTCAAGCGGCTGGAGCGCAACCTTAAGGAGCGCCAACGGGAATACCCGGCCGAGATCCAGACCATTCGGGTCGGCGACGCCGCCTTTGTCAGCTTTCCCGGTGAGTTCTTCGTGGAGGTGGGGTTGGAGGTGAAGAAGCGCTCTCCGTTTGCCACCACTTTCTGCCTGGGGCTGGCCAATGATAATCTCGGCTATTTCCCAACTCCGGAAGCTTACGCCGAGGGGGGCTACGAAGTGTCGGTGGCCCGGTTCGGACCGCGGAGCGCGACTTCCTGGCAGGACGCCGCCGCCCGCCTGTTGGAGGTGCATCGATGAAATCAGCGACTGTAATTGCTCATTGCGCCACCTGGCTGGCGCTGGCCGCGGCCACCGCGGCGCAGACCCAGACCGCGGTCAAACTGGAAGACCTGACCCACCCGGAGGTGCGCCAGCGCGACGTGCGGGTGGTCATCCTGCCGATCGGCTCGACCGAACCGCACGCCAATCACCTGCCCTACGGCACCGACACGTGGACCACCGACGCCATGGCCGCCCGCGTGGCCGCCAGGGCCACGGAGAAAGGGGCCAAGGTCCTGGTGCTCCCCACCATGCCGTACGGCGTCAACACGAACCAGGCGCCCAACCCCTACGCGCAGTCGATCCGCCCCGCCACCCTGACGCAGTTCGTCAAGGACACCGTGGACACGGCCGAGCAGCACGGGATCAGAAAGCTGGTCATCCTCAACGGACACGGCGGCAATACCACCACCCTGCAAGCCGCACTGCGCGAGCTGTTCGCCAGCAACCCGAAGGTGTTCGTGGCGATGGTGGAGACGTGGGTCCCGTACCGGGACCAGCTCGAAAAGGTCATCGAAACCGGCGGCGACCACGCGTCGGAGGAAGAGACCTCGATCGCGCTGGCGCTGTTCCCCGAGCGCATCCGCATGGAAAAAGCGGTCAAGGCGCGCGAGGCGGAATTGAAGCTGCCGAGTTTGAAGACCCCGTATATCAACTTCATCCGGCCCTGGAAGTATGTCAGCGACACCACCGGCCTCGGCGATCCGACCAAGGGAACGGCCGAGAAAGGGAAGCGGCTCATCGAGATCTTCCTGGAGCGCATCTCGACCTTCCTCAAGGAACTGAGCGACGCGCAGTTGACCGAAACGTTTCCCTATTAGCTCCGGCCAGCCCGGCGCATTATTTTCAAACTGAAAGCAACTCCGAACGCGCTCCTTGACAGAGGAGATTCCCCCGCGCAGAATACCTATCAGACAAGCGATAGGGAGTGTTGTCCATTTACTGAATGGCCGGCAGAGTGCAGAGGCCATGTTGTGCTCGCTTCATCGGAAGGCGCTCAAGCCGGTACGGTGGTGGATCGTCGCGAGGGAGGGAGTTCATGCGTACCTGTAAGGCATCGTATCGACGGCATGTTGTTCTGATTTTGGCCATTCTGTTGGCCTGCATTCCGCTGGCCGGCCAGAACGCGGTGGTGGCCGGCCGGGTGGTGGATTCCTCCGGCGCGGTCGTACCCGGCGCCGCGGTCGAGCTGACCAACAAGGCCACCGGCATCCGGGCGGCGACCACCGCCAACGCGGAAGGCTATTACGTGATGCCGCCGCAGTTGCCGGGCGTGTACGACATCGTCGGCTCGGCCCAGGGCTTTTCGGCCACGCGGCTGGACGGCATCACCCTGGAGGTGGGCCAGGCCCGAACCGTGAACCTGCAACTGAAACCCGGGGACATCAAGGAGTCCATCACGGTGACCGACACGGCGCCGCTGCTCACGACCAACCGCGCCGACCGCGGCACGGTGGTGGAGAACCAGTTCGTCGCCAGCATCCCGCTCAACCTGCGTAATCCCCTGCTGCTGATGACCCTCGCGCCGGGCGTGACGGCGGGCATCCGCGATGCCGGCATCAACACCGCCAGCCAATCCGCCACCAATGCCTTCCGCATCAACGGCGGGCGCAGCGGCACCAGCGAGATCCTGCTGGACGGTGCCGCCAACATAGCGACTTACAACAACCAACTCGCGGCAAGTCCGCAGGTGGACTCCGTGCGCGAGTTCAAGGTGAACACCAGCCCCTACGCGGCCGAGTTCGGGCGCACCGGCGGCGGCGTCATCAGCTTCGCCCTCAAGTCGGGCACCAACAGCCCGCACGGAACGGTGCATGAGTTCCTGCGCAACAGCGTGCTCGACGCCAATGGCTTCAACTCCAACCGCGCCGGTCAAGGCATTCGGAATTTCAAACGGAACCAGTTCGGCTTCACCTTGGGCGGGCCGGTGTGGCTGCCGAAGGTATACAACGGCCGCAACCGGACGTTCTTCTTCGCAGGTTACGAAGGGCTGCGCGAAAGCAGCTTCTCCTCGTTTCTGGGAACCGTTCCCACCGATCCCGAACGGCGGGGGGATTTCTCGAGATCGCTGGACGCCAGCGGCAGGCTGATTCGCATCTTCGACCCGCGCACGACAAGGCTCGACCCGGACCGCCCGGCGGGCACCACCCGATATATCCGCGACCAGTTCCCAGGCAACGCGATCTCCGCCAGCCAGTTGAGCCCCGTCGCTGTGAACCTGCTGAAGTACTATCCGGCGCCGAACCAGCCTGGCCAGGGCCAGAGCAACACCGGCAACTACTTCATCGCCGCGGCCAATTCGCTCACCTCCGACCGGGTGGACCTGCGCGTCGACCATCAGCTTTCCTCCCGGCACCTTCTGTTCGGACACTACAACTGGTTCGAGAACCTCAACGCCATGCCGCTGGTGTATGGGAACTTCGCCTCGCCGGTCGAGTCTCCCAACCGGATTCCCGGGATCAACTGGATGGTGAACCATACCTGGACCCTGTCGCCGGCTTCGATCTTCGAACATCATTTTTCGGTCGCCGATAGCCGGGTCAACCGCATTCCACGCCACCTGGGCTTCGACCTGACCAGCCTGGGCCTGCCCAAGTACATCCCCGACAGCCAACTCGCCGCTCAATTCCCGCAGGCCAGCATAGGCGGGCTGAGCGGGCTGGGATCCACGGGCACTACCTACAGCGCGGTGGTGTCAACGACCACCCAGTACGCGGCGGCGTTCACGCGGCTGCGCGGGCGTCATACGCTGAAGAGCGGCATCGACTTTCGGCTCTACCACACGACGATGGACCGGCCGTCGCCGGTGGGAATTTCGGCCGGCGGGAGCTTCACCGGCGGCCCGAACCCTCAGGCGGCCTCGGCGCCATCCGGGCGCGGCCTGGCGGACCTGCTGCTGGGAGCGGCCGGCGTCTCGGTGCTGATCCGGCCGGTCTGGGACTACCAGCACCCGTACTACGCGG
This sequence comes from Acidobacteriota bacterium, assembly GCA_016213755.1. Classification (GTDB taxonomy): domain Bacteria; phylum Acidobacteriota; class Terriglobia; order Bryobacterales; family Bryobacteraceae; genus JACQZT01. The sequence continues at coordinate 10,967 of JACQZT010000190.1, read as the reverse complement.
CCTACTTCCAGGATGAGATCAAGCTCGCCTCCCGGCTGGCGGTCACGCTGGGGCTGCGCTACAGCCAGGAGAAGCCGAATTCCTCGGTGGGGGACATCATGGTTTACCTCGACCGCTTCAGCGTCTCACCGCTGGCCGGCCGGGTGCCGGCCTACCCGGACCTGCGCGGAGGCCTGGGTTTCGCGGGAGTGGGCGGCGCTGGGCGGCGCACCCAGATCACCGACACCGACAACTTCGATCCGCGCATCGGCCTCGCCTGGCAGCTCAACGACAAGACGGTGGTCCGCGGCGGGTTCGGCATGTTTCGCCACCCACTGGTGCATAACACCGACACCTCGCTGGGTTTCGAGCGCAGAAACGCCTCGCTGACCGCCGAGGCCGACGGAGTGACGCCTCTGTTCAGTCTAGGCAATCCCTTCCCGCAGGGAGTCCCGAAACCCACGGGAAACAGCGACGGGTTGCTGACCTTTCTCGGGCAGGGCCTCAGCGGGGCGCCGCGGGTGCAGCGGCTGCCCTATCAATCGCAGTGGTCGCTGGATGTGCAGCGGCAACTGCCCTGGGCGTGGGTGATCGATGTGGCCTATGCCGGAAACGCCGCAGTCGCGCTTCCGACCGGCATCAATTACAACCAGTTGCCGATGCAGTACTTGTCTCTCGGCACGGCGCTCAACCAGTTGGTGGCGAACCCGTTCTATGGGGCGATCACCGACGCTACCTCGACCCTGAGCCGGGCGCAGGTGCAGCGGGGACAATTGTTGCTTCCCTACCCGCAGTTCCTGAGCATGTACGAGACCCAGGTTCCGATCGGCCACTCCACTTACCACGCGGCGCAGGTGAGATTGGAGCGCCGCTTCGCGCAAGGGCTGGCCGTGCTGCTGGCTTACACCCACAGCAAGACCATCGACAACGTCTCGGAGTTTTCCAGCTCCATGGGCTATGCCACCAACGCCAACAACAACTACTGCGCCTCCTGCGACCGTTCCACGTCGTACCAGCACATACCCGATGTGCTGCGGCTCAGCTACCGCTACGAGCTGCCCCTGGGCGTGGGCAAGCCGCGCCTGAATCGCGGCGTCCTGGCGCGGCTTATCGGCGGCTGGGCGGTGGCCGGCTTCATCTCGGCCGATAACGGCACGCCGGTAATCGTCTCTTCCCCCAACGATTCAAACTCCTTCGGCGGCGGGGAGGCGATGAGACCGAACGCCACCGGACAAAAGGCGCGCCTCGACACCCAGCGGCAGTACGTGGACGGGGCGCAGTACTTCAATCCGGCCGCGTTCGTGCGCACGCCGCAGTTCGCCTTCGGCAACGTGAGCCGCGCGCTGCCGGACGTGCGCGTCCCCGGAGATGTCAACTGGGACGCGCTGATCGAGAAGCGCTTTTCGGTGACCGAGCGGGTGGCGCTGGACTTCCGCACGGAGCTGTTCAACGCCACCAACCATGTAATCTTCGCCGGTCCCAACACCTCGGTGGTGTCGGGAGATTTCGGCCGGATTCGGCTGAACCAGGTCAACCGGCCGCGGCAGATCCAGTTCGGCCTGCGGCTGAGTTATTGAGATTGAGAGGAGAACTTGCCATGCGCCTTCGCTTGTTTGCGGCGATCGCGGCTATTATCGCGCTGGGGGCTGGCTGCCTCTGCGCGCAAGACGCCCGCGGCACCATCCTGGGCCGTGTCACCGATCCCAGCGAGGCCGTAATCGCCGGCGCCGAGGTCCGTGTCACCAATTCGGCGACGGGTGTCACGGCCGTCGCCCGGACGAATCAGGCCGGCAATTATGTCCTGGCCTACTTGCTGACGGGCGCCTACCGGCTCGAGGCGGAGATCGCTGGCTTCAAGAAGTTTCTCCGAGAACGCATCGAGGTGCGGATCGGCGACACGCTGGAGATCGACATTGCGATGCAAATCGGGAACCCGACCGAGACCGTGCAGGTGACGGCCGAGACACCGTTATTGTCGACCGCCGAAGCCTCGCTGGGCCAGGTGGTGGATGAGCGCCGGCTCGTCGAGTTGCCGTCGTTCGGCGGCGGCGTGTATGGCCTCTCGTTGGTGGCGCCGGGCGCCACCAACACGACCAACCTGCGCCAGCGATACGTGGGGACCCCGTCCGCCCAGTCGGATTTCGCCGTGGACGGCGCCGGCAGGATGAAGAACGAGTTCACCATCGACGGCGTCACCAATACGATGGACGGAACGATCGTCTTCGTTCCGCCGCAAACGTCCGTGGGCGAATTCAAGGTGCAGAGCGCGTCCTACGATGCCAGCATGGGTCACACCAGCGGGGCGCTGGTGAACGTCAGCCTGAAGAGCGGAACCAACGACCTGCATGGCGAGGCCCACTGGTTCTTTCGCAGCCGGGTCCTGGACACTCCGTCGATTTTTCAGAACCGCACCGCGCAGAAGCTGCCCTGGTACCGGGACAACCGCATCGGGGCGAGCGGGGGCGGGCCAGTGTTAATCCCCAAACTGTACAACGGCAAGAACAAGACGTTCTGGTATTACAACTGGGAGAAGAACGAGATCTTCTACCCGTACGACTACATCAGCACGGTGCCTACCGAGGAGATGCGGCGGGGCGATCTTTCGCCGCTTCTGGCGCTCGGAGGCAACTACCAGGTTTACGATCCGCTCTCCACGAAGGTGGCGCCGGGCGGGCGCTTCAGCCGCGACCCGATCCCCAACAACGTCATTCCGGCTAGCCGTATCGACCCGGTGGCGAAGAACATCCTCAACTACTGGCCCACGGCCAACCAGCCCGGGACGCGGGAGTTCCGGAACAACTTCTACACCTCCTTTGCCGGTCCGTTCCCCGTCTGGACGCACCTGGCTCGCGTGGATCACGCCATCAGCTCGAACCATCGCATGTACATGCGCCTCATGCGGGAGGACTTCTGGAGCATATCCAACAAGACCTTCCTCTCCGACTACGACGGTGGCATGTTCAATCAGGACAAGTGGGGCCTCGCCTTCGACGATGTGTACGTCTTCAACCCCGGCTTCTTTGTGAACTTCCGCTACGGGCTCACCTACCGGTGGGGTGACCGATACCGCCTCAGCCGCGGTTTTGACCTGTCCACGCTGGGCTTCTCGCCCCAGTTCCTGGCCTTGCTGCCGGACAAGCAGAATGCCGTCTTCCCCCGTGTGGCAGTTGGCTCGCTCACGCCGCTGAGCCACAATGGGAGGCCGGACGGGGTCTGGTCGGCGGTCATCAATTCCTTCAACCTCAATTTCACGAAGCTCAGCGGCGAGCACAGCTTCCGGTTCGGGGCTGACGTGCGCGTGTACCGCGAGTTCGATAGATCCTATGCGTTTGACATCTCGCCGGAACTGGTCTTCTCCTCCACTTACACGCGGGGCCCGCTGGATAATTCCACGGCTCCGCCGGTGGGCGGCGAGTATACCGCGTTCCTGCTGGGCATTCCGGCGGCCAGATGACCCGCTCGGCCAGTTATGCCCAACAGAACACCTACATGGGCCTCTATTTTCATGATGACTTCAAGGTGACGCCGAAGCTGACGTTGAACTTCGGGCTGCGCTACGAGCTCGAGTCGCCCATCACCGAGCGCTTCGACCGGTCGGTGGCCGGCTTCGCCTTTAATCAGTCGAGTCCGATCGAGGCCCAGGCCCGCGCCAACTACGCCGCCAGCCCCATCCCCGAGCTCCCGGCGGACCAGTTCCGGGTGCGCGGCGGCCTGACGTTTGCCGGCGTGGGCGGCAACCCGCGCAACCTTTGGCAGGGTGAGAAGAACAACTTCATGCCGCGGCTGGGATTCGCCTACCAACTGCGGCCGAAAACGGTTCTGCGCGGCGGCTATGGCCTGTTCTTCGACTCGCTCGGCGTCAACGCCAGTGGCGTCATCCAGACCGGCTACAGTCTGAGCACGCCGATTCAGGCCTCGCTGGATAGCGGGCTGACTTATGTCGCCACCAACAGGAACCCCTTCCCCCAAGGGCTGCTGGAACCGCTCGGGGCCAAAGGCGGCCTGGCGACCAATCTAGGCCAATCGGTCAGTTTCTTCGCGGATAAACGCAAGCACCCCTATTCCCAGCGGTGGTCGGGCGGTTTCCAGCAGTTGTTGCCCGGCCAGTTCCTGGCCGAAGCCTCCTACGTGGGCAGCCGCGGCACGCGCTTGCAAGTGGGCCGGAACCTGAATTTCCTGCCCGCCCAGTACCTGAGCCGGTTGCCGGTGCGCGATCAGACGACGATCAATTACCTGAGTCAGTCATTCCCTAACCCGCTCTACGGTACCAATCCGATTTATGGGACAAACATCTCCCGCTCGGGCCTGCTGCTGCCGTATCCGCAATTCGGCGGGGTCTCGGTGACCGAGCCGATCGGCTACTCCTGGTATCACTCGCTGCAAGTACGCGGCGAAAAGCGTTTTTCGCGCGGTTACACGTTCCAGTTGTCCTACACCTGGGCCAAGCAGATGGATGCCACCAGCTTCCTGAACGCCAGCGATCCCCGACCGTACGAGACGCTTTCGGACCAGGACCGCCCGCACCGGCTGGTAGTGAGCTGGATCTGGGAGCTGCCCTTCGGCCGCGGCCGGCGCTTCGGGGGGACGCTGCCCAGGCCGGTTGACTTCGTTGCGGGCGGCTGGCAGCTTAGCGGCATGACCCAGCGCCAGAGCGGTCCTCCGCTGGACTGGGGCGACGTTTGGACCCTGTTCACCGGGAACCCGGACAGCGTCAAGCTGCCCAAGAGCCAGCGCAGCGTGGACCGCTGGTTCAACATCAACGCCGGCTTCAACGGCAACAGCGCGCAGCAACTGGCCAGCCACATCCGGGTATCGCCCTGGCGGTTCAGCAATCTGCGGGCCGACGGCCAGGCGCGCTGGGACTTCGCGATCAGGAAGGACTTCAAGGTGACCGAGAAGGTCAAGATGCAGTTCCAGGCGGAAGTCGTCAACGCCTGGAACCACCCCAACCTGTACGCTCCGACCACCAGCCCGACGTCCAGCACGTTCGGCGCGATCTTCGGCCAGGACCACACCCGCAGTTGGATCATGTCTGCCTGGGTGAAGTTCTGAGGGGCATTTGCCCGGAGGTTCCGAATCAGTCGCCGACGGCCACGGTTAGCCGGGGGCCGTCGGCGTCGGAGGATCGCCTCAGCAGGCTTTCCAACAAGTACTGGGCCGCGTGTTGGTGGTGCCTATGAACCAGGAGTTCGGCCAAGCCGCCGTCGCCGCACTTGAGCGCGGCCACGATTTCCAGATGCTCCCGGTGCGAGGAAAGCGTTTTTTCGGGGATTTGGAGGGACAGCTTGCGAAAGCGGGTGAAGTGATCCTGAAGAGACAGAATCATCTGCGCCAGGACGCGGTTGCCGCAGCAGTTGACCACCAGCCGGTGGACGTTCTGACCGGCTTCCGAGATGGCTTTTGCGTCGATCTCTCCTTCCGTCTTCTGGGCGCGCAACTCGTCCTCCAGGGCGGCCAGAGTCTGCGGCGGAATCAGTTCCGTGGCGAGCCGGGCGGCATGGCCCTCGATGAGGCTGCGCACTTCGTACATCTCCTGAATCTGCCGGAGATCCAGGTGGGACACAAACGTGCCCATGCGGGGTCGCACGTCGATGAAGCCTTCCTTGGAAAGCTGGAGGATGGCCTCGCGCACCGGGGTGCGGCTCAATCGCAACTCCCGCACGAATCGTTCCATGGGCACGGCATCCCCGGCGTGGAGGACGTTGCCCAGGATCTCCTCCTTGATCGCCCGGTAGGCGAGAGCGGTCCGGGAGCCGGCCTCGGCGGGGATACCCCGCGCTCGCTTCGCATTTCGTCTTGTGCCGTGCGCGCCCATGCTTGCCCCAGGATAGCGGATCGAGCCGGCAAAACCAAGTGGGATGTCGGGAATCGGATCGTTGACACACTACTGAAATATTTGTCATACTTCACAAGTACAACCAGGGGGAGGTTCCGGTCATGTTCTTCGGGAAAGCCGGTATTCCGGCGGTTTTGACGGCGGTGGTTGCCGTCGTCGTCCTTCCGATCTCGCTGCGCGCGCAGGACGCGCGCGGAACGATTCTGGGCCGGGTCACGGACCCCAGCGGGGCGGTAATCGCCGGCGCCGAGGTCCGCGTAACCAACGTCAGTACGGGTGTTTCCGCGGTTGCCAGGAGCAACGAAGCGGGAAATTTTTCGCTACCCTACTTGCTGCCCGGTGCCTACACGATTCAGGCGGAGATGAGCGGGTTCAAGAAATTCATCCGGCCCGGAGTCGAGGTGCGCATCCGCGATGCGGTGGAAGTGAACATTGCGCTGCAACTGGGCGACACCACCGAATCGATCGAAGTGACCGCGGAAACGCCGCTGCTGAGCACTGCCGAGGCGTCCCTGGGCCAGGTGGTCGATGAGCGGCGCATCGTGGAACTGCCCGTGTTCGGGGGCAGCCCCTATGACCTGGTGCACCTGGCGCCGGGCACGGTGAACGGGACCAACCTGCGCCCGCGCACCACCGGCACCCCCAACGCCCAATCGAACTTTTCCGCCGACGGCGCCGGCCAATACAAGAACGAGTTCACCCTCGACGGAGTCGCCAATGCGCAGGACGAAGTGGTGGCCTTCGTCCCGCCGACCGCGGCGGTGGGCGAATTCAAGGTGCAGACCTCGTCCTATGACGCGGCTATCGGACATACCTTCGGGGCGGCGGTGAACGTCAGCATCAAGAGCGGCACAAACCAGTTGCACGGCGACGCGCGCTGGTTTGTCCGCAACCGCTTCTTCGATACGCCCACGCTCTTCAATAACCGCATCGGCGTGAAGCCTCCCGTCTACCAGGACAACCGCCTGGGCGTTTCCGCCGGCGGGCCGCTTCTGCTCCCCGGCCTATACAACGGCAAGAACAAGACGTTCTGGTTCTACACCTGGGAGTGGAACCCGAACACCAGCCCGGACAACTTCCTCAGCACGGTGCCCACCGAGAAGATGCGGCGCGGCGATCTGTCGGAACTGCTGGCCGCCGGCTCCAACTACCAGGTCTACGACCCGGCCACCGTGGCCGTGGCCCCCGGCGGGCGCTTCAGCCGCCAGCCGTTCGCCAACAACATCATTCCCGCCAGCCGGCTGGACCCGGTGGCCCAGAAGATCCTCCCCTACTGGCCCATGCCGAACCAGTCCGGCACTCGGGACCAGAGGAACAACTTCATCAATTTCCCCGCGAATTCCTTCCCCGCCTGGGTCCACCTGGGCCGCGTGGATCACGCCTTCCACGAGAACCATCGCATTTTTGTGCGCCTGGTTCGGGACGGCTGGTCGAGTGACGTCAATCGCCGCTTCGGCAACAACTGGGCCGGCACGCTGAACACCCGCGACGATCGGGCCGTCGCCCTGGACGACGTATACGTCTTCAGCCCCAGCTTCCTGATGAACCTTCGCTACGGCCTGACCCAGCAGGACAACTCCCAGCGCCGCGCCAGCCATGGGTTTGATATGGCCTCGCTGGGCTTCTCCCAGCGGCTGCTGTCGCTGCTGCCGGACAAGAGCCTCACCGCCTTCCCCAACGTGCAGGTCGGCGGCCTGTCGGAGCTGTCCAACTGGTCGACCGGGGATGGGTCCAAATCCTGGCTGACTCACACCTTCACCGGCAACCTGACCAAGCTACGAGGCGATCACAACTTTCGGTTTGGCGCTGAATTGCGCGTTTACCGCGAGAACTCGCACCGCTATCCCCTGGACATCGGGCCCCAACTGAGTTTTCCGAGCTCCTACACGCGCGGCCCCTTGGACAATTCGCCGGCGCCCCCTTACGGTGCCGAGTTGACTGCGTTCCTGCTGGGCATCCCCGGCGGCGGGATGGGCAAGACGGCCAGCTATGCCGAGCAGGACCGGCACCTGGGCCTGTACTTTCAAGATGATTTCAAGGTGAGCGCGCGCCTGACCCTGAACCTCGGGCTGCGCTACGAACTGGAGACGCCCATCACCGAACGGTTCAACCGTTCGGTGGCCGGCTTTGCCTTCGACCAGCCTAGCCCGGTCGAGGCCCAGGCCAAGGCCAACTACGCCCGTAATCCCATCCCCGAACTTCCGGCCAGCCAATTCCAGGCCCGCGGAGGGCTGACGTATGTGGGTGTCGGCGGCAATCCGCGCACGTTCTGGAAGGGGGAGAAGAACAACTTCATGCCGCGCCTGGGCTTCGCCTGCCAGTTGCGGCCGAAGACCGTTCTGCGGGGCGGTTACGCCATTTTCTTCGACACGCTCGGCACCAACACCACGGACCCGATTCAGACGGGATTCAGCCTGGTCACGCCGATTCAGGCCTCGAAAGACAACGGCCAGACCTTCATCGCCACCACGGCGGATCCGCTGCCCAATGGACTCCTCGATCCGTTGGGGGCGGCGGGCGGCCTGGCCACCAACCTCGGCCAATCCGTCAGTTTCTTCGCGCCCGAGCGAAAGCACCCCTACGCGCAACGATGGTCGTTTGGCTTGCAGCGGGCGCTGCCCGGCCAGTTTCTGGCCGAGGCCTCCTACGTGGGCAACCGCGGCACCCGCCTCCAAATGTCTCGCAACTTGAGTTTCACCCCCCGCCAGTACCTGAGCCAATCGCCGGTCCGCGACCAGAAGACGATCGACTTCCTGAGCCAGCAGTTCCCGAGCCCGCTGTACGGAACCAATTCGATCTACGGCACGAACATATCACGCTCCGGGTTGTTGGTCCCCTATCCGCAGTTTGGCAGCGTTAACGTGGCGCAGCCGGTCGGCTACTCCTGGTATCACTCGCTCCAGGTGCGCGGCGAGAAACGCTTCTCCCACGGCTACACCTTCCAGTTGTCCTATACCTGGTCGAAGATGATGGAGGCCACGCGCTTCTTGAACGCGAGCGATCCCCGGCCCTACGAATCGCTTTCCGCCTCCGACCGCATGCACCGGCTGGTGATGAGCGGCATCTGGGAACTGCCCTTCGGCCGGGGCCGGCGCTTCGGCGGGAGCATCCCGAAGGCGCTGGACTATGTTGCCGGCGGCTGGCAGCTCAACATGGTGGCACAGCGCCAGAGCGGCCCGCCGATGGATTGGGGGGACGTGTGGACGTTGTTCACCGGCAACCCGGACAACGTCAAGCTGCCGAAAGGCAAGCGCAATGTCGATCGCTGGTTCAATATCGACGCGGGGTTCAACCGCAACAGCGCACAGCAGTTGTCGAGCAACATCCGCGTCTCGCCGCTGTACTTCAGCGGGTTGCGCGGCAACGGCCAGGCGCGGTGGGATCTTTCGGCTATCAAGAATTTTCGCATCGTCGAACAAGTCAAGATGCAGCTTCGCGCGGAGGCCATCAACGCCTGGAACCATCCCAACCTGTTTCTGCCGCAAACCAGCCCGACCAGCTCGGCGTTCGGCACCATCAGCAACCAAGACTATCCGCGCAACTGGATTCTGTCTTTACGACTGGTGTTTTGAGGAGAGGAACGGACATGCAGACTCGCCGGGACAGCTTTGCGTCTCTCTGTGCTCTGGCCCTGGCCAAGCCGGCGCTGGGAGCGCGCCCGGAGTGGAAAGCCGGCCTCGCCAAGGTCGCGATTACGCCGCGCAAGTCGATCTGGATGGGCGGTTTCGGGGCGCGCAAGAAACCGTCCGAAGGCGTGCTCAACGAGCTTTACGCCAAGGCCCTGGCGCTGGAAGACCGGTCGGGCAAACGCGCGGTCCTGGTGACCACGGACATGACCGGGTTCTCGTCCGGCCTGGCCCAACGGGTGGCCCAACAAGCACAGAAACGGTACGGCCTCTCGCGGGACCGCTTGCTGTTGAATTCGACCCATACTCATTCGGGCGTTTTGCTGGCCAACCCGCTTCTGATTTGGAGCCTGGGGCAGTTGAGCCCGGAACAGTCGCGTGATGTCGAGGAGTACACGCGCGAGTTGGAGGACCAGGTGGTCGCGCTCATCGGGGCCGCGCTCAAGGATCTGCGGCCGGCGCGGCTCGCTTTCGGACGCGGCACAACGGATTTCTCCGTGAACCGGCGGCTTAAGACGGACAAGGGCGTGGTCTCCTTCCGGCCCGATCCGGAAGGGCCGGTGGATCACGATGTCCCGGTACTGCGAGTTGAATCCGAGCGTGGGCAACTGCTGGGCGTGGTGTTCGGTTATGCCTGTCATCCTTCGTGCCTGATGGCCGACAACTTCCTGCTCAGCGGGGACTACGCGGGTTTCGCCCAGGAGGAACTGGAGCAGCGGCACCCAGGCGCGGCGGCGCTGTTTGTGCAGGGTTTCGGCGGCGATTCCACCACCCATCCTCGCGGCACCGTGGAACTGGCCCGCAAGTATGGCGGAATGCTGGCGGGCGCGGTCGAGAAAACTCTGAGCGATTCGATGAAGCCGGTGAATGGTCCTCTGACCCCAGCTTACACGGTGTTCCCCTTGGCCTTTGCCCCGACACCCAGCCGGGAGGAATTCGAGGCCCGGGCGCGGGGCAAGAACACGGACGCGGGGCGGCAGGTGCAGGAATTCCTGAAAATCAGCAACGACGATTTCCGTAAGCACGCCCAGGAAGCGCTTAAGATGATGGACCGCAATGAACGCCTGCCGGCGGAGTATCCTTACCCAATACAGGCTTGGCAGTTTGGCCGGGGTTTGACCTTGCTCGCCCTGGCCGGCGAGGTGGTCGTGGATTACGCGGTACGGTTGAAGAAGGAGCTCGATCCGGAGACGCTCTGGCTGGCCGGCTACAGCAATGATGTGTTCGCCTACATCCCTTCGCTGCGGGTGCTTCAGGAAGGTAGTTACGAAGGCGGCGGCGCCATGGCCGGGGCCAGGCTGCCCGGACCCTTCGCGCCGTCGATCGAGGAAACCATTGTCCGGAAGATCCGTGAGCTGGTGGAACGGACTCGGATCAGCTCCCCGCCAGGCGCGGGGGCCCGTAAGCAGAAACCAAAGGAGAAGCTATGAACAACAGAATGAATCGCAGGTCATTTCTTAGCGCGGTTCCGGCGGCGGCATCGGCCGCGGCCGCACCGGCGCGCGCCGAGCGGATTCCCGCCGGCT
>JACQZT010000191.1 GCA_016213755.1 Acidobacteriota bacterium | reverse complement strand
TGGACATCGCCATCGAAACGCCGCGTCTCACGCAGGCGGCGCGCCGAGAGATTCAAGATGTCCTCTTCAACCAGCGTCAGCTCAGGTCTGTTACGCCGGATGGTTTCGCAACAGTGACGGTTGATCTCATTCGCCAACGTCGGCACCAGCCCTGCCCCTTCCAGGCCAAGGTCAAGGCCCATCGCTCCCGTGAAGAAAGACCAGATCTCTTTTCTTTGCACGGCTGACCTCATTCTTGCTTCCCGAACAATGGCCACTTCTCTCCGATGTACTTTTCGGCTGCTTCCCGGACCACACAGGCCAGCGAAACCTTCTTCTCCTTGGCGATGATTTCGAGAGTCTCGTAAACCTCAGGTGGAAAACTGATCGACGCGCGCACCGCCGCTGTGCTTTGGGCCTTCATCTTCTTCCCATCTCCCTTTTTCGCCTTCATCTTGGCGGTATCCTTTACGGTCTTCACCATCTTACACCATATCGGTGAAGTCCATGGTCCTTTTTACAGCGAGGAACGGGTTGACGTGGTAGGATCCTCGGATCGCACGGTGTGTGGCGCTCCCCCGGAGCGGTCAAGGCTGCGCGAAGCGCTCCAACTGACCGCGCGCTTCGGCGCTCGCGCCAGCCGGCCCGAAGCGTCACACTGGCCACTCGGCCGCGGCACCAAGTGCTCACGAGCGTTTTCGCTTCTGCGGGAGCGGCGAACACTAGACGGGCCTCAGCCGGTATCCGCCGTCATGTACGCTTAACGCTCCCGCTTCAGCGCGGCAGTGGCGAGCACTAGATGGGCTTCAGCCAGTTTCCACCGTCGCACCCGCTTAACACTCCCGTCTGGTCGAGTGTACCATGCGGGACCACGCACAGTTCTCCGCGGTGTGCAGGAGGACAGCATCGGCGAGGCCAGCCGTACTCGACCGGCACTGACGTTCCCCGGGCATTTGCTGGCAAGCGCTCGTTGCCGCGTAGCGCGGCCCGGAGTGCGTCACATGAGCAAGCCGACCGGACGGAAACCGGACCGGCACCGTTCTGGCTCGCAGAATTCACTGAAATGATGGCAGTTGCAGACACACGTTCGAGGTCTGCAAAACCTTTATTCGGCGGTTCGATTCCGCCCCGCGCCTCCAATTCTCCATCATTCTTGCAGGCCCGGGTTCCGGGTTTTCCGGTTTTCACTTGACGGCGATGGTGGCGTGGGCCGGGCTGGCCTGGCCGCCGATGCCGAGCACCACGGGAAGGTCTTTGCCGGCCTTGATCGAGGCGGGCACGGTGACGTTCAACTGCATCAGCCCGGCGATGGAGCCGGGCACGGCGGTGGCCGATTGCAGGGTGGCGCCGTCGCCGCCGATGGTGAGCGATACCGCGCCGGCGACAGTCGGAACCGGGCTGGAGAGGGGAACGATCTGGCCTTCGGGCGAGGGCAGGGGATTGGTGACGCCTCCGCCGGTCCCGAACAGCACGATGGTTCCGCCCTTGGGGACCGGGTTGGAGGCCGAGTTCAAGGAGTAGACGTTCTTGACCGCGTCGTAGTTCAGCGCGGCCGCCTGCCCGCGGCCGGAGGAGTCGATGGTGAACAGTCCCGGATGGGCCGCCACCGAGTCGAAGGCCAGCGGGGCCGAGACGATGCTGTTGCAGGTGACGCGCAGGTTCATCGTCCGCGACGGAGTCATGGCAAACGGGGCCACGGCGTTGATCTGGTTGGCCTGCGCGAAGATGATGGGCGCCGGAGTCCACACGCCCGGCCCCAGTTCGAACTCGACGATAGTGGGCGGCGCTCCGACCGAAGCCGGAAACGCTCCGGCCGCCGGCACGGCCTGCACCAGCACCGCGGGCCCCAGGCCGGAGCCGAAAATGGACACGATCTCTCCGGGCGCGAGCTGCGGCCGGGCGCCTCCGCCGGCGAAACTGGCGGCGTTGACCACGCTCTGGACGATCGGTCCGGGCGCGGTAACCTGGAACACGAGCGGGCTGGATCCGGCTTGCGGAGCATTGGTGACCACGATCTCCAGCACGCCCTGAGCGGCCAGCGAGGCCTTGGGGATCACCGCCAGCAGCACGCCGGTGCTGATCCAGGTGGTGGCCAGGGTGGCCGTGCCGCCGCGCACGACGCTGGTTTTGAACAGGTGCGCGCCGCGCAGGGTCACGGTCTGATCGCCCGCGCCGGCCGGCGCCGCGCTGGGCCAGAGCGCGGTCACCACGGCCCGGCCGGGCGCGACGTTGAGCGCAACGGTAAGGGCGATGGACTTGTTAGCGGCATTGGTGGAGGTCAGTGTGATCTTCCCGCTGTAGGCCCCCGGCAGCGCTCCCTCGGTAGCCACCGAGACGGTGAGTGCCACCGGACTGCCCGAGACGGCAATGCCCAGCGCGGGGGTCACCGAAAGCCACGCGGCGCCGCTCACCGCCGCGGTGAACGACAGCGGCTCGCCGTCGGTGGAGACAGCCACCGTTTGCGCGGCCGGCGGCGCGGACTGGTCGGTGGTGTATTGGAAGGTCAGAGCGCCCGGCGCGGCGGCCATGGTCGGAGGCGGATTCTTGATCACCAGCACCACGCTCACCAGGGCCGGGTCCGGAACGCCCGCCGCGTTCACGCGCAGCTCGGCCGCGTAGGCGCCCGCCAGCAGCGAAGTGGGATTCACGCGCACGCCGATCGCCGTGCCGGTCTTGCCCGCGGCGGGAGTGACGATCAGCCAGGGCGCCGAGGGCGGCGAGGTGACTGTGAAGTCCAGCGCCGCGGCGGAAGCGCTGCTTTTGACCTGCACGGTTTGAGCCGCCGGCAGGGTGGCGGTCCCGATCTGGTAGGTGAATGAAAGGCTCGCCGGAGTGACGCCGAAGGCCGCGGCGGGCAGCGTCTGAGCGCGCCCGGCGGCGGCCCAGCCGAGTGCGCCCAGGATCAGACTCAACGGGACAGAACGCCGCATCCGCGCCTCCTGCCGGGCTTATCGGCCGGGGAGCGGAGGGCTTGAGCTTACGCGTGCGAGTCCGGCGGCGGAGAGCCCAGCTCTTCGGGGAAGACGGCGTAGCCGGTTGGGGGCGGGAACAGCGATTCCACCAGCACCAGCCGGCGGCGCAGGCAGCGGCTGGGAAGCTGCCGCGGGCCGGTGTCCACGTCGATGTCGCAGCAGATGCCGTGCAGGTACAGGGTCAGCGTGTCCACGAAGGACTGGCGCGCGTACTCGCGAAAGGCCTTGGTTTCGCGCCGCACGTTGGTCTGCCGGCGCAGCAGGGCCTGCTTGAGGTGCCAACTGGCCTCGTCCACCTCGCCGTGGATGTTGGCGCTCAGCTCCTCGCGCAGCAGGCTGAAGTACTGCGACTGCTGCTCCTCGCTCCAGCGGCCGGCCATCAGCTCGGCCACCTCCTGGTAGAAGGAGTAGTGATAGTCGGCCACGTCTTGGTCTTTGATGCCAAAGGCCAGGAGCACCGCTTTGCCGGCCAGATCGAGAGCCGTTGAGAAACGCGAGCGCCCTTCCGCCGGCTTGTCGACGGAGATGTAATCCGGGGCTGTTTTTTCTTTTCCGTTGGCCCGTTCGACGTGCGGCGCCAGGACCAGGGACACTTTAGGGAGGGCGGCCGCGATGGCCGGCGGCAGGGCGGCGATAGGCTCGTCGAGGTATTCGCGCACGTCGTCCTCGCCCAGCACGACGGCCAGGGCGAAATAGGAAAACGTGTTGGTCAGCGGGACCATTTGATCCTGGAACCGCTCGGCGAATTCCCGCAGAGAGAGACGGGAGGGGTCTGTGTGGGCGGACATCGAAGGCTTTCTGCTTCTATTCTAGCAGGCTGTGATATAAGGGTAGGTTACCTCTCACAAGGAGACCGAACCGGAATGAAAAAATCCTTCTACGGCTGGTGGGTCACGGCGGCCGCCTTTCTCACCTTCGGCCTGTCTGTCGGTTTGCCCTACTACAACATTTCGTTCTTCTACGACTACTTCGAGAAGACCTACGGATGGAGCAAGGCCCAGATCACCTTCGGCTTCCCGCTGGCCGCGATCCTGACCATTTGGATCGGTCCCATCGTCATCCCCCGTTTCAGCCCGCGCAAGCTGATCCTGGTGGGCACGGGGCTGACCTGCCTGGCCTTCCTGGGCTTCGGCAACATGGGCGGCAGCATTTACATTTACTGGGGTCTGTGGTTCCTCTACACGGTGGGCTACATCCTCTCCGGGCCCATTCCGCACCAGATCATTGTTTCGCAGTGGTTCCGCAAGAACCGCGGCAAGGCCATGGGCGTGCTCTATGTCGGCGTGGGCTTGATCGGGTTCCTGGGCTCGTTCATGGTGAAGCCCCTGACCGAGAACCTCACTCCCGGCCAGGCCCTCATGGTGATGGGCGGACTGCTGCTGCTGGCCTGGCCGCTGGCCATCTTCGTGCTGCGGGACAAACCGGCCGAGAAGGGGCAGTACCCGGACGGCGCCGCCACCCCGCCGGCCGAGATCCTGGTCGCCTCGCACACCTACAAGGCGCTGGCACGCCGTTATTCCTTCTGGCTGCTGGTGGCGGGCAGCGCCTGCTCCATCGGCTCCATCGGCGCGGTGAACTTCCACATGAAGTTCGTCTTCCAGGACCAGCTCGACGCCAACGCGAAGAACCCCGCGCGGGCCCGCGCCCTGGCGGCCAAAGGTGGCCTGATCGACCCGGCCGCCAACCAGACCGTCGAGAACCTGAAGCAGTTGGGTCCCCACATCGCCGCCACCGGCATCCGCCAGCCGGAACTGGCCCGCGTGTCCAAGAACCCCGAGGAATTCCGCGCCCTGGCCCTGTCTCAAGGCGTGCCCGAAGCGGAGCACAACGGCGTGCTCCAGGCGCTGAAGGAATTGCTGGACTGGCTCCAGAAGATGCTCAACTCCACCTGGCGTGCCGCCTCGATGATCATTCTGGCGTCCAGCATCGGCGGCCGGCTTCTGATCGGCGCCTTCTCGGACAAGTTCAATAAGAAGTGGGTCATGACCATCAGCTACTTCCTGTCCGCGCTGACCATCCCGCTGCTGCTGATGACCGTGACGCCGCCCGCCACGCCCTGGGTCTTCGCCCTGCTGTTCGGCTTCGCCATGGGCGCCGACTACATGCTCATCCCGTTAATGGCCGCCGAGCAGTTCGGAGTGAACTCGCTGGCGCGCTGCATGGCCATCATCCTGCCGGTGAACACCATCGCGCAGACCTGGTTTCCGTACTTTGTATCGCTGCTGCGGGAAAACTTCGGCAGTTACGTTTATGCCATGGGGGTGGTCTTCGTGGTGGCCCTGATGAGCGCGGTGTGCATCGCGCTGCTGCCCAGGAAAGAGAAGGAAGTTGAGGCACTTCACTTACAGGACGCTGGAGGACCTCGAACACAGCGCTGACCGGCTCGGCGCCGCGCACGTCCGGCTGGAAGCGGACCCGGAGCAAGTGAAGGCGGCGCTGGGCCGCAAGGTGGCCTTGCGCTCCTTCACGCTGGGAAACTCGCTGGCCACCCATCCCATGGAGGGCTGCGACGCCACGCCGGACGGACGCCCGGACGAGCTCACCTGGCGGCGCTACCAGCGCCTGGCCGCCGGCGGCGCCAAGCTGATCTGGTTCGAGGCCACCGCGGTGTGCGAGGAGGGCCGCGCCAACCCGCGGCAGGTGTGGATTAACCGCGTTACGGCGGACGACTTCGCGCGCCTGGTGGACACCATGCTGCGCGTGCACCGCGAGCGCTGGGGCTCGGCGGACGATCTGCTGATCCCAGTGCAGCTCACGCACTCGGGCCGCTACAGCCACCCGCGCCGCATCCTGGCCTATCACCACCCGCTCCTCGACCGCAAGACCGGCACCCCGCCGGACTATCCAGTGATCGCCGACGACGAGCTGGAGCGACTGGAAGACCAGTACGTCGAGGCTGCCGGGCTGGCCCTGTCGGCGGGCTTTCGCGCCTTCGACCTGAAGGTTACGCACGGCTACCTGCTGGCCGAGCTGATCGGCGCCAAGACCCGCGAGGGGCGCTACGGCGGGCCGCTCGAAGACCGCACCCGCTTCATGCGCAACGTGCTGGGCAAGATCCGCGCGAAATTCGGCGCCCGGCTGACGCCCTGCATGCGTCTGGGCTGCTTCGATTCGGTCCCCTACGAGCGCGATCCCGAAACCGGCGTGGGCCGGCCGATGGACTATCCGCTGCCCTACCCCTGGGGCTTCGGCGTCGATCCCCACGATCCTCTGCGCGAGGACCTGAGCGAGGTGAAGCAGGCCATCGCCTGGTTCCGGGAGTGGGGCATTGAGCTGCTGAACGTCTCGGCCGGCTCGCCCTATGCCAACCCGCACATAGGGCGCCCCTTCGAGGTGCCCGACGAGGGCAATTACGAGCAGCCCGAACATCCGCTCCTGGGCGTCGACCGTCATTTCCGCATCGCGGGCGAGCTCCAGCGCGCCTTCCCGGACCTTGCCATGGTGGGCACCGGCTATAGCTGGCTGCAGAAATACGCCATCAACGCCGGAGCGTGGAACATCGAGCAAGGCGCCATCCGCGTGATGGGCCTGGGCCGCGGCGTGCTGGCCTATCCCGACTACGCCGCCGACGCGCTGGCCCTGGGCGAACTCGACGAACGGCGGGTGTGCAAGACGCTGACCTATTGCACCTTCCTCATGCGCCAGAAGAACCACCCGCTGGGGCAGTTCCCCACCGGCTGCCCGCCCTTCGACAAGGAGGTTTACGGGCCGATCATGAAAGAGGCGCGCGCGGCCCGCAGGACGGCTCCTTAGGGAGCGGTCAAAACGTGTACTTCAGCGCGAACTGGATGCGACGGGGCTCGTCGGCCTGATTGATCGTCGCCGTGGCTTGGCCCCGCAGCCCGCCGCTCGGCTGCCCGAACGTGGGCGTGTTGGTGAAGTTGAACGACTCGAAGCGGAATTGCAGCGCGTGCTTCTCCCACGGCAGCCGGAAGCGCTTCCCCAGGATGAAATCGAAGTTCCGCGCGCCCGGCCCGTACAGCACGTTGCGGCCGGTATTGCCGTACACGCCCGGCGCGGCGGCGACGAAGGCCGTCTCGTCGAACCATTTGTCAATGGTGGGATTGCCGAGCGTGCCGGTGCCGATGCGGTCCCCGCGGTTGGCGGTCCCGCTGTTTTGCGTATCCCCCGGGTAGCTCACCGAGAAGGGAATCCCGGTGCGCAGCGAGAGGATGCCGCCCAACTGCCACCCGCCCAGCAGGGCCTCCAGCGCCGGGTTCCAGCCGGCTCCCATCCTCCGGCCGCGGCCGAAGGGCAACTCAAAGGTGAAGCTGCTCACCAGGCTGTGCCGCCGGTCGAGCCCCGAGTTCCCCCGCTCCGCCCGGTAGTTGTACGGGTTGGCCACCCCGGCCAGACCCTGGTCGAGCGATTCGTTGTTCTGATCGATGTTGTGCGACCAGGTGTACGAGGCGATGAACGTGAGTCCCTTCGAGAAGCGCTTCTCCGCCTTCGCTACCAGCGCGTTATAGCTCGAGTTGAAACCGGGGTCCCGCAGGGTGATGCTGTTCCAGGTGGGACGCACGCGCCGTTGATTGGCGGGAATAGTGGGATGCGGACCGCCGTTATTGATGTTTCGCCCTTCGTAAAGATGCGTCGACTTGGCGCCCTGGTACCCGAGACCAAAAAGAATGTCGCCGGGGAGTTCGCGTTGGAGATCAAAGAACCACTGCGATGCGTACTGGTTGGGATACTCCTCGCGGCTGACCTCTAGATTGGTCCCCGGCACCGGCGCCTTGGCCGGCAGCGTGACCGGCGTGAAGCCGTCCCGCACGATGGCCGCGGGCACGATGTTATTGGTGGTGGCGACCACCTCGGTGAAATCGGGGGTCTGGTTAATCCACCGGGCGCTCTCGCTGGTGAGGTAATCCGCCTCGCCGTAGAACATCCCCGCGCCCGCCCGGATCACGGTCTTCTCGGTCAGTTTGAATGCAATTCCGAGCCGCGGGGCGAAGTTGTTGTAGTCCTCCTTGCAGCCGCAATCCCGCCCGGTCTTGGGCCGGTCGAAAGTTTCGTAGCGCGCGTCGGTGCGCGCCACGTTGAACTCGGTCAGATACCGGCTTACGCCCAGCCGGCCGATCTCCACGCCCTGGGGAAAGTAGGGCGACTGGAACAACTCCCAGCGCAGCCCGGCGTTGATGGTGAGACGGCGGGACAGTTTCCAGTCGTCCTGGAAGTACAAGCCCCAGTAAGGCGCGATGGCGTCCTCGCTCAACTGGTTGCCGACGGTGGTTCCGCTCGACCAGCCCAGCAGCATATCCGCCAGTCCGTTGCCGGTAGCCGTGCGACTGGCGGCGTTGTTGGGCGCCTCCGCGGTGAACACTTTGTTGAAGTTGAACAGGCCGCGCCGGAACCGCTGCGCTTCGCGGAAGATGTCGCTCCGGCGCATCTCCACGCCAGTTTTGACGGTATGATTTCCGCGCTGCCACAGCAGGTTGTCGTTGAACTGGAGGTTCTCCAGGAAATTGCGGTTGGGCCAGAAACTCCGCGAGCCGATTTCGTTGTACCCGCTCACGTTGAAACGCGCCAGCCCGTGGTCCTGCCCGTCCTTGAACGTATCGCCCGGGGCGCCCTTCACCCCGAACTTGGTGTTCATGTTCTGCGTCTCGAGGATGTCGAAGCGGGTCGGGTAGTGCGTGTAGCCAAACCGCGCTTCGTTGTAAAGCGAGGGGGTGAGGGTCCGCGTCCAGCTTCCCATGAGGTTGTCGGAAGGCAGGAAGACGGTCTGTCCCAGCCCGCCCCCGAACGCCGACAGCGGCAAGGGGCCGTTCTGGAGTTTCGTATCGCGGCGGATGGAGTAGCGGTAATAGGTGCGGTCGCGGTCCGTGAAATTGTGATCGATCTTGATGTCGTACTGGTTGGAGGTGTCCACGTCGGACGGCGCGAAGAAGTAGTTGTTGGGCTGGTAATCCCGCCCGGCGATGTTCGGAAGGGGGTAGAGATCGATAATCGGCTTGGTCACCGGGTCGAACCGGGCGGCCGGCACGCGATTGCCGGGAAAAGGCTGGCGCAGGGCCGCGGTCCCGCTCCCGGTGGTGGTCAGCGGATCGTAGACCCGGTTGCGGTTGAGCCCTTCCTTGGACACGTCGCCGCCGCGCGCGTCCATGCTGGGGACGGTCGAAACGAAGCTCTGCCCCCGCCGGATGCGAGTGCCCTGGTAACTGAAGAAGAAGAACGTGCGGTTCTTGACGACCGGACCGCCGGCGGTGCCGCCAAACTGGTTCTGCCGCAGCGTGGGTTTCTTGGACCCGGAACGGTTGGCGAAGAAGTTGGTCCCGTCGAACCTCTCGTTGCGCAGGAATTCGTAGAGCGTGCCGTGCAATTCGTTGGTCCCGCTCTTGGTGGAGACCACCACCTTCCCGCCCATGCGGTAGCCGTACTCCGCCGAGTTATTGTTGGTGACCACTTTGAACTCGGCAACCGCGTCCACCGGCGGCTTGGTGGCCTGGGACTGGAAGCCGAGCGGACCGCCGGAGGCGCGCGAGCTGTTGTCCACCCCGTCGAGCAGCACGTTGGTCTGGTAGGCCCGCTGTCCCAGCGCGATGAATCCGCCTTCGGTGTTGTCTTCGCCCGCCGTGCGGGCCCCGCTCGTGAGCGCCCGCGCCGGAAGCACGCCGGCGGAGAGTTTCGCCAGCTCCAGGTAATTGCGCAGGTTCAGCGGCATCTCGACGACGCGTTTCTGATCGATCACCTGGCCCATGCTGGTGGTTTCGGATTCGAGCAGCGCGGCGGCGGCGGTCACCTCGATGGTTTCAGCCACCGTGCCGATCTTCAAGGAGAAGTCCACGCGTGCGATTTGATCGACGTTCAGCGTCAGGTTGTCGCGCGACACCGGGCTAAACGCCGCCTTCTCCGCGGCGACCTTATAAATCCCGCTGGGCAGGAACGGCGCGGAATAGAAGCCGCGTTCGTTGGTGCGCAGAGTTGCCGCCACGCCTGTTCCCACGTTGGTGACCGTAACCGTTACGTCCGGCACCGAAGCCCCGGTGGCATCGGTCACTACGCCCTGTATGCCCGAGTTTTGAGCCAACAGCCCGACACAGAAGACCAGGAATAAGGTCAGAGAAGTCGTTTTACGCATGTGAACCTCCGTGTCAACCAGGATAACCATTTCCGAGTTTCGTAGCCTGCCCCGAAACTCTACTTTGCGTAGGTGACCCAGATGGGGCTGGACCAGGCCAGGTTGCGATCCATTTGGGTGACGCGGACGTAGTACCAACTGGTTCCCGGACTGGGAGTGTTGTCCACCCAGGTGAACTGCGCGGTTTCCGTGCGGTAGACGAACTTGGCGTCCTTAACGATTTCCACGGACTGGATCTTGTCCGTCCCGCGAACGTCGACCATGAACCGGGGCGCGGCTGCCGCCTGAAAGGCGTCGCCCATCATGCAGGTGCGGCCGCCGGCGGCGGCACGGAAGTCGAGCACGATGTTATCCGTGGCGCCGTAGGCGTGCCTCTTGCGCATGCTCTCCACGATGTCCGCACGCTCCGTCGAGGGCGTGTAAATCATGGTGTATGAGGAGTGGGTGGAGATGTGGTCGGAACTGGATTCGACGCCCAGCTTGTAGCCTTTCGCCAGCGCGTTCCAGTAAAACCCCGGGGGCTGGAAACGCCCGTGCACGGAGGCCACATAACCCTCACTCTCGCCGCGCGGCGCTCCTTCGTATTCGTAATTGGCGTGGTAGCCCTGGTAGATTTCCACCAGCGGTTCGACCTCGGGGTCGTTGTCGCGATAGTCGCTGCCCTGGTCGGTGGCCAGCGAGTGCAACATGCACACGCCGCGGTTCTGCTTCAAATACGGGTAGAGAATCGGTCCCGTGTTCACCGCCCCCTGCTGCTCTTCGCGAGTGATGGGAAGGGTGCGGACGCCGCGCTGGGGGAACACCACGTTGCGGTGCCCGTTGGGATAGGGCACGCTGCGCTCGTAGCCGAACAGCGGCGTGAAGCGGCCGCGGATGTGGAACAGGTCGTGGGCCTTTTCGGTGCGCCACCAGCAGTATTCGTTATCCCCGCCGGCGTTGTGGTCGGTGATGATGCCGGTGTCCATCTGGGCCGCGTCCAGGTTATAGCGGAACAGGTCCTCGACCGACCCGTCGCCGGGGCCGTCCTGCGAAATCTCCGTGTGGCGATGGAAATCGCCGCGCAGGATGCGCAGCGGCGCGCCGTCGAGCGAGGAGCGATAGGCCCGCATTCGGCTCACGTCGGCCGGTTCGTTGCGGTGCACCGTGGGCGGGTTCGTGGGAGGTTCCGCAAACCCCGCGAGCACCGGCGGAGGCGCGGTGGCGGCGGCGGTCTCGAAGCCGGCCACGTCCACTTCATAGATGGCCGCACGGCGGCGAACGGGCGCCGCTGCGGCTTTCTTGCCGCCCTTCCCCCCTCCGGCGGCTCCGCCCGCGGGGGCATTCACCGCTGGCCGATTATCGTTCGCCCACGCCATCCACAGGCCGCGCGGGCCGGCGGCGAGATGGAATGGTCCCTCCGGGCGCGAACTGGTTTCGGGAACCGGCATCCAGGGCGTCCAGCGGTCTCCTTCGTAGCTGGTCAGGAAGCGCTCCCAGCGGCCGGCGGCGGCCCAGAAATCGGCCCGGTTGGGACCGCAGAAGGTCCGCACCTGGAGCGACGCCCAGACCCGGCCGTTCGCATCGGCGACCAGGCGCGGAAACTGGATGTAGCGATTGTAGCGGCGCGGCGCCGCGGACAGGATGTCCGCTTCGGGCTGCTTCCAGACGCCGTCTTCCCGCACGGCGACGCGGGGCCGGCGGTCGGCGTACAGCACCGTGCCGCGCCAGGTGTCGTCGTGGTTCCAATCCTTGCCCCAATTGGCGCCGGATTCGTCCCACGCCACCCACACCCGGTCCTGCTTGTCGATGGCCACGCTCGGGTGGGCCTGGAAGCGCGGCGATTTCGTCACCTGCTCGACCGGGCCGGGCGTTCCGTCGGGAGCGACCGGGCGCAGGAAGATGTCGTAGTTGCCCGCGCGGTAGCTGTCCCAGACGACGTACATATTCCCCTTCGAATCGAAGGCTGCGTCGGGCGACCACGCGCTCGCGCCGCTAATGTCGGCCGGCGCCGGCCACGCCTCTCCGCTCAGCTTGCTCCAGTACACGCGGGACTCGCCGTTCAGGTAGCCCACCCACACCAGGTGCAGAGCGCCGGAGCGGTCCGCCACCAGCCGGTGAAACATGTTGGGCTGATTCCCGGAGGTAATCTTGCGTCTCGCCGACCAGGCGCGGCCGTCATAGGTCTTCGCGTACAAATCCCAGTCCACGCCCTGCCGCTC
>JACQZT010000189.1 GCA_016213755.1 Acidobacteriota bacterium | reverse complement strand
GGGAAAGGCTGCGTGGATTTCCCGGCGGTACTGCGCTGGCTGAAAGCCGCCGGCTACGAGGGCTACACGCTGGTGGAGCAGGACGTTCTGCCGGGAATGGGCGCGCCCAAGGAAAGCGCGCGGCGGAATCGCGAATACTTGCGGTCGATCGAGGAACATTATGCCTGATAAGAAACTTCATGTTGGAATCATCGGCGCCGGACGCATCGGAAAGGTGCACGCTGAAACCATCGCCTTCCGGCTGCCGGAAGCCGTGCCGGTGGCGATTACCGACCTCAACCGCGAGGCCGCCGAAGCCGTGGCGGCGCGCTGCGGCATCCCCCAGGTGGCTGAAAGCAGCGGCGCGATTTTAGCCGACCCGAAGATTGGCGCGGTGCTGATCTGCTCCTCCACCGGCACGCACGCGGACCTGGTGGTGGAAGCGGCGCGGGCGGGCAAGCACATCTTCTGCGAGAAACCCATCGACCACAGCCTGGCCAAGATCGACCGCGCGCTGGCGGCGGTGAAGGAGACCGGCGTCAAGTTGCAGATCGGCTTCAACCGGCGCTTCGACCCGAATTTCGCGCGCGTGCGCAAGGCGGTGGAAAGCGGTGAGATCGGCGCGCCGCACCTGATGCACATCGTCAGCCGCGACCCGGCCCCTCCGCCGGTTTCCTACGTCAAAGTCTCTGGGGGCATTTTCCTGGACATGACCATCCACGACTTCGACATGGCGCGCTTCCTCATCGGCGACGAAGTGGAGGAGATCTACACCGCGGCCGGCGTGATGGTGGACCCCGAGATCGGCAAAGCCGGCGACCTGGACACGGCGCTCGTCGTGCTGCAATTCAAGAACGGCGTCATTGGCACCATCGACAACAGCCGCAAGGCGGTCTACGGCTACGATCAGCGGGTGGAGATTCTGGGCAGCCAGGGGTCCATCGCCACCGCCAACTGCTATCCCAACCAGGCGCAGATCAGCACCGCCACCGAGGTGCGGCGGGACCTGCCGCTCAACTTCTTCATGGACCGCTACACCGAGAGCTTCGCCAGCGAACTGCGCGCATTCGTGGCGGCGGTGCTGGAAGACAAGCCCACGCCGGTCACCGGCATCGACGGGCGCATCCCGGTGGTGATGGGCCTGGCCGCGCGCAAATCCTACGACGAACGCCGGCCGGTGCGGCTCGACGAGGTATGATACACTCCCCCGTAAAGGGGAGGCGGCCATGCATTCTCGCTTGAGTTGCCTGTGTGCCGTTCTTTTGCTTGTGCCCGCGGTTTGGACACAAGAGTTTCGGGCTTCGATTTCCGGCGGGGTTCTCGATTCGAGCGGCGCGCCGGTTCCGGGCGCCAAGATCGTCGCCCGGCATCAGGCTTCCAACCTGACCTATGAGGCGACGACCAACGACGCCGGCCGGTACCTGGTGAACTTCCTTCAGCCGGGCGATTACAGCGTCACGGTCGAACGGGCCGGCTTCCGGAAATCCGTTCGGGAGGGCATTCGGCTGATGCTCTCCGACCGCGCGGCGCTGGACGTGGTGCTGGAGGTGGGTGCCCTGAGCGAGAGCATCACGGTCACGGGCGCGGTATCCGAACTGCAAACCGAGAGCGCGGTGCGCATCGCCACCATCGAGCGCACCATCATCGAGAAGGCGCCCAACAACGGGCGAAACCCGTTCTTGCTGACGCACGCGCTGCCGGGCGTCGAGAAGACCGGGTATTGGGGATCGGCGGAACTGTATGCCTACGGGCAGGTGGGCGGCGTGTCCATCAGCGGCGGGCGTTCGGGCGAGAACGAAACCGTGATCGACGGCGTCACTGACACCCGCCCCAGCCGCGGGGTGAATTTCATTCCCGCCCTGGACACGCTGGCGGAAGTATCCGTGCAGACCAACGTGTACGACGCGCAGTACGCCCGCACCGGCGGCGGCGTCAACGTCTTCGGCACCAAGACGGGGACCAATCTCCTGCACGGCGCGCTGTACGAACATCTGAAGCACGAGAACTTCATCGCCAACGGCTGGTCGCGCAACAAGGCGGTGGGCGAGCTTCTGGCCGCCAACCCCAACGCCAGCGTGCCGGCCAAGAAGTTCCGGAACAACACTTTCGGCTTCGAGGTGGACGGGCCGGTCTACATCCCCAAGCTGTTCGACGGCCGCAACCGGATGTTCTTCCTGATCTCGTGGGAAGGCCTGCGGGAGCGCAACCCATCCACCCAGGTGCGCACCCTGCCGCAAGCCGAACAGTTGACCGGCGACTTCTCGCGCCTCAGAGGCGCCAACAACCAGCCGGTTACGGTTTTCGACCCCCTCACCACGGATCGCGCCACCGGTCTGCGCCAGCCGTTTGCCGGCAACCGCATCCCGAATTCGCGCATCAACCCCATTGCCGCGAAAGTGGCCGGGTTCTATCCGCAACCCAATGCCCCTGGGGAGACCGGCGCGCTGCTGAACAACTACATCAACGTTTCGCCCTCCAAGAACGCGTATAACCAGTGGGTCGGCAAGCTCGACTACCGGATCAACGCCAGGAACACGGTCTTCTTCCGGCGGGGCGAAACGCCCTGGGAGAACTTCTCCCGAGTGGTGTGGGGCACCAACGAAGCCGAACCTTCCAGCGAGGCGCCGTCCACACGGCGCGCCATCAGCTATTCGGCGGACTGGACCAGCACCGTCACCCCCGCGCTGGTCCTCAACCTCCGCGCCGGACTGGCCCGCACCGAGAATTTCGGCGGCAACATTTACGGCATCGGTTACGACCCGCGCAAGCTGGGATTCGCCGAGTCCCTGGTGGCGCAGTTCGATGCGCTCCAGTTCCCGCGCTTTAACCTGGGCGCCTACTCGGAGCTCGGCACTTCGCCGGCTTCCAGCGACATCAGCGATTCCTGGAGCGTGCAGCCCAACGCCAACTGGATCCGCGGCAAGCACGTCATGAAAATCGGCGCCGAGTTTCGCCTCTACAACCAGAACAACATCGGGCCCGGTTACGCCAGCGGCAACTACACGTTCAACCGGACCTGGACCCAGCAGAACGCGCAGCGCGCCGACGCCAACTCCGGCAACGAGTTCGCCAGTTTCCTGCTGGGGAATCCGGCCAGCGGCTCGGTGGACCGCAACATCAACCCGGCGGTCAGTTGGCGCTACTACGGCATTTACGCCCAGGACGACTGGAAGCTGACCCGCCGGCTGACGCTCAACCTCGGATTCCGGTGGGATTATGAAGCGCCGGCCGCCGAGCGTTTCAACCGCATGATCCGCGGCTTCGCCTTCGACCAGCCCAGCCCCATCGCGGCCCGGGTGCAGGGACTGAACCTCAAGGGCGGCCTGGTCTACGCGGGCGCCAGCGGCAACGACCGTCAGGCGTTCCAGCGCGACCTCAACAACTTCCAGCCGCGCATCGGCGCCGCCTATAAGGTATCCAACAAGTTCGTCCTGCGCGGCGGGCTCGGCCTGGTGTACCTGGGACAGAATGCGGCGGGGCCGAGCACCGGCTACAGCCGGCCGACCGCCATCATCGCCAGCGGCGACGGCGGCCTGACGCCCCGCGTCACGCTCAGCAACCCGTTCCCGGAGGGCCTGCTGAAGCCGGTCGGCAACAGCCTGGGGCTGGCGACCAACCTGGGCCTGGCGGCGGGCTTCCAGTATCTCAACCGTCCGCTGCCCTCCTCCCTCCAGTATTCGCTCGGCTTTCAGTACGAACTGCCCTGGAGCGTGGTGACGGATGTTTCCTACGTCGGCAACCAGACCCGCAAGCTCCCCCTGGGCGGCGACTACAACGCCATTCCGGCGGGCGAGTTGTACAAGCCGGCCTCGTACTACACCGAACGGGTTCCCAATCCCATGGCCGGCCTGCTGCCGGATAACGGCGCCAAGAACGGCGCCACCATCCCGCGCCAGGACCTGCTGTTGCCGTATCCGCAGTACACCGGCGTCAGCGCTTCCAACGTCCCGCTTGGCCGCCAGCGCTACGATGCCCTGCAAACCAGCCTGACCAAACGCTTCAGCGCGGGACTGACCTTCCGCATCCACTACACGGTCGCGAAAACTCTGGAACGGATGAACTTCCTCAACAGCCAGGATTTCAACCCGGCCATGATCGGCGCCTCCAGGCTGGAGAAGCGCCTGGTGGATTACGACGCCCCCCAGCACTTCGCGTTTCTGGGATCGCTCGATGTCCCCATCGGCCGCGGCCGCAAATGGGGCGCGGGACTGCATCGCGCGCTCGACTTCTTCGCCGGCGGCTGGAACCTGGCGGCCAACTTCAACCGGCGCAGCGGCCTGCCGCTGGCTTTCCCCAACGCGGCGCCAACCCAGGCCAAGAGCGCCCGGCTGACCGGCGCCCAGCGGGACGAACTGGCCGCCAAGTACGGACAGAAACGATGGGACGTCTCCTACGTGCCGTTCTTCGACGTCTCGCTGTTCCCCAAGCAGGCCGGCCCGGCGCCGTACACCCTGCGCGACTTCCCCACCCGCTTCCCCGACGTGCGCAGCTTCGGCATGAACAATCTCGACCTCACGCTGGCCAAGGAGTGGGCGGTTCACGAGCGCGTGCGCGTGCAATTCCGCGCCGAAACCATGAACACGCTGAACACGACTTACTTCAAGAGCCTGACGGGATCGAACGTGACTTCGAGCAACTTCGGTTTCCTCAATCAGGACCCGACGCTCGACCCGCGCATGACCGTCATGGTGCTGCGCTTGACCTTCTGAGCGATCAGGAAAAGCGCGTCCGCTTCCACAGCAGCCACCCGCACGCCACCAGGAAGACGAGCGACGCCGCCAGCAGGACGGCCAGCCAGGCATGGTTCAGCGCGAGGGGAGGCCTTTCGGCGCCGGCGCCGAGCCAGACGAACATTGCCACCGCGCCGGCCACGATCACCAACTCCCACCAGCGCCGGGCGGGAGCCTCCTTGGCCAGCGGGTCCTCGCCCTGCAAGATGGACGTCACGCGGCCCGGATCCAGGTGATAGCGGTCGCACTCCCGCTGCATGGCCTTCTTCCAGGAGGATTGCTCGGATTCGGGCGCTTCGGCGAAACTGATGGCCACCGCGCCCGCGATCATCACCAGCGACCCGCCGATCACCAGCAGCCGGCCGGTGGCGCCCAATCCCGCCAGTTCGCCGAAGACCAGGGCGCCCCAGGCCAGTCCCCAGAGCTGATTGGTATTGGACAACGGAACTCCGCGCCCGATGCCGATGTACTTGGCCGCGTACTGCTGGAACAGGTCGCCGAGCACCCAGCAAAACCCGCCCAGGAAGAGCCAGAACATCACCGGCCGGGCGCGGTTCAATTCCGCCAGCAGCGGGCCCATGCCGCCGTGGAAGATCGCCGCCAGCGCGAAGACCGTGCCCAGCTCGCCGAACGTGAACACGGTGACGAACGAGAGCGGGTTCATGCCGCTGATGTAGGCCTTGCGATAGGGAATGTACATGGTGCCCCAAAGCACGCCGGCGCCCAGCGCCGCCAGAATGCCCAGCAGAGCGCCTTGCGGAGCGCCTTCCGCCTGGTGCGCGGTGGCCAGGGCCAGCAGGCACGCGCCGGTCACAATGGCCGCGGCGCCGCCCAGAACTTTGACCCACTGCTTCGCTCCCGCGCCGCGCAGTTCGTTGAACAGCAGCCAGCCCCAGAAGAGCCCCACCAGGCTGTTGGTGTTCCACAGCGGGAAGGCGATCGAAAGCCCCACGTTGCGGATGGCGAAGACGGTCAGAGTGTTGGCCACCGCCCACAGCATGCCGGCCAGGATGGCCCAGACCACCAAATGCATTTTCTCGCGCAGATCCTGGAGGACATACCCGGTTCCCTTGAGCAGCGTCGGCACGGTCCAGCGCGCCACGAAGACGCCCGCCACCATGCCCACCGAAATCACGAAGGGAGAGAAGCCGGCGGTCACCAGCTTGGTGGGAGCCTCGGCGGCGCCCAGCCAGGCGCCGGCGCCCAAACCACAGGCCACGCCAAGTTGGTGCAGAGTGCTGCTCGAGAGCCGGGGCGCGGGTTCCGTCACCGCGCTCACCGCATCACCGCCAGGAGTCCGGTGCCCAGGACCAGGACAATTACGGGAACCC
This sequence comes from Acidobacteriota bacterium, assembly GCA_016213755.1. GTDB lineage: Bacteria > Acidobacteriota > Terriglobia > Bryobacterales > Bryobacteraceae > JACQZT01. Next base: position 5,830 of record JACQZT010000189.1, on the reverse strand, counting down.
AGAAATGCAGGTCCGTCAGGATCGACCGCAGTGTCGAAGGTTTCAAGCGCATTGCCTCCCTGCCCGGCGCCGTTCGCCGAACCACCGACCAGTCTATCCTGAAATCCCGCCGCGCCGCCGCGCCGCGTTGACCGTCATCGGCGGAGTTGATAGCATTGCAGCGACAAGGAGACACAGATGAATCCATCCAGGCGCAGTGCCATGGGAACCATCGCGGGGGCGCTGGCCACGCTGCCCTCCGCGCGAGGACAAGACCAGCCCGTGTTTACGCCGGGGCCTTTCCAGGGCACGCGGGAGTCGCTGCGCACCTACCGGGCGCCCGAGTGGTTTCGGGACGCCAAGTTTGGCATCTGGGCGCACTGGGGGCCCCAGTCGGCGCCGGAGTTCGGCGACTGGTACGCGCGCAACATGTACATCGAAGGGCACCGGCAGTACAAGTACCACGTGAAGAAGTACGGCCATCCTTCGAAGTTCGGCTTCAAGGACGTCATCCCCACCTGGAAGGCCGAGAAGTTCGACGCCGAGGCGCTGATGGCGCTCTACCGCAAGGCGGGCGCGAAGTACTTCGTGAGCATGGGCGTGCATCACGACAATTTCGACCTGTGGAACTCCCGGCACAACCCGTGGAACGCGGTGAAGATGGGGCCCAAGAAGGACATCCTCGGCCTGTTCCGCAAGGCCGCGCAGCGGCAGGGTCTGAAGTTCGGCGTGAGCGAGCATCTGGGGGTGAGCTACAACTGGTTCCAGACCAGCCACGGGGCCGACAAGGAAGGCGCGTACAAGGGCGTGCCCTACGACGGCGCGGACCCGAAGTACGCGAGCCTGTACCACGAAACGCACGAAGCGCCGAAGAGCGCGTGGGTGGAATCCAACGTGCCGCTGAAGTGGAAGCGGCATTGGTATGCGCGAATCAAAGACGTGCTGGATCAATACCAGCCCGACCTGCTGTACACCGACGGACCGATCTTCTTCGAGGAATGGGGCCTGGGCCTCACCGCGCACCTCTACAACATGAGCGCTAAGAAGAACGGCGGGCGCGTGGAAACGGTCTACACCAACAAGAGCAAGGCCGATTGCCCGCAGGGCCTCTGCGTGCTCGACCTGGAGCGCGGCGTGGTGGACCAGATCTGGGACGCGCCGTGGCAAACCGACACCTGCGTCGGCCACTGGCACTACGACCAGGAAGCGGTCTACAAGTCGCCCAAGATCGTCCTCGACATGCTGGTGGACATCGTCAGCCGCAACGGAAACCTGCTGCTTAACTTCCCGCTTCCCTCCAACGGCATGCTGGACGCCGGGGAGTTGAAAATCCTGGACGAAATCACCAAGTGGATGGCGGTCAACTGCGAAGCGATTTACGCGACGCGGCCGTGGAAGACCTTCGGCAGCGGCCCGCTGGCGGGCAACACCTCCGCGCCGCGGCAAGGCTCCTCGGACCACCACGTGGCCCAGGCGTTCAACGAGCGCAACCGCAAGGAACTGGGCCCGCGGGACGTGCGCTATGTGCGGAAGGGCGCCGTTCTGTACGCCTTCTCCATGGGCTGGGGCGCGCCGGAAGTCGTGTTCCCCGAACTCGCGCTGGGGGGGCAATACCAGGTGGGTAAGATCCGCAACGTCAGCCTGCTCGGCTTCAAGGGCAAGCTCCAATGGACGCAGGAAGCCGGCGGGCTCAAGGTCGGGTTGCCCGCCGAAAAGCCCAGCGAGCACGCGGTGGTCTTCCGGGTCGAGGGCGCCTGAACTGGCGTAGCTGTTTCGCGACCAGCCCTTACGCCACCAGAAACCGCCGCGGCGCGCCGCCTGCCGCCGTGGCGGCTTCGGCGGCGAGGTAGCCGCTGCGCACCGCGCCTTCCATGGTCGCGGGCCAGCCGGTGCGAGTCCAATCGCCGGCCAAGAACAGGTTCGTGATCGGCGTTCGCGGCCCGGGACGGGCGGCGTCCAGTCCGGGTTGGGCGGAAAAAGTGGCGCGGGCTTCCTTGACCACGTGCGCCGTTTCCAGTCGCGCCTGGCGAACCTCGGGCAGGAACTCGGCGAGTTCTTTGAGCGCCAGCGCGATCACGTCCTGCCGGCTCATTGCCAGCAGGTCGCGCGAAGCGCTCACGACGAGTTGCAGATAGCGCCCGTCGTCCTTCCGGAAGAACCACTGGATGGTGCGGTCGAGCAGCGCGGCGTGCGGCAGCCGGGTCACCGGCCGGTCGAACCACAGGTGAATCCCGGTGATGGAAGAATGCTCGAAGGCGCTCGTGTCCAGGTCCAGCGCGGGAACCAGCGCCGGGACGCGCTCGAAGGGGACCGCCAGTACGTACCAGTCCGCCGTGTGCAGTTCGCCGCCCGCCACGAGCCCGGTCACCCGGCCCGCTTCCACCGCTACACTTTCCACTGGCGCGCGAAGTCGCACGTTCACGTTATCGAGCCGGGCATAGAGTTCTCCCAGAGGCACTTCGGGAATGCCCATTTCGTAGCCTGTCGCGCTGGCCAGGAAGCCCAGCCAGAAGACCAGGAAACCGTAGCGCGCGGCGATGCGTTCGGGAACGTCGTTGACGGCGCTGACGATCACCGGGCGCCAAAAGCGTTCGACGGCTCCGGCGGGCTGGCGCTTCTCCGCGAGCCAGTCGGCCATGGAAATGCGGTCCAGGTCGTCGCGGCGCGTGCGTTCGCGCTTCAGTGCCACGAGCGCGCGCGCGATCGCGAGCTTGTCGGAAAGGCTCAAGAAACGCAGCCGGGCGAAGGAACCGGCGAAATGCAGCGGCGCGGGAAGCGCACCCGCGCGCAGCGTCGAACGGCGCCCGCCGGGCTCCAGGAAATGAAACTCGCGATGGAAGCGGATGCGGCCCACGACCCCCGCGCGGCGATAGAAATCCAGCAGGTTCACGCAGCAGCGCAGGAGGATGTGCTGGCAGTTGTCGATGACTTGCGGCCCGGCATCGCCCGGCAGAAGGTAGGAGGTGGCGCGGCCGCCGAGAAACGGGCGCGACTCGAAAAGCCCGGTCTGCCAGCCGGCCGAGGCCAGCGCCGCCGCGGCCGACATTCCCGCCAGGCCGCCGCCGATGACGATGACCCGGGGCATGAGTCAGGCGGCCGGAACGCGGGCCCGCCGTCCGCCGCCGTCGCCACCGCCGAGGTACATAGCCATCATCACCCACACGGCCAGGAAAAGTATGTCGCTTAATTGCATCGGCTCAATTCCAGTATCGGTCCTGGTTGCTCCCCATCGCAAGCGCGAATGGTTTTAGTACTTTTTCGCGTGTCCGAGTGTTTTGACCACGTTTTCCATGAGCCGGAGGCCGCAGTCGCCCTCCAGCGTGAGCATCGACTCGGGGTGGAACTGCACGGCTTCGATGGGCAGCTCGCGATGCCGCACGCCCATGATGACGCCGTCGTCGGATTCCGCCGTGATTTCCAGGCACGCGGGCAGCTTGTCTCTTATCGCGTACAGCGAGTGATACCGCCCGACTTTGAAGCGCTCCGGCAAGCCCTCGAACACGCCCCGGTTGCAGTGCGCGACCATGGACGGCTTGCCGTGCATGGGGTAGTCCAGTACGCCCAGTTCGCCGCCGAAGGCCTCGACGATGCCTTGCAGGCCCAGGCACACGCCGAACACCGGAATGCCCTTGCCCGCCGCATGGCGCACCAGTTGCGGCACGCCGAAATCCGCCGGGCGTCCCGGGCCGGGCGAGACCAGGATCAAGCTGGGATCGATTTCGCCGATCAGTTTCAGCGGCAGGCCCGCCCGATAGGTGACCACCTCGGCGCCGGTCTGCCGCGCGTAGTTGGCCAGCGTGTGGATGAAGCAATCGTCGTTGTCCACGAGCAGCAGTCGGATGCCGCGGCCCGCGGCGGCACGCGCTTCCGGTTTGGCCGCGACCGCCGTCGCGCCGCGCAGCGCGCGGAAAAAGCCGGTGGCCTTGAGCCGGGTTTCCTGCTCTTCGCTGGCCGGAATGGAATCGTAGAGCAGCGTGGCGCCCACCGGGTATTCGGCCACCCCGTTTCTCAGGTGCACGGTGCGGATCAGGATGCCGGTGTTGATGTCGCCGCTCAGTGAGAGCAATCCCACGGCGCCGCCGTACCAGCCGCGGGCGGACTTTTCCAGGTTCTCGATGGCCTGCGCGGCCGCCTTCTTGGGCGCGCCGATCACCGTCACCGCCCACATGTGCGTGAGGAAGGCATCCAGCGAATCGAAGCCCGGCTGGAGCGTGCCTTCGACGTGATCCACGGTGTGGAACACGCCGGCGTAGGATTCGATCAGCCTGCGGCCGATCACTCGCACCGAGCCCGGCGCCGAGACGCGCGACTTGTCGTTGCGGTCGACGTCGGTGCACATGGTGAGCTCCGACTCTTCCTTGGCCGAGTTGAGCAACTCGCGGATGTTCTCGGCGTCGCGCAGCGGGTCGCCCGTGCGGCGCGCGGTGCCGGAAATGGGGCAGGTCTCCACGCGCGAGCCTTCCACGCGCACGAACATCTCGGGCGAGGCGCCGATCAACTGTTCGTCGCCGAATTGCAGGAAGAACTCGTACGGACTGGGGCTGGCCACCTGGATGCGCTGGAACAGATCCGACGGCTTGCCGGTGTAGGCCGCGCGGAAGGTCTGGCGCAGCACGACCTCGTAGTAGTCGCCCTGCTTCATGCCGCGGCGCACCGTCTCGACGTTGGCCATGTACTCTTCCGGCGTGTGGTTGGAGACGATCTCGTCGCCCGCCGCCGATACGGCGGGCGGCGGCGCAACTTCGGCCGCCCAGCGCTCGATGGCCTGCGTGGACAGGCCCTCGTAATCGAAGTCGTACTGGTACCGCTCGATCTGTTCCTTCTTGCGGTCCATGAAGTAGATGTCGTCGCAGAGGAACAGGTGCAGGTCCTTCTGCTCGCCGCGCTCGAGTTTCAATTCGATGGGGTCGAACTGAAACAGCAGGTCGTAGCCGAAAGCGCCCACCAGCGCCAGGCGGCCGTCCTTGGGGTGGCGGAACTCCTGGATCAGCGCGCGCAGAATCGAAAATACCGACGGCTGCTTGCTGCGCTCCTCTTCCGGGAACAGCGCGGGCAGGGGCTTCAGCGTGCCGCACAGGACGCTGGCGGAAAGCCCGATCGACTCCCAATGCGGGTGGCCGCCCAGCACCGCCAGCAGCATCCGGTTGAGGATCTCGCCGCGCGGGTTCAGCGGCCGGAACTCGATCCGCCGCCCCCAAGCCAGGATCTCCAGCGGCGGGCGCAGGGCCGCCACGTCCCACCGCGAATACCGCTCCGGATACTCGTAACCGGAGGACAGGTAGATGCCGCGGTGCGTGTCGAGCTCGCGCAGAAGGTGCTTGAGCCCCTTCTTGTAGGGCGCTTTCGAAAGCGTGCGAGTGACAGTGATGCCGCTCGGGGTGATGTATTGGAGCTGGCGCATGGAACCGGGGAAAGCTCTAGGTCTCAGAATATCACGCGGGGCTCGGGCGGCAGACCGCCCCAGATGACCGCGTCCGGACACAGGTCCGCTCCGTTGGGCCAGGCCAGGGCGCCGGCTTCCACGCGCGCTTCGCGAAACCGGTCCGGGTTCTCGCGGATCTCCTCGAAAACCGGGCCGGTCAGCAACGCGCTCAAGTCGCGCTCCACAACCGAGCCGTCGGTCAGCGTGAGGCGCACCCGCCAGGCATCCAGAGCGACGACAGCGGAGACTCGCAGCAAGGGCATTTGCAGACCTGAATTCAAGTGTAGCCTCTCCAGAAACCTCCGTGCACTTGATTCGCGTGAATTCGCGGCTCAATCGTTCCTCTTTCCGCAGGACAAATCGGGAGACACATCCCACGGCGCGACATCAGAGGTAGGGGTCTTGTCATCGCCCGCACCCCGATCCCCT
>JACQZT010000184.1 GCA_016213755.1 Acidobacteriota bacterium | reverse complement strand
TGGCCGCGGGCCTGAGCGGCCTGCAATTCATCATGGACAACGGCTCTCAGTGGAGACTGATTGGCAACCTGGCCACGGTTCGCCCCATCAACGACGGGGTGACGCCCAACAATTTCCCGGGCTACACCACCATGCTGGCGACGCAAGACTACGAGTACATCATCACTCTCGACGGCAACGGAACCGCCTACCTGTACGACGCGCTGCTGAATTCGTACACGCGCGCGGCGCGGCTGTTCAATAACCCGATTCAGAGCTACTACGGCACTCTGGGCGCGGCCAGGAAGGGGGCGTTCTTCAACGCCAACGGCCTGATTCTGAACTCCGCGCTGACCGCCATCGGCGGCGCCGAGCGTCCGGGCGCCGTCCAATTCAACCCGCCGGCCGCGCCCGGCCAGCCTCCCCAGCAGACCATCGTCAGCGCCGGCCAGCGCAACATCGCCGCCCTGGCGCCGGTCAACGACAAGTCGTTTGTGCGCCTGACCACGCCGGTGCGGCAGAACATCGGATCCGCGACGCGCGACGACGTGCGGACCACGGTGGAGATGGTGGACATCGCCACCGGCTCCGAGTCGCTGGTGGGCGTCGCTCCGGAAAACCCGATTTACACCATCTTTGGCACCCAGCGCATCAATATCCCGGCGCGCCAGATGGTGGTAGACTCCCAAAACACGGCTTACGCGATCACGGTGTCGGGTGTGAGCGTGATCCCCCTGACGGCGGCCGGCGTGGCGCGCCCGCAGGTGACCACCGGCACGCGCGGCGTGGTCAATTCCACCGACGGCTCGCCCAACTTCAAACCCGGCGCGTTCATCACCGTCAACGGCGCCAACCTGGCCAAGGCGGCGGTGGCCGACCAGATCCCGCTGCCCACCGTGCTGGGCGGCTCCTGCGTGGTTTTCAACGACGTGGCGCTGCCGCTGCTGCAGACCTCGCCCGCGCAGATTTCGGCGCAACTTCCGGCCGACGTCCGGCCGGGAGTCAACGTCGTGCAGGTCCGCAGCCTCTCCACCGCCCAATCCAGCGACCCCCTAGTCATAACCGTCCAAAAACCCTAAAAACGGGGACAGCCTGACCTACCCGGGTTTTTTCGCGGGCCGAAAAACCCGGGTAGATCAGGCTGTCCCGGTTTCTAAATCGAGCGCGGCTGACTTCGGCCGGAATCCGTCTGTTATCCTGAAAGGGCACCCCCGTTTTCCCGGAATCACCGCTTGAAGATTGGTTTTGTCAGCCTGGGATGTCCCAAGAACCTCGTCGATACCGAGGTCATGATGGGGCAGTTGGCCGCTCGCGGCCACGAGTTGACGCCGCGCCCGGAGGAGGCCGACGTCATCGTCGTCAATACCTGCTCGTTCATCGATCCGGCCAAGCAGGAGTCGGTCGACACCATCCTCGAGATGGCCGAATTCAAGAAATCCGGCAGGGCAAAAAAGCTCATCGTCGCCGGGTGCCTGGTGGAGCGCTACCGCGGGGATATCCGCCGGGACTTGCCCGAGGTCGACGCTCTGGTCGGCGCCAACGAAATCGAAGGCATCGTCGAGGTGTGCGAGGACCGGCCGGCGCCCGGCGCCGCAGGCCCCTACCTGTACCACGACCTCACCCCGCGCCTGCTGGCCACGCCCCCCCATTACGCCTACCTCAAAATCGCCGAGGGCTGCGATCACCCCTGCACCTTTTGCGTCATCCCGCAGTTTCGCGGCCGCTTCCGCAGCCGCCGCTTCGAGTCGGTGGTGGCCGAGGCGGCGCGCCTGTTCGGGCAGGGAGTGCGCGAAATCAACCTCATCGGCCAGGACACCACCTGTTACGGGGAAGACCTCGGGCTCAAGGACGGCCTGGCCCTGCTGCTCGAACGGCTGGCCCGGATCGAAACCGGGCAGGCGCGCTGGATCCGCTTCCTGTACGCCTACCCGAACCGCGTCACCCAGCGCCTGCTGGACACTCTCGCCGCTCACGACGCGCTGGTGAAGTACATCGACGTGCCGCTGCAACACTCCAGCGCCTCGGTGCTCAAGCGCATGCGGCGGGGCGGATCGGGCGACATCTTCCTGAAGCTCGTCGAGCGCATCCGGCGCACCATCCCCGGCGTGGCCATCCGCACCAGTCTGATAGTCGGATTTCCCGGAGAAACCGAAGCCGATTTCGAGGAACTCCGCCAGTTCGTCGCGGCGGCCGGCTTCGACCACCTGGGCGTGTTCGGCTATTCCGACGAAGACACCAGCGCCAGTTTCGCTCTCGACGGCAAGGTCGCCGCGCGCGACATCTACAACCGCAAGCGCCGGCTGCTGGCATTGCAGCGCAAAATCTCCCGCGCGCGCAACCGTGCGCTGAAGGGGCGCGAACTTCCGGTGCTGGTCGAGGGGCGGTCGAAGGACTCCGACCTGGTCTGGCAGGCGCGTCTGGCCACGCAGGCGCCCGAAATCGACGGCGTCTGCTATGTGAGCGACCCGGGCGAAAGCGAGCCGCGCCCGGGCGAATTCCGCCGCATGCGAATCGAGAAAACTCACGACTACGACCTGGTGGGGGCCCTGGCCGATACCCCGAACCCGTTCAGGATTCTATAGATGCGGAACAAACTCGCCTTCGCCATCGGCACCTGGTTCGGCTGCGGATACGCCCCCGCGGCGCGCGGCACCTGGGGCGCACTGGCCGCCCTCGTTCCGGCTTGGCTGCTGGTTCGCTACGCCGGCTGGCTGCCCTGGCACTTCGGCCTTTTGGCGTGGGCCTTTCTGCCGGTCGCGATCTGGGCGGCCTCGCGGGTGGCTCGCGCGGTGGGGAAGAAGGATCCCAGCCTGGTGGTGGTGGACGAGGTGGTCGGACAGTGGATGACCCTGGCCGGCGCCGCGGCGTGGAACTGGAAGAGCGTGCTGGCGGCGTTTGTGCTGTTTCGCCTGTTCGACATCTGGAAACCCGCCCCGGTGCGGCAACTGGAGCGGCTGCCGGGAGGAATCGGGATCAACGCCGACGACATGATGGCCGGCCTTTACGGCGCGCTTGTGTTGTGGGCGGGGGGATGCTTCAATTTGTATTAGATGGCCCTGAGCAGAAAATCCGAAGGACGTCCTGAGATCACGCGCGTACTGCCGGACGCGGCGATTCCCGGCGGAGAATTCCAGATCCACGGCAAGAACTTCGTGCGCGCGGAACGGCCGCGGGTTACGGTGGGCGACATGCCGGCGCCGGTGGTGATCGGCTCCGACTCCTATGTGGTCGCCCGCGTGCCCGAGGGCGCCTTGGGGGGCGAACTGGTGATCGAAAACGGGGAGAAGTCCTCACCCGTGTGGCCCTGCGGGATCGGCGTTCCGGTGGCCGACTCCCTGCACCCGGTGGCCAACCCGGCGGTCGACGCCCAGGGAAACGTCTACACGACTTTCAGCGGTTCGCGAGGCCAGAAGACGGACGTGTCGGTCTTCCGGATCGACCGCAAGCACAACCTCCGGCCCTTCCTCACCGACATCATGAACGCTACCGGGCTGGCCCTGGGCCGCGACGGCATGCTCTACGTCTCCAGCCGCAACGACGGGATCGTGTACCAGGTGACCCCTTCCGGTGGCATGTCCGTCTTCGTCGAAGGCATGGGCATCGCCACCGGCCTGGCTTTCGACGCGGAGGACAATCTCTACGTCGGCGACCGCTCGGGCACCATTTTCAAGATCGCGCCCAGCCGCCAAATCTATGTCTTCGCCACCATGGAGCCCTCCATCGCGGCCTATCACCTGGCGTTCGGACCCGACGACCGGCTTTACGCGACCGGACCAACGACGTCGAGCTTCGATTCGGTCTACCGTGTCTCCGACACCGGCGAGGTGGAGATCTACTATCGCGGTCTGGGACGCCCGCAGGGACTGGCGTTCGACGCCGGGGGACGCCTCTACGTGGCGGCGTCCCTGGCCGGCCGCAAAGGCGTGGTGCGCATCGACTCCGGCCGCCGGGCCGAGTTGTTCCTCTCCGGCCCGGGCATCGTCGGACTGGCTTTTGCGCCGGGACGGTCGCTGATTGTGGCCACCAACAACGCGCTGTACCGGGTGGATGCCGACCTCCCGGGAAAGCCGCTGGTTTAGATGAACGCGGAGATCATCGCCGCCGGCTCGGAACTGCTGACGCCCGAACGCCTCGACACCAACTCCCTGTTTCTGACCGAACGCCTCAATTCGCTGGGGGTTGAGGTGGTCTTCAAGTGCGTCGTGGGCGACGACCGCGCGCGCCTGAGCGAAGCCGTGCGCCTGGCCGTGAGCCGCAGCGAAATCGTCGCGCTGAGCGGCGGCCTGGGGCCCACCGAGGACGATGTGACGCGCGAGGCGGTGGCCGCGGCGCTGAACTCGGCCTCACCTTCCGCCAGGAGATCGCCGATGGCATCGAGCGGCGCTTCCGCCGCGGCGGCCGCCGGATGGCCGAGATCAACCGCCGCCAGGCCTTCGTGATCGACGGCGCCCAGATCCTGGCCAACCCGAACGGGACGGCGCCGGGGCTGTGGATCGAGCACGACGGGCGCGCCGTGATGCTGCTGCCCGGCCCGCCCGCGGAACTCAAGCCCATGTTCGAGCGCGAGTGCCTTCCGCGCCTGGAGCGCATGGTTCCGCCGCTGGTCATCCGCGCGCGGGTCTATCGCGTGGCGGGAATACCCGAGTCGGATCTGGATCAACTGATCGCGCCGGTCTACAAGCCCTACTCGAATCCCGTCACCACCATCCTGGCGGCGCCGGGCGACATCCAGATCCACTTGCGCGCGCGCTGCCAGACGCCGGCCGAAGCCGAGACGCTGCTGGCCGAACTCGGCGGCCGGATCGAGGAACTCCTGGGAAACCGCATCTACTCGCGCAACGGCGACCCGCTCGAAAAGGTCGCCGGCGACGCCCTGCGGGAACGCGGCGAGACGCTCGCGGTGGCCGAAAGCTGCACCGGCGGCCTGCTGGCCGAACGCCTCACCACCGAACCCGGCAGTTCGGATTACTTCGTGGGCGGGTTCCTGGTTTACACGGACGAGATGAAGACCGCGCTGCTGGGAGTGGACCCGGCTCTGCTGGCCGAACACTCCGCGGTGAGCGCGCCGGTGGCCGAGGGAATGGCCTCCGGCGCCCGCCGGCGCACCGGCGCCACGCGCGCCCTCTCGGTCACCGGCTACGCCGGTCCCGCCGGCGGAACCGATGACAAGCCGGTGGGAACGGTGTTCGTGGGCCTGGCCGGACCGGACGGGGTCTGTTCGCTGCGCGCGCGCTTTCTGGGCGACCGCGCGCGGGTGCGCGCCCTGGCGGCCCAGACCGCGCTCGACCTGCTGCGGCGGAAACTGGCCGTCAGCCCGCGTGCTGGCCGATCAGAATGATGGTCACCGGAGTGTCGCCGATGCGGGTCTGCAAGACCCAGTCCGAGTCGCCGGACTTCTCGAATCCGGGCTTGGCGTCGTCTTCGGCTTTCCAGAAGCTGAGGGTGGCCGGGTGCGGTGTGCCGGAGGCCTTGCGGCTCAGGTTCATGAGCGCCTCGAAATCGGGTTTGGAGTCGGGATCCTTGTCTTCGGCGGCCAGGGAGAGGATCAGAAAGTCCCTCTGCGGCGCCGCGCCCTGGTGGTTGCCGTCCGGCGGATAGAAGCTGAAACGCAGCGTATAAACTCCCGGTTTGAGGGTGATGCCGCGCCGGTCCAGGCCCGGACTGGAGAAGCGGATGGCGCCCAGCAGGGCCCCGTGCGGAATGGCCGGCAAAGTGACATTGGTTTCCGCGGCCGCGGGCCCGGACGGCAGAGTGGTGCGCATCCACATCTCGCAGACCACTTTGCCGTCGTCTCCGACGATCTTCGAGCCGTCCTTCTGAAGCGCCGCGGCGATGGCCGGGCTCAACTCCGAAGGGGGCCCGCCCGCCGGCTGCAGCTTGTATTGCGCCAGCGCCGTGGCGGCGCAAAACAGGAACGGTACGATCATTTTCGGCATCGATAGGCTCTTCTTATTCATACTACTATTTAGATGCAGGACCCAGCGCCCGCGGTTGCCGGGATTCGTTAGAATCGAGTTTCACACCATGCAGACCATTCTGGTCATCGACGACGACGAGAGCTTGCGGGACACCATCGGCGTCATGCTCGAGCAGGAGGGCTTTCGCACCATCCTGGCCGCCGACGGCCGGTCCGGCTTCGACCGGTTCCTGACCATGAAGCCCGACCTGGCCCTGGTGGACCTGCGCCTGCCGGGCATGAACGGGGTGGACATCTGCAAGCAGGTCCGCGCCGCCCAACTGCGGACGCCGATCATCGTCCTCAGCGCGATCGGCGATGAGGTCGACAAGGTTCTGCTGCTGGAAATCGGCGCCGACGACTACGTGGTGAAGCCCTTCGGCCGCCGCGAACTGCTGGCGCGCATCCGGGCCGTCCTGCGGCGCGCGGCGCCGGAAGCGCACAAGGCGCTGCGTTTCGCCGACGTCGAGGTGGATCTGGACCGGCGCGTGGTGACGCGGCGCGGCGAGGAAGTCAGGACCACCCCGGCCGAGTACAACCTGCTGGCTTACTTCCTCCAGAACCCGGACCGGGCGCTGACCCGGGACATGATTCTCAACTCCGTCTGGGGCTACGAATCGTTCCCCAACACTCGCACCGTCGACGCGCACGTGGTCAAGCTGCGCCAGAAACTGGAACCGGACCCCAACCAGCCGCGGCATTTCCTGACCGTCCACGGCGTGGGTTATCGCTTTCTGCCGTGAGCGAGATTTAACACCATGATCGCCAAGAAAAGCGGCAAAATGAGGGCAAAGGGGTCTTTTGACAGGGATATGCCGCGCCTGGTACTGATTGCCGACGACTCGGACCAGCTTGCCGCAACGATTGAGATCGCGTTAAGCGGTTTCCCGGAGCTGGAGGTGGTTTCGGTTTCCGACGGCGCGCGAGCCTATCAGTGTTTGAGCCGCGACACTTCGGTCTGCGCCCTGGTCACCGACCTGAACATGCCGCGCATGGATGGCTTCGAGCTGATCGAACGTCTCCGCTCGAACGACCGCCTGTCGCGCCTGCCGGTGATCGCCGTCAGCGGCGACACCGATCCGCGCACGCCGTCGCGGGTGCTGGCCTTGGGCGCCGACGCCTACTTCGCCAAGCCCTTCTCGCCCGCCGAACTGAGAGATACCCTGGCGCGGCTGATCGGCCGCGGAGCGCGGGAATGAAGCGCTGGCGGCTGTCGCTGCTGTGGAAGATCTGGCTCTCGACCTCGGTGGCGCTGACCGCGCTGTTCGCGCTGGCCGGCTTCGTGTTGCAGCGCTACGCGACCGAGGCCACTACCCGCCGCATGGAGGAAGAGGTCAAGGCCAGTTTTCAGGCCTATGAGTCGGTGTGGACGGCACGCGCCGAGATGCTGGCTTCGGTGGCCGGCATCATGAGCAGCATGCCCAGTGTGCGCGACGGATTCTCCACCCAGGATGCCGCGGAAATTCGCGGGACCGCCGGCGAGCGCTGGCTGCGCATCTCCGACCGGCTCCGGGAGAGCGCCTTCTTTCTGGTCGCCGATCCGGATGGCAAGGCCATCGCCTCGCTGGCCAACGGCGCGCCCACCGCGGCGCCGCGCGAGTGGCCGGTGGTGCGCCAGCAGGGCGCGAAATTCCCGCGCCAGGTGGCCGGCTTCATCGTCCATCAGGGCCAGCTTTTCCAGCTTGTGCTGACGCCGGTTTACGCCGCGGGGGACTCTGGTTCGAAGCTCATCAACGTGCTGATCGCCGGCTACACCGTCAACCACCTGGTGGCACAGGATCTGAAGGAGTCGACCGGGGGAAGCGAGTTCGTGTTCTTCGCCCCGGAGCGCGTTTTCGCCTCCACGGTCAACGACCGCGCCACGGCGGTGCTGGCGGCCGGCGCGACGTTCCCCGGCAGCATCGAACTGGCCAGCGATGGGGTCTCCGAGTACGTGGCGCTGACGCGCGACCTGATCGACCTGGGCGGCAAGCCGGTGGGGCGGCTGGGGATCTTCCGTTCCTTCGAGGGAGCGCGGCAGACCATAGACGCGCTGCGCCTGGTGATCGTGCTGGCCTGGGGCGCAGCCATGCTGGCCGGCCTGCTGCTGACCTGGTTGCTGACGCGGCGCATCGTCCGGCCGGTGGAAACGCTCGATCGGGCCGCCGCCGAGGTGGCTCGTCAGAACTACGACCTCCAGGTTCCGGTGGAGGGCCGCGACGAGCTGGGCCGGCTGGCCTCGACGTTCAACAGCATGTGCGCCTCGCTGCGGCAGGCGCGCCGCGAACTGATTCAGCACGAACGAATCTCCACCATCGGCCGCATGGCCAGTTCCATCGTGCACGACCTGCGCAACCCGCTGGCGGCCATCTACGGCGGGGCCGAAATGCTGGTGGACACCGAACTGGCGCCGGCGCAGGTGAAGCGCCTGGCATCCAACATTTACCGCGCCTCGCGGCGCATTCAGGAGATGCTGCAGGAACTGGTGGACCTTTCACGCGGCCACACCGGGCAGACCGAGGTGTGCCGCTTGCGGGAGGTGATCGAGGCGGCCGTCGAGGGAGTGCGGCTCACGCTGGACGCTCAATCGGTCGAGGTGGATCTGGACGTCCCGGCGGACTTGGAACTGCCGCTGGAACGCGTGCGTATGGAACGCGTCTTCTCCAACTTGGTGGCCAATTCCATCGAGGCCATGCCGGAGGGCGGCCGGATCCGCATGCAGGCCCGGGCCGAGGGACCGGTGGCCGCCCTGGTGATTGAAGACACCGGTCCCGGCATCGCCGGCGAGTTGCGCGGCGAGATCTTTCAGCCCTTTGCGAGCTTCGGCAAGAAGGGCGGCTTGGGCCTGGGCCTGGCACTGTCCCGCCAGACCGTGCTCGACCACGGCGGCGAAATCTGGGTGGACACCGATTTCCCCGGCGGCGCTCGCTTCTGCCTGCGCCTGCCCCTGGAAACCCGGGGACAGACGGAACGTTCCCCGGCCGATGCTGTCGGCGAAAACGCGGGTAGGTCAGGCTGACAGGGTTTTCAGGTTTGCTTGCAGCGGCACAACCTCTATGCCATTCTCGAATTGGAGACACGTTGGGCGATGGTGCAGCTTCCGTTCGAACGCGATAGGATCGCGGCCTTCTGCCGCCGTAACCACATTTGTCTGCTCGCTTTGTTCGGATCCGTTGTCCGCCAGGACTTCCGTCCCGACAGCGACGTCGATGTCCTGATCGACTTCGCGGAAGGACTCGGCCCAGGCTTCATCGGTCTTCATCGCATCGAGACCGAGTTGTCGGAACTCTTGGGAGGTCGCCGGCTCGACCTGGTCAACCCCAGATACCTCAATCCCCGCATCCGTGACCAGGTCCTGGCCGAGGCTGTCGTGCAGTATGCCGAAGGATGACCAGCTCTATCTCGGGCACATTCTCCAACTTGCCCGGAAGGCAGGGGGACCGCACCTGGGGGCAGATCGCGCGACGATTTCGATCAAGACGAAGACCTGCGCATCGTTCTTACTCACTTGATCCAGACCATTGGAGAGGCGGCTCGCCATGTCTCCGCCGAATACCAGCGCGAACACCCGGGGATTCCCTGGTCGGCAGTCATCGGGATGCGACACAAGATCGTTCACGACTATCTCTCGATCGATGAAGATCGGGTTTGGAAGACGGTCACGGAAGAACTGGATAGTTTGATTGAAACGTTGCGCAACCTCGTGAGAGAGCCCTAAATCCGCTTCGTTTTCCAACGGCCGCGGCGGAACAGCAACATGGCTACGACGGTGAAGGCCGACTCGGCGATGGGGATGGCCAGGAACACGCCCGTGGGTCCCATGCCCAGGACTCGGGCCAGCGCCCAGGCCAGCGGGATTTCGATCAGCCAGAAACACACCAGGTTGATCATCGTCGGCGTGGCCGTGTCGCCCGCGCCGTTGAAGGACTGCACCATCACCATGCCCCAGGCGTAGAACGGGTAGCCGCAGGCCAGGTAGCGCAGGCAGTCGATGCCCGTCTTCAGCACCGCCTTGTCGGAGGTGAACAGGCCCACCAGCGGAGCGGGAAAGATCACGAAAATGGCGCCCGCCAGGGCCAGGAACAGCATGTTGTAGAAACCGGTGACCCACACCGAGCGCGCGGCGCGCTCCGGCTGGGCGGCGCCCAGGTTCTGCCCCACCAGTGTGGCCGCCGCGTTGCTCAGCCCCCAGGAAGGCATAAAGGAGAACACGATGATGCGGATGGCGATGGTGTAGCCGGCCACCGCCGCGCTCGAGAACAGGGAGACAATCCGCACCAGCCCGACCCAGCTCGCCGTGCTGACGAAGTTCTGGAAGAAGCCGTTGGTGGAGACGCGGATCAGGCGCCCGGCGACCGCCGGATCGAAGCGCAGGTGTTCGCGGCGGATCCGCACCCGGCCCTGCCGGCGTGCCAGCAGAACGAACTGGTAGACGACTCCCGCGCTTCGACCGATCACCGTGGCCACGCCCGCGCCGGTGACGCCCAGCCTGGGGAACGGTCCCCAGCCGAAAATCAGGCACGGATCGAGTACGATGTTGATGGCGTTTGCGAACCATAGCACGCGCATGGCCAGCACGGCGTCGCCCGCCCCGCGAAACACCGCGTTGTTGACGAACAGCAGCAGCACCGCCGCCGAGCCGCCCAGGATCCACATGGTGTAGCCCGTTCCAATCCCGACCACCGCGCGGGAGGCGCCCATCACCCGCAAAAGCCCAGGCGCGGCCAGCACGCCGGCGAGCCCCGTAACCGACGCGGCGATCAGGCTCAGGACAATGGACTGGGTCGCCGCCAGCGCCGCTCCATCCGGGTCCTTCTCACCCACCCGGCGCGACACCATCGCCGTGGTCGCGATGCTGAGACCCATGGCCAGGGCGTACACCAAGGTCATCACCGATTCGGTGAGACCCACCGCGGCCACCGCGTCGGCGCCCAGGCTCGAGACGAAATACACGTCGACGATCCCGAACAGCGCCTCCATGCACGTCTCGAGGACCATGGGGATGGACAGCAGAACGATGGCCCGGCCCAGGTTGCCCGAGGTGAAGTCCTGTTCCGTGCCGGCGACGGACTCCCGCACGGCGCGCCAGAAGGTGGAGCCGGAAGTCCGGGGCATGTCAGGACGGCCGCCGCTTTCCATGCGCTCGCGGATGAGCCTGGTCGTAAGTGGCCATCAGGTCGGTGAGTGAAACCTGGGTGTACTTCTGGGTGGTGGAGAGGCTGGCGTGGCCCAGCAGTTCCTGGATGGCGCGCAGGTCGGCGCCGTCGGCCAGCAGGTGCGTGGCGTAGGCGTGGCGGAAGCTGTGCGGGTGAACCGACGAGTCGCCGCCCAGCAGGCCGGCGTAGAAGCGCACGATGCGGCGCACCGAGCGGTCGCTCAGCCGCGTGCCCCGGTAATTCAACAGCAGCGCGGTCTCCCCGGCCGCGGCCGGGCGCACCGCCAGGTAGCGCTCCAGCGCCGCGGCGGCCTGGCCCACGAAGGGCGTCTGGCGTTCCTTGCGGCCCTTGCCGCGCACACGCAGCCAGCGTTCGGTGAAGTCGATGTCGGCCAGGTTCAAGCCCGTGAGTTCGCTCACGCGCAGGCCGCAGCCGTAGAGCAGTTCGAAGATGGCGCGGTCGCGTTCCGGTTGCGGCCGGTCGAGATCCGCGCGCCCCGCGCCTTCCATCAGCACTTTGGCCTGCTCTTCGGTCATGACCCGCGGCAGCGTTTTGGGAATTTTAGGCGTGCGCAGCAGGCGCGCGACGTTGACGCTCACTCCGCCGTCGCGCAGCAGGAATTTGAAGAAGGATCGCAGCGCCGCCAGCTTGCGCCGCACCGTGACCGCTCCCAGCTTCTGGCGGTAGAGATCGGCCAGCCACTCGCGCAGGGCCAGCAGATCGAACTCGGCCGGGGCGGGCGGCGTCGCGCCAAGCGGCGAGAAGTAGTCCCGGAACTGGCGCAAGTCGGCCGCGTAGTTGCGGACGGTGTGCGGCGACTGGTTGCGGCGCTTCAGTTCGCCGAGGAACCGCTCGATCTCGCGCTTAAGCTCCGGCATGGCGGGAGAGAAACTCCTCCAGCGCCGCCTGCGCGCGGCGGCAGACTTCGGCGTGCCGGGCGCGCTTGTCGTGCCGCAGGCGCGCGCGGGTCTCTTCGTCCAGTTGAGGCAAGAGGTCGAAGGTGATGTTGGCGGGCTGGTAGTCCACCGGGCTGGCGCCTGAGACGTAATGACACAACGAACCGAGCGCGGTCTCGCGCGGCAGGGGACGAATCTCCTCGCCGCGCTCGAGCGCCGCCGCGTGGCGCGCGGCCGCCAGTCCCGTGGCGATCGACTCGACGTAGCCGTCCACGCCCGCGATCTGCCCGGCGAAAAAGATGCGCGGGTCGCCCTTGAGCTGCAAGCTGGGCCGCAGCAGGGCGGGACCGTTGATGTAAGTGTTGCGGTGAATCTGCCCGAAACGCACGAACTCGGCTTTTTCGAGCCCCGGAATCAGGCGCAGCACGCGCTCCTGCTCGCCGAAGCGCAGGCTGTTCTGGAATCCGACCAGGTTGAAGCTGGACGCGCGCAGGTCTTCCTGCCGAAGTTGCACCACGGCCCAGGGCCGCCGGCCGGTGCGCGGATCGGTCAGCCCCACCGGTTTCATGGGCCCGAAACGCAGCGTGTCGCGCCCGCGCCGGACCAGCACTTCGATGGGCAGGCAGGCCTCGAAGTACCGCGCGCGGTCTTCGGGAATGCAGGGCTGGTGAGACTCGGCCGCTAGCAGCGCCTCGGCGAACCGGTCGTACTGTTCCCGCTCGAACGGGCAGTTGAGGTAATCGTCTCCGCCGTCGATCGACTTGCCGTAGCGCGAGGCCCGGAAAGCGACAGACAGGTCCACCGATTCGGCCTCGACGATGGGGCTGATGGCGTCGTAGAAGAACAGCCGCGCCGCGCCCGTAAGCCGTGCGATGTCCGCGGCCAGCGCATCCGAGGTCAGCGGGCCGGTGGCGATGAGGACGATTCCCCGCCCCGGAATCTCCCGCACCTCCTCGCGGCGGATTTCGATGAGCGGACTGGCCTCCAAGGTCCGCGAGACTTCGGCCGAAAACACCTCGCGGTCGACGGTGAGCGCCTGCCCGGCGGGCACGCGCGTGCGGCCGGCGATTTCGATGAGCAGAGAACCCAAGCGGCGCAGTTCCTGTTTCAGCAGCCACGGCGCGGAGTGTTCCTGCTCGCTCTTGAGCGAGTTGCTGCACACCAGTTCGGCGAGGCTCGCGGTCTGGTGCGCCGAAGTTCGCACCGCCGGGCGCATTTCGTGAAGGATCACGCGCAGCCCCAGGCTGGCCGCCTGCCAGGCGGCTTCCGCGCCGGCCAGCCCGCCCCCGAGGATGTGTATTGGTTCAGCCACCGCTTAGAAAAATGTGTAGTACTTCCCGCCGTCCATAACACGCTGCACGTACAGCGCAACCTCGCGGGCATGATAATCGCCCCACATGCTCGATTCCCCGCAGGGCACCTTGCGCCCTTCGGGAACATGGTCCCAGCCATTGGGCCGGTGATAGACCGAATGCAGAATCAAACCCTGGTGCCCGGCGTCGCGGCTCAAGTATGGCTCGTCGAAGACGGTGTTGAGCACCGTGAGTCCGGCCTGCCAGTAGCGGCGTCCGGTCTCCTTTTCGCCGCGCCTCTCGATATAGCTGCCCAGGCGCAGCAGGCCCTGCGCGCCGATCACGGCGGCGGAAGAATCCACCGGCTCGTGCTCGTTGAAGGGTTCCGCCGGGCGGTTCAGGCAGTCGCCCAGGCGCGCCAGGCCGGGCGCTCCCGTGTCCCAGTACGGGATGCCGTCGGCGGCGGTGTTGTCGATGTAGAAGTCGCAGGTGGCCAGCGCCGCTTTCCGCAGGAAGCTCTCGATGGAGGCTCGGCCTCCGAAGGGCGCGAGTTCCTCGTCGGCCAGCGTCTCGAAGAATTCCAGTTGCTCGGCGAAGCCGCACATGGCCCACGCCAGGCCGCGCGTCCAAGTGGAGAACGGCGAATAGCCCTGCTGCGAGTTGGGGCAGCGGAAATTGCCGTCGTTGGTGTTGAAGACCGACTCGTGCGCCGTGCGCCCGCGCACGTCGTAGGCGTCGCGCCCCTCGCCGTAGTACACCGAGAACTGCGCCGTGGCGCGCGCGTGCTGGATCAAACGGTCGAGCAATGAGACCTTGCGGTCGCCCTCGTCCATCAGCGCGTGGCCCAGAATGTGCGCCACGCCCAGCGCGCGCAGCGAGCGGATGGTGTCCACGAACAGCGAATGCGGCCCGTTGAACGAATAGATGTAGCCGCCCCCGCCTCGGATCGGGGACCAGCGCCGCGCCTGCACGGCGCCGCTGGCCTGTAGCGCCAGGCGGTAGAAGTTGCGTTCCCATTCCGAGGCCTCGAAGCGGCCTTCGCGCGCCAGGCGCAGCAGGTTGCCGTAGGTCGAGACGTTATTGAAGCCGTGGTCATGCACGCCCGCGTGCGTGACGTGCGAAGCCATCCGCTCGACGGTGCGGCGGCGGCCCATTTCCAGAAACTCGCGCTCGCCGGTGGCGTCGTATTGCAGGATGGCGGAGCCGAACTGGAAGCCCTGCGTCCACTCGGTCCAGCCGCGGCTGGTGTAAGCGCCGCGGACCGTAAAGACCGGCGTGCCTTTGGCCGGTTCGTACGCGGACTCGATCGAGCGAATCTTGGCCGCCGACGCTTCCCACAGGCGGCCGATCTTGGTTCTGAGCTGGCGCGGCTCCAGCGCGGTGTCGATCCTCACGATTACCAGTCTAGCGTGCCGGATCGCCCTGTTTGATCCAGGCGGCGTCGAACCGCGCGTGCTTGATGGTCTTGCGGGCGGCGCCGGCCGGCAGATGGTTCAGGAAGTAGCTGTAGGAGACGTGCAGCGTGCCGTCGCGCGCCTGGATGATGGAGGGGTAATGGAAACTCCCCGGATTCGTCTCGCGCGTGTCCAGTTCGAGGTGGCGCTTCCATTTCCACGTCGCGCCCTCGTCGTCGGACAGGGCCACGGCCAGCGAGTGACGCCCCTTCTCGAGGTCGTTGAACGCCATGGCCCACGTGCCGTCGCGGAGCGAGATCGCTTCCATGCCCGAGCCGGGGTTGGGGATCTCCGTGTCCACCGCCGCCGACCAGGTGACGCCGTCGTCCTTCGAAACGCTGGTCAGAACGCGCTTGGGCGGCGGCCCGTTGTCGCGCATGTAGGCGATCAGCGTGCCGTCGCGCTTGCGCACCAGCGAGGGCTGCACGGCGCCCGCGCCCACGATGGGTTCGCTCGACGACCACGTGGCGCCGCCATCGTCGGAGATGGCGACCAGCGAAAAGGAATATCCGTCCGAGTAGAGCGGAACCAGCACCCGGCCCGAGGGCAGCTCCAGCGGGTGCGCGCGCGTCATCCAGCCCATGCGCGAGAAGTACTTGTCCTCGGCCAGCCTGACGCTCCGCTCGCTGGTGCGGCCCGCCGTGCGCACGCGTGCGGCGAAGTTGCGCGGGATGAAGAGCATGGTCTCGCTGACGTCCCAGCGGGGCGGGCCCGCGCCGGACGGGTCGTTGGCGATGCGGTACTTCATCAGCGCCGTATGCCATTCGTTGGCGACGATCACCGGCCACAGCAGCCATAGCCGCTTTTTGGAATCCACAAACAGCGCCGGGCTGGTGTCCGGGAAGTTGGGCGTGTCGGCGAGAGTGAAACGCGGCGACCACTGCGTGGCGCCCGGTTTGAGCCGGGCGCCTTCGACTTTGACGTCGTCCGCCGTGCGCTCGCCCGAGCCGTGGTACCAGCAGACGAACAATTCGCCCGAGGACAGCTCGACGATCGACGAGGCGTGGTTGTGCCAGTGCTCGAGCGGAAACACGAACTCCGCCGCGCAGCCCGCGGCCGCAACCAGAACCAGCAGCGCAGCAGTCCGCATGGAGCGCCTATTTCTTCAGCATCGGCCGCAGCACCAGGTTCACGCCGATCATCAGCACCGAAGCCGCCGGCAGCACCAGCAGCGCGGTCTTCAGATTCGCCGAACCCGCTCCGGCCAGGCCGCCGATGAGCGGCGAACTGACGGCCAGGCCCACCCAGCCGCAGGTGATGACGATACCCATGGCGGTCGCGGTGCCCTTGGGGAATGCGTCGCCCACCATGGCCAGCGTGGTCGGGAAGACCGGCGCCATGGCCAGGCCGGCGCAGAAGACGGCCACCCAGGCGATGGTCGGGTCGTTGTATTGCAGCATCAGGTAGGTGGTGATGGCCATCAGCACCGCGGCGCCCAGCGTGACAGTGGCCGCGCGCACTTTCATCAGCACCGGCGAAACCGCCACGCGGCCCACCAGCAGTCCCAGCGCGAATCCGAACGAGAGGATGTTCAGCGCGCGCGGTTCGGGGATGCCCTGGCCGATGAGATACGAGGCCAGCCAGTTCCACACGCCCACCTCGGCGGCCACATACAGGAACAGGAACAGCGAAAGCAGGTACAGCGCTGGCCGGCCGAGCACGTCGCCCGCCTCGGAGAACCTGAAGCCGCGCTCGCCGCTGGGAGGCGGCATCTTGGTGGCGATGTGGACCACCAGCGTCACCGTTGCCAGGCCGGCTGCCAGGTAGCACAGCTTCGTCAGGTCGCCGCCCACGATGTTCGCCGAGATGGCCGGCGTGGCCAGTCCGCCCAGGCCGAAGAACAGGTTCAGAAAATTCAGCACCGACCCCCGGCGCTCCGCGCCGATGTCGCTGACCAGCGCGTTGGCCGCGGTGACGATAATGCCGCCACCCAGCCCGAGGAAAAGCAGCAGGCAGAGGAGCGGGACGTATGAGCCGGCGCTCGGCAGAGCCCACAGCGCGGCCGCGATCATGGCCAGCCCCAGCACCAGGCCGGTCTTCTTGCCCTTGTTGTCGATCAAGGGCCCGACGGAAATGGAAGCGATGATCAGGCCGATGGCCTGGGCCAGCGCAACGGTTCCCTTCTGTTCCATGGAAAGGAACGTAAAGGTGGGCATGAGCGTGCCCAGCATGGCGGCGATGACGCCGTAAACAAAGATCGCCAGAATCGCGGCGACGATAAGCATGGACGGTCCTCCAGTGTCAGAAACAGACGCTAAGGACCAAATCTTACCAGAATCGAGGGCTCAGCGAAGCTTCTCGGTGATGGTCACCGGGCGGCTCACCCGGAAGTCGATGCGCGTTTCCACCGGCAGCTCGGCGGCCTTGCCGCGGGTGGCCAGCACGCCGCCGGTTCCGGCCGCGCCGCCCACGGCCGCGCCGATGGCCGCGCCCCGGCCTCCGCCGGCGATGGCCCCGATCGCCGCGCCAATGCCGGCCGCCGCGCCAACCTTGGCCGCGTCGCGTCCGGCCTCTTTCGTGCCGTCCTTCCGGAAGGCTTGGGTGGCGATCTCGATACGCTGCCCGTCGGCGGTGGTCAGCCGCACCAGTTCAATGGACAGGTGCGCCACGCCGCGCACGCGGCCGGCCCGGTCGGCTTCCACCACGCGCCCTTCCACCTTCGCGCCGCGCTCGGCGACCGCGAATCCGTCGATCGCCAGCGGCCGGTCCAAGGTCGCGGTAAACGTGTCGCCTTGGCTGTTCTTGTCGCTGGACAGCGTCTCCCCCAACCGGACCGGAAGCAGCGTGCCCGCGCTCAAGGTGACCACGTGCGGTTTGGGCGGATCGGGCGCCGGTGGCGGGGGAGGCGGCGGCGCGGGCGGCGGTGGCGCGGGAGTCGCGGCTGGCTGCGCCGGCGCTGGCGGCGCGGGCGCCGGGGCCTGCA
>JACQZT010000181.1 GCA_016213755.1 Acidobacteriota bacterium | reverse complement strand
TGGGGATCGGTGCTCGAAGCCGGCCTGGGGATCGCCTCGATCCTGTACGGCTCGCTGCTGGGTGTGTTCCTGCTGGGCATGCTGACCCGGCGCGTGGGCGAGGCCGCCGCGATGGCGGGCATGGTCGCCGGCCTGGCGGTCACGCTCTACATCAAATTCTTCACCCCCATCGCCTGGACCTGGTACGTGCTGATGGGCTCGTCGGTTACTTACACGGTGGGATGGCTAAGCTCGCTGGCCACAAGGCGGGCGGGGGTGGGGGATGAGTGACGCCAACGCCGCGGGTCTGCGGCGGGATCTGGGCCCTTGGGCGGCCTCGGCGGTGGTGGTGGGGACGATCATCGGCAGCGGCATCTTCCTGGTGCCGAAGACCATGATCCTGCGCGTGGGTTCCCCGGAAATGGTGTTTCTGGTCTGGGTCTTGGGCGGGGTATTGTCCCTGTTCGGGGCGTTGAGCTACGCCGAACTGGCGGCGGCGCTGCCGGAAACCGGCGGCGAATACACCTACCTTCGCGAGGCCTACGGACCCGTCTGGGGATTTCTGTACGGGTGGGCGACGTTTTGGGTGGCGCGCGGAGGCTCCATCGCCACGCTCGCCAGTGGGTTTTTCTACTACCTGGCGAACTTCTACCCTGGGTTGGAGGCGGTCTGGGCGTATCTGCCGTTGCCGATCGGTCCGGGTGGAGGCCCCCTGGAATTGCGCTACGGTCAGTTTGCGGCGGTGGCTGTAATCCTGTTGCTGGCCGGCGTGAACTACGTTGGCGTGCGTTTCAGCGGCGGCGTTCAGGTGGCGGCCACGGCGGTCAAGATCGCTCTCATCGCCGGGATTGTGGCCATCGGTTTCGGGTCGGGGCAGGGCAGTGCCGCCAACTACACCTCCTCGGTTCCCAGCGCGGGCGGGGTGGCGGGCTTCTTCGCCGCCATGGTGGCCGCGCTGTGGGCCTACGACGGCTGGAACAACGTGAACATGGTGGCGGGCGAGGTGCGCAATCCGAAAAAGAACCTGGCGGTGGCCCTGATTGCCGGCACCTTGATCGTGATTGCCGTGTATATCCTGACGAATCTGGCCTATTTCTATGTGCTCTCGGGAAGCGAGGTGGCGGCCAGCGACCGCGTGGCCGCCGCGATGATGCGCAGGGTTCTCGGCGCCCGCGGCGCCGCGGCGGTGAGCGTGGCGGCCATGATTTCGATTTTCGCCGCGCTGAACGGATCCATTCTCTCGGGTTCCCGCGTGCCGTATGCGCTGGCCCGCGACGGGTACTTCTTTCGGCCCGTGGCGCGGGTGCACCCCCGGTACCGCACACCGGGCGTCTCCATCCTCCTGCTCAGCGGCTGGGCCTCGCTGGTCACGCTGAGCGGGCGGTACGAACAACTGTTCACTTATGTAATATTCGCCAGTTGGATCTTCTACGGCATGGCGGCGGGAGCCGTGCTCGTGCTGCGGAAGAAGAGACCCGATCTCGATCGGCCGTACAGGACGCTGGGGTACCCTTTCGTTCCGGTACTATTCGTACTGGCATCTCTCGCGCTGACCATCTCCACACTCATCGATTCCCCCCGCGAGTCGCTGCTCGGATTGGGGTTGATCTTCGCCGGATTACCCTTCTATTTTCACTGGAAACGCCGGAATTCAGCCTGATTTCCCTGGCGCGCGGACGGATCGCTAGCGTGGCCCGCAGCCTGCCTGGTACGAGTCTGTTCCGATTACGGAACATTCCTCTTGAAATCCCGTTGAAAATCCGGTACAAATGCTTATACAGGCGACTCGGCTGTGCGAGGCGTTCTGAATTCGGAACGCGCCGTGACCGGGTCGGTGTGGGGAGAAGTCCATGGATGTGGCGAAAATCCTGGCCGATTTGCGGCAGGAGCGAGAACAGATTGAGGAAGCGATCATCAGCTTGGAGCGGCTCGTGCGCGCGCGCGGAAAACGGCGCGGGCGCCCGCCCGCTTGGCTGGCCGATGCTCGCAAACGCGGGCGGCCGCCCGGCAGCAAGAACAAGAGTTCTTCCGCGGCAAAAACGGCTGGGTCCTCCGGAAACTGAGGTCCCGGCCTGCGGGAGATGCGGGGCGTCGCGGTTTGGGGAGAAGCCGGGCGCCCATTCCTCATTTTCATGACCGCTCCCTAACGGTCGCGGCTCGAAACCGGATACCGAGCCGCGCGCGTTAGCAAGCGGTCTCAACCTCCGTTTCGTCGAGGGTCGTAGTGGTACAGCCGGTAGGGCGCTGCGCGTTCCAGGAAGGCCGCCAGGTCGGCTTCCATTCTTGTGGCCAGGGAACGGGCTTCCTGCCCGGTGCGTAACGCATCCAGCAGCCACCGGTTGCCAATCAGGCGGGCGTTCGCGTCCCAGGCGATCTTGCCCGGGTAGAGTTTCTCCAGCGCCGCGGCCACCTCGATACCCAGGCGCACCGCGTTGAACGCCTCCCGGTCGGTGATTACAAACCGAATCCCTTCGATCTCCTGGCCGGCGAAGTTGGAACTCGACGGGCGCAGGCGGGTGGGATAGACGCGCACGCCGGGAATATAGCGGGAATTGAGGTAGGCGGCTAGCGCGGGCCCCTTGATCCAGTCGGCCCCAACCTGTTCAAAGGGAGCATCGGTTCCGCGCCCCACCGAGTAGTTTCGGGAGTACTCGAGCATGGCGATTCCCGGGTAGAGCAGCGCCGCGTTGAGGCTGCGGATGTTGGGGGAGGGATTGGTCCAGATTAGCCCGGCCGTATCGAACCAGTCCCCGCGCTGCCAGCCCTTCATCGCCACGACGTGCAGGTCGAGGCCCGGCTTCTCCTCCGCGGCGATCATGCGCGCGATCTCGCCCAGGGTCATGCCGTGGCGCAGGGGCAGGTCGACGCATCCAACGAACGAGTGCAATTCGCGATCCAGCATAGGACCCTCGACATGCGTTCCGGTGATGGGATTGGGACGATCCAGCACCCAGAACGGCAATTTCAGCCGCCCGGCCTCGACCATCGCGTTGCGCATGGTGCACATGTAAGTGTAGTAGCGGGCGCCGACATCCTGTATGTCGAAGACCAGCAGATCCACGCGCTTCAGCATGGCGTCGCTGGGTTTGCGTTCCTGGCCCTGGTGCAAACTGAAGATCGGAAGGCCGGATTTGTCGTCTTTGCCATGACCGATATCTGCCCGGTCCTCGCGGCCGCTGAGGCCGTGCTCGGGCGAGAACAGCGCGGTGAGCTGCACGCCCGCCTCGAGCATGACTTCGATGTTGCGGCGGCCGGCGCGGTCCAGGCCGGTATGGTTGGTGATCAGCCCCACGCGCTTGCCGGCGAAGGCGGCGAATTTCTGCCCGGCCAGAACGTCCAGTCCGGTGAGCGTCTGCGCGTTGCGGTTCACGGTGCGCCGCAGCCCGGCGCCCGCCATCGTCTCGTTGTAACCGGTCAAGGACACGCCCGGCAGGTCGATGCCGAGACCGGCCGCGGCGGCCGTGGCCACCCGGCCGCGCAAGGAGGTGATGGGCGGCCGGCGGCGCGGATGCACGCTGTTGGCCAGCAGGATCACATAGGAGCGCGATACCGGATCGATCCACAACGAGGTGCCCGTGAAACCGGTGTGCCCGAACGAACCGGCGGGAAACAGCTCGCCCCGGTTGCTGGAATAGGGCGAGTCGATGTCCCAACCGCCGCCGCGCAGGATGGGCTGGTCGGCGGGCGATTCCGGCGTGGTGAACTTGCGCACCGTGAGCGGGTTGAAAACACGGGCCCCGTTGCGCTCTCCAAGCCGGATCATCATCTCGGCGAACCGGGCCAGATCGCCGGCCGTGGTGAACAGACCCGCGTGGCCCGCCACGCCGCCCATGTAGCGCGTGGTTTCGTCGTGCACCACCCCGCGCAGGGACTCTTTCTCCCCCGCCAGCAGCTCGGTTGGCGCGATGCGCTCGCGCAGCGCGGGCGGGGGATTGAACATCGATTCGCGCATGCCCAGCGGCTCGAAGACCGTCTCGCGCACGTAGTCGGGCAGGGGCTTGCCGCTCACCCGGCGCACGATCTCGCCCAGCAAAATGAAATTGATGTCGCTGTAGACGAAGCGGACACCGGGAGGCCCGGCGGGCTTGTCGATGAGCGCCTTTTGAATGCCGGTCTCGTAACCGCTCCAGGCCGGTTCCAGATCCAGGTCCGGGCGCAACCCCGAAAAGTGCGTCAGCAAGTGCCGCACCGTAATCCCGCTCTTGCCTCCCTGGAACTCGGGAAGGTAGCTGGTCACCGGATCGTTGAGCCGTACCCGGCCCTGCTCGAAAAGCTTCATGACCGCCGGGGTGGTGGCCACCACTTTAGTTAGCGACGCCGCGTCGAAGATGGTGTCCACGGTCATTGGCTCGGCGGATTCGAGCGACCGCCGTCCGTACGCTTTGCGGTGGAGGACTGTCCCATCGCGGCCGATCAGCAGCACGGCGCCGGGGATCTGGTCTTCCTGAATCGCCTGCTGGACGATCTGGTCGAGTTGGGCCGAAGCGGGAAACGTCTCCTGGGCGGCGAGGGCGGCCGCCAGCGCGGGCAAGACAGCCAGAGCGAGGGTCTTCATCCCATCCATGCTAGAACAAAAGGTACGATGAAGACATGGCCGCCCCACTGCCCAGGCTGCGAATGAACCTGGATTTCATGCCCTCGCCCGCGCCGGACCGGCCGGGACTGCTGATTCGCGATCCGCTCCAATACTCGGACGCCACTCTCATCGTGCCGCCGCCCTTGGTGGCGTGCCTGGAGTTTTACGATGGTATGCAGTCCGATCTGGATCTGCGCGAGATGCTGGTGCGCCTCACCGGAGACTTGCAGGTGAGCGAGATCGAGCGGCATCTGACGGAAACCCTCAGCCGGGCCGGTTTTCTGGAGGACGAGAATTACGTCCGGCTGCGCGAACAACGCGAGCGGGAGTTTGCCGCCGGTCCCCGGCGCGAGCCTTCGCACGCCGGGGGCGCCTATCCCGCATCCGCGCCGGAGTTGCGTGCGGTGCTGGACCGCTACATGAGCGACGGGGCTTCCGGCGGCCCGCGGCCGGCCGGCGATCTCATCGGCCTGGCCGCTCCGCACATCAGCCTCGAAGGCGGCTGGGAGACCTACCAGGCAGCCTATCGCACGCTGGGCGAGGACTGCCGCGAACGCGTCTGCGTGATCCTGGGCACGTCGCACCACGGCGAACCCGATCGCTTCGGCCTGACGCGCAAGCCCTACGCCACGCCCTGCGGCGACACCCGCACCGACACGGCCATCGTGGAACGGTTAGAGCGGGAGGGCGGCGACGCAGTCCAGGTGGAGGACTATTGCCATGCCATTGAGCATTCGATCGAGTTCCAGGTACTGTTCCTGCAACACGTTCTGGGGTCCCAGGTGCGGATCGTCCCGATTCTGTGCGGCTCCTTCGCGCAAGGCTTGCTGTCGGACCGCGAACCGGAGGCCCACGAACGTGTGAAGCGCTTCCTGGGCGCACTCGGCGAGCTGAACGCGCGGGAAGGCCGGCGCCTGCTGTGGGTGCTGGGGATCGACATGGCGCACATGGGCCGCCGCTACGGCGACCCGTTCGAGGCGACCGCCGGCCAGGGGCCCATGGCCGAAGTGGCGGTGCGCGACGCCGCCCGCATCGAGCGCGTCGAGGCCGGCGACGCTCAGGGTTTCTGGAACCTGGTCCGGGAGGGCCAGGACGACCTGAAGTGGTGCGGAACGACACCCCTGTACACCTTCCTCCGCGCCGTTCCCGAGGCCCGCGGCACGCTGCTCCGCTACCAGCAATGGAACATCGACGCGCAGAGCGTGGTGAGCTTCGGAGCGCTGGAGTTTCGGCCGGCGTAGCGGTTGCCCTAGTACGGAAGACCCGAGTACCGTATAGAACCGTCTACCCATCGCAACTCGCCAGGGTACATGGCATCCTGATCTTGCGATGAAAGCGATTCTCAGTGGCCGGATGCCAGAGACGAAGGCGCAAGCGATCTCCTCTCGCTGCTCCCGCCCATCCGGACTCCGCGTGCGGGTGCTGTTCGTTGGCCAGGCGAATGGCTGCCGCAGCCAGATGGCGGAAGCGTTTGCCGACCACCATGGAAGGGACTTCCTGCGGGCCGAAAGCGTCGGCATACGCCCGGCCCCGCGGATCGCCCCGTCCGCTCGCAGGCTGATGCTGGAGAAGGGCTTACAGGTTCCAGAGTGCGCCCCGAAGGGTCTTGACGCGGTGAACCTGGAACGATTCGACCTGATTGTCAACCTGAGCGGCTGCGTTTTGCCGCAAACCGGCTCGGTACCGGTACTCAATCTGAACATCCCCGACCCGATGGGACGGGACGACGAGTTTTTCCGCGAAGTGCGCAATCGCATCGAGCATCACGTGATGCGCCTGGTGCGGGACCTGCGCGAGGCTTGCGACCGGTATACCCCGGCGCCGCCCGTCTGGCAGGTCACGGCTCCTCCGACAGCAGCGGCACGTCGCTAATCCGCTGCGAAACTCAAAAGAGACGGCTCCCTCCTCCGAGGTCCGTCTCTTTTTTTTGCCTGCCGGTTCCTCAGGGAGCGGCGAAAACCCGGGTAGATCAGGCTGTCCCGGTTTATTGGGGGACGGCGGCCATCCAGTAGCCGGGCCGGGTGCGGACCGTCAGGCCGGGGCGGTTCACGGTCACGGTGATTTCGTGATAGCCTCCCTCCAGGCGGTTGCTGGGCGTGTAGGTGACCAGGTATTGGGCGTGCAGCTCGCTGCCCACCGCCGAGATGGCTTCCTCCAGCCCTTTCAGGCCCACGAAATTCTGTTCCTTGCCGCCGGTGTACTTGGTGAAGACCTCCACGGGGTTGGAAATGAAGATGGCCTTCACCCCGCGAATGATCTCTTCAAAGGCCGGCATCACGTTGCCGTAGTTGCGGTTCCCGGAGGTGGCGTCGGGGGTGACCGCCGCGCCGGCCGGCAGCCGGTGCGCGGTGGCCGGAAACGGGTCCGGGCGCGGGGCCGGGGCCTTCTGAGTGAACGCCGTGAGCAAGCGCGGGATGTTCACCGCATACAGGCTGACGTTCTGGAACTCGGCTGCGGCCAGGGTCTCCCGGACGCGCCCCGAACTGCCCTTGTCGCGCGATTCGCTGATCAGCAGAATCACCCGCCGGCGTTCGCCCGAGCGGCGCCGCAGCATGCGCACGCTCTCGTCGACCGCGTCGATCAGGCGGCTGGAAGACGAGCCGGCACGCAGTTTCTTCAAGCCTTCGGCCAGTCGGTCGGGATCGTTCGTGAAATCCTGCAAGACCTGGATGCGGTGGTCGAAAGAGACAATGGCGGCTTCGCCGTGCTCGCCGAAAACCAGCGGCTTCAGCATGGGCCCGATCTTCTGAATGCGGGGCAGCACGGAGTCCACGGCGCCGTCGGCCTGGATGGCGACCACCAGCGAGATGGGCAGGTAGCTTTCGTCCACACGGATATCCTGGGCCACGCCCTTGTCCACCAGGCGGAAATCCGAGGGTTTCAATCCGCTGACGAAGTTGCCCTGCCGGTCGAGAACCGTGGTGGGGGCGGCCACGACGTTGACTGTGGTGCGGAAGGTCTCCTGAGCCCAGACCGCGGCGGGCAGAAGACAGGCAAATAGGGCGCAGATCCTGTACATCTCAATTAGTCCGACGCTAGGCGCCGGCCTCCGGTTTCGCCCGCGGCGGGTGGTCGGTCCGTCCGCGCAGCAGGTCCAGCACGTGGGGCACTACATCCACGATAGCATTCAGCGATTCCACCGCGCCCCGCGGCGACCCGGGCAGGTTCACAATCAGGACCTTGCCGCGGGTCCCGGCCGCGGCGCGCGACAGCACGGCCAGCGGCGTCGAGCCGCGGCCCTCCAGGCGCATGACTTCCGCCAGCCCGGGAATCTCGCGCTCCAGCACCGCCCGGGTGGCCTCGGGGGTCACGTCCCGCGCGGCCACGCCCGTGCCGCCGGTGGTGAAGATGGCGGACACTTCGTTGCCGTCGGCCAGCGTGGCCAGGCGCGCTGAAATGCTCTCCGCCTCGTCCGGAATCACCTCCATGGCGGCTACCGTCCAGCCCAGGCGGCCGAGGCGTTCAGCCACCGCCGGCCCGGACAGGTCCTCCCGGGTCCCGGCGTGGACCGAATCGCTGATGGTCAGGATGGCCGCTCGAATCATGGTTTTCTCCTCGTGGGCCGGCGCCGGTAAGCGCCGCTCTTGCCGCCGGTTTTCTCTTCCAGCCACAGATCCTGGATCTCGATGGACTTGTCCAGCGCCTTGATCATGTCGTAGACCGTCAGCGCGGCGACCGCCGCCGCCGTCAGCGCTTCCATCTCGACGCCGGTGGGAGCCGTGGTGGACGCGCTGGCGCGGATGCGCACCCCGCGCGGCTCCACCGCCAGATCCACGTCCGCGTGCGTGAGCGGGAGCGGATGGCACAGGGGAATCAGTTCCGCTGTTTTCTTCGCGGCCATCACGCCGGCCACGCGGGCGATCTCCAAGGGATTCCCCTTGGGGTTTTCGGGCAGTTTCTTCAGCACGGAGGGCCGGATGCGCACGAAGGCATGCGCCCGCGCGGCGCGGGCCGTCGGGGTTTTGTCCGATACGTCCACCATGCGCGGGCTGCCGGCGGCGTCGAAATGAGTGAGTTTCTTCATGGCTTCAAAAGGACGCGGATCCACTCCCCGGCTTTCCAGTCCTCCTGTTCGGAATCGGCGATCACGAACGCATCGGCCCGGGCCACCGACGGCACGTCGCTGGAACCTTGCCAGCCGAGCGGCGTGACCTCGGCGCCGTCGGGCGACAGCCGCGCCGGCAGGAACCGCGTCAGGCCCGGTTTGTGCCGGAAATCGCACGTGAGCCGGGCGAAGGGCATGGGCAGCGCAACCTCCGTCACTCCGCTCAGCAGCTCCAGCGCCGCGCGCGCCAGCACTTCAAAGGTCACCATGGTGGAGGCCGGATTTCCGGGCAGGCCGAAGAAGAACGTGCCGCGGGCGCGGCCGAATACCAGCGGCTGGCCGGGCTGGATCTTCACGCGGTCGAAGTAGAATTCCGCGCCCAGGGCCGCCAGGGCCGGCTCGACCAGGTCGTACTTACCGGCCGACACGCCGCCGGAGACTAGCAGCAGGTCCGAGCGCAGGCCGCGCTCGACCAGCGGCGCCAGCGCCTCGTGCGTGTCGCGCGCCACCGGCAGAATCTCGGGCACGCCGCCGGCGTGCTTCACCTGCGCCGAGAGCGAATGCGCGTTCGAGTTGCGGATCTGGTGAGGAAGGGGGGCCTGGTGCGCCTCGACGATTTCGTCGCCGGTGGCCACAATGGCCACCCGCGGGCGGACGAAAACCGCCACTTCGGTGCAGCCCACCATGGCCAGCAGGTTGACGTGCGCGAAGTCCAGCCGGACGCCCTGGCGTACAAGAACCTGCCCGGCGCGCGCTTCGGCGCCGCGCGGGTTGACGAAGTCGCCCGAGGCGAGACGGACGGACGTCCGGACCTGGTCGCCCGAGCGTTCGGCGTACTCGACCATCAGAACGCTGTCGGCGCCTGCCGGCATGGGCGCGCCGGTCATGATCTCGACGGCTTCCCCGGGGCCGACCGAAAGACCGGAGCTTTCTCCGGCGCGGATTTCGCCCCCGACGCGCAGCGTGCCGGGAAGATCGCCGGCGCGCACCGCGTAGCCGTCGCGCAGGGAGCGGGCCGTGGGCGGGTAGTCGCGATCGGCGGCCACGTCCTCGGCCAGCACCCGGCCGGCGGCGTCCAGAAGAGCCGTCATCTCGATGCGCGGCGGCGCCCCGCCGGCGCGGACCTTCTCGACAATCAGCGCGCGGGCTTGTTCGAAGGTGAGCGGAAGCACTAGGGTTATTCTAGCCCCCTTGGAACTTGACCGGCCAATTTCTGCTCGAGCGTGGGGTGTGCTGGGCTCAAGCCGGCGCGACAACGATGGCACTCACGCCAACGCGAAGATCCTCCGCGGACCGACCCCACTTCCGCGGTTAGGGCATTTGGAAAGCCTTCGAAAGCAACTTGGCGCCCCAAGATCCCAACGACGAACCCGCATCCGTCCTGATCGAGCGCATCCGCGCCGCTCGCGCACATGCGATACGCTAAGAGCAGGAGCACGACCCTATGAGTCTCGACATCTCTTTGGAGACTGAAGCCCGTCTGGCGGCGAAAGCCCGGGAGCAGGGTCTCTCGATCGATGCTTTCCTGGAGCGCCTCCTGAACGATGCCGGCGATCGGACGGCGAGCGCTGCCAACGGCGAAGCGCCAGTACTGCCTGTCCGGTACTTGGGAGTGCGCGGCAGCCTTCATCGCCGGGACATCTACGACGATGTCCGTTGAGCCGGGCCTGCTGGATGCCAACATCCTGGTCTACGCCGCGGACACCGGCGCTGCGCAGCACCCAGCCAGCGGATTTCGAAGTGTTCCCCGAACTGACGGTAATGGCTCCGCCGAAGGGCGCCTGATGTCTTCCGCCGCTTCCAATCTGGTCAACGCAGTCCGGAACTGCCGCAACCTGCTCCGCAATGACGGGGTTTCCCGCTGCGACTGCGTCGAGCAACTCACCTGAACACCCTCGAAAACCTTGGCCAAGAGCCAGGTTTCCACGGCATCGTTTTCAAGAAAGCACGGAACAAGATCCAGAACCCCGCCCGCTTGTGCCGCCTGATCGTCGCCCTCTTCGACAAGGAACCATGGAGCGCGCTCGGCGGCAACGTCAAGGGCGGTATCCACGAAGGCCTGCTCAAAAAGAAGGCCCAGGACACCAAGTCCGGCGCCGGCCAGTACTTCACGCTCCAGCCGGAAGGCGCCGAATTCCCTCTCGGTGAACAGGCGCCCCGGGCCCGGCCTGGAGGGGATTGCCGCGGCCCATTCCCATCGCGTCATGGCCCGGTTTCTTTGGCCGCCGCTTTGGGGAGGATATCCTTCAGCGGAACATTCACGCTGCCCACGGCGCCGGTGGTGGCGTCGCGCACCACCAGGCGAAACTCCGCCGTCCCCGCCAGGCGTTCGATGCTCTTGGCCAGGTAGATGCCCTTGCGCATCGCTTCGCGATAGGTTTCGGGCGTCAGGTTCAGGTTGAGCGTATCCTGGATGCTGCCGGCCTTCTCCGCGGTGCCGCCGCCCTGCACAAACAGCAGTTCGAGCTTGCCCGTCCAGCGGCCTTCGCGCTGTTCCAGGTTCACGTTGCGCGAGTCGATGCCGATGGTCACGCGAAGCAAGCCTGGTTTGGGCTGTTCCACCGGCCGCAAGTGCACGGTCAGTCCGATGGAGGTGGCTTCCAGCGGGCTCCACACCGCTTCGCGCAGGGCGTTGTTGCGGTCTTGCGGACCGGGCGGGCGGTCCGGGATGGCGTGGTAACCGCGGCGATAGGAGACCTCCACGCGGGGCCGGCGCACGCGTAATTTGATCTCGCGCCACTCACCGTCCCACCGATCGTGCGCGGGGTAATAGCCCAGAACGTAGGTGACGCGCGAGTCGTCGATGGCCTTGCG
Source organism: Acidobacteriota bacterium (assembly GCA_016213755.1). GTDB lineage: Bacteria > Acidobacteriota > Terriglobia > Bryobacterales > Bryobacteraceae > JACQZT01. Next base: position 2,178 of record JACQZT010000181.1, on the reverse strand, counting down.
CACCGCTCCCTTGATGTCGTTGGAATTGTAGAACGCCTTGCCGCCCGTCCGCTCGGCCATGATTTCCATGGTTTCGTGAGTGCGCTGGATCTGGCGCAGGGCTTTGCTCCCATCCCTCAGATCGGCCTTGCGGTTGGAGGCGCTGAATTCGGGAATTCCCACCAGCCCGCGCGCGTCCACCGGGTAAATGGCCACGCTGGCGTTGTTGAGCGTGCGGCCGGTGCGCTCCAGGTCGCTCGAGAAGGTGGTCCGTTCCCCGGTGGTCGGTCCCAGGTTGTCCAGGCCGATGGAGAACGGAAAGCCGCCCGAGACCCAGATCAGGTTCTTGCGACCCGGGACGCGGGCCATGTGCTGGGCGATGGCGTCCAGCGCCTCCAGAGTCGTGTGCACGCGATTGCGGGTGTAGAACTCGGACATGTTCTGGTTCACTTCGTCGAGCCAGGCGTCCAACTCCTCCATGCCCGTGTCGGAACCGGCCGGCTCGGAGGCGTCGAGGTCGGCGGCGTACTCGCCGCGGTGGCGCGCCAGCACGCGCAGCAGGCTGGCGGCATCGGAGGAGAAGTCGTGCAATACCCGGATGGTGCGGCCCAGCGTGTAGAGCGCCACGCGGTCGGAGGGCTGCACCTGCGTGGTGAGGAACTTGACGATCTGCTGGCGGGCGTACGCCTGGTCCTCAAAGCGCGTGTTCAGGCCGTCCAGCAGGATGGCGGTCACCGCCGCCGGCGCGCTGGCGCGCAATTCGGGGCGGTTAGTGAACGTGCCCGGCGGCAGCTTGGGCGCGGGCGCGGCGCCGGGCTTGGGCGCCAGCGCCGACTCGACCGAGAAGTAGGCCAGCTTCTGCTCCCGGCCCTGGTCCAGGAGGACGAAATCGTCCTTGGTGAGATCGGCCACCGGTTGTCCCTTGCGGTCGTGGACGATCACGTTGATCTGCACCAGCCGCGTGGTGACGCGCAGGACGGGCGGAACCGGCTCCTGGGCCGCGAGCGCGGCGGCCAGCGAGAGGAATGACAGGGCGATACGCATTTGTGTTTATCCGTGCCGGCTGGCGGGCGGGATCCGCCTCAGCAGGTCGCCAAGTTCTTCTCGATTCTCGCTGCCGATGGTGAAGGCGTCCACGCAGTCCAGAGAGAGGACGTAGCGCAGGCATTCGCCGGCGCGGTTGCGCAATCGTCCGGCGCCGAGAATCTTCATGCCGATGACGCCCTTGCCGGCGGCTTTCATTTCCTTCAGCACGCCCGCCACGGTTTGCGGATCGGCATCCATGGCCACTTGCGCCGGATTGATGCGCGCCAGTTGCACTTGCACCCAGGGCGTGCGGGCCGCGGTTTTCAGCGCCTCGATCGTATGGCAGCTCACGCCGTGCGTGCGCACGACGCCCTTCTCGCGCGCCTCGCTGAGCACGGCCATGGCGCCTTTCCTGCGCTCGGGCCAATCGGCGTCGGTCATGCAATGCAGCAGCAGGATGTCGATGTAGTCGCTGTGGAGCTCTTTCCGGAAGCGGTCCAGGTCGGCCCGCATCTCGCGCTCGGTCGAGGCGTGCGTCTTGGAGAGCAGCGCCACTTTCTCGCGCGGCACGCCCTTGAGCGCTTCCCGGACGTGCGGGTGAGTTCCATACTGATCGGCCGAATCCCAGAACGTAACGCCCTGATCGTAGCCCGCGCGCAGCAGACCGGCCAGCCCGCGCAATCCCAGTTTGCGGGTCTGGTTCGAACTGCCGCCCACGCCGTTGGTTCCGGTGCCCATGGCCAGGCGGGAAACTTCGATTCGCGCCGGCCCCAGCGCAACGCGATCTTGCGCGCTTTTGGCCGCGGCGGCCGGCAGAGCCCACGGCAAAGCGCCCAGGAATTGGCGGCGGTTCATACCCCCACTAGCTTAGCAGCCTGTGGCGCCTCTCCCGCTCATTGTTCCGCCGCACCCGGAGGGCGGGTTTCAACCCGCGCGGGACTTTAGTCCCGCCGGGGCGGGGCTGAAGTCACTATAAGCCCCGCGCGGAAGTCCGCACTTCGGGGGGTGGTTTATAGGTTGTCGCCCAGAATCGGGGGGCCGTATACTTGAGTCAGTCTCGGCAGGGGAGGAATCATGCCGTCCGAGCGAAAATACAACATCCTGGTGGTCGACGATAACGATGGGAACCGCCTGGCCACGCAGACCATTCTCGCCCCGCTGGGACAGAACGTT
>JACQZT010000186.1 GCA_016213755.1 Acidobacteriota bacterium | reverse complement strand
CTGAACAAAAGCGGCATCCGCGAGGGGATGATCCTGGTCTCGGCCATGCACATCACCGCCGGTGTGTGGGTGAACGACGCCGAGGACGGACTGATCGCGGACATCGACGAATGGCTCGAATCGCTGGCCCCGTTCCGCCGCGACTACCGCCATCACCGCACCGGCGAAACCAACGGCGACTCGCACCTGAAGAGCCTGCTCGTGCACCACCAGGTGATCGTGCCGGTGACCGCCGGCCGCCTGGACCTGGGTCCCTGGCAGCAGGTCTACTACGCCGAATTCGACGGCCAGCGCTCCAAGCGCGTGATCATCAAGGCGATGGGCGAGTAAACTGGGAACTGCCGGGAGGCAGTGATGCTCAGAGATACAGCTCTGTCGCTGGTGGTGCTGGGAACCGCGCTGGCCGCGGACCTTCCCGTGAAACAGGTGATCCTCTACAAGCACGGCGTGGGCTACTTCGAGCGCGCCGGCGAGCTGCGCGCGGGCGAATCGGCGCGGCTGGACTTCAAAGCGTCGGAGATGAACGACGTGCTGAAGTCGCTGACCATTAACGACTCGAGCGGCAAAGTAGTGGCCGTGCGCTACGATTCGAGCGAGCCGCTGGCCCGCCGGCTGGCCGAGTATCCCTTCGCGCTGGGCGAGAAGCAGACGCTGGCGGCGTTCCTGGACCAGCTCAAAGGCGCGCGTGTGGAGCTCAAGTTCGGCCCCGAAACCGTTGCGGGATCGATCGTCGGCGCACGCATCGCTCCGGCCGCCGAACGGCAACCGGAGCGCGAACAGTTGGTGCTGCTCACCGTCTCGGGCGAATTGCGCACGCTGGATCTTTCGGCCGCGCAGTCGGTCCGGCTGGCCGAACCGAAACTCCAGGCACAGCTCCAGGACTACCTGGCCGCCTGGGCCGGGGCGCGCGGCATGGAGCGGCGCAGCGTGTATGTCGACTCGGCCGAGGCCGGCGCGCGGCGGCTTTCGGCCGGCTACATGATCCCCACGCCGGTGTGGAAGTCGAGCTACCGGCTGCTATTGGGCGATGTGGAGTCAACGCTGGAAGGCTGGGGCGTGATCGACAACACCACCTCCGACGACTGGACCGGCGTGCGGCTGTCGCTGGTCTCGGGCCGCCCGGTCTCGTTTGTGAGCAAGCTCTACGAGCCACGCTACCGGCAGCGCCCGGAGGCGGAACTGGAGGAAGACCAGGCCGTGGCGCCGGTGGTCCACGAGGCTGCGCTGGCGGGAGCTGCCGCCCCGGCGCCCGCACCGCTGCGCGCGATGAAGAGCGAAGTTGCGGCCCGCCGCATGATGGCGGCCGAAGCCATGGACATGGAGGCGCCCCGCGCCTCCCCGAGCTCGCTGGCGGCCACCGCCGAAGGACGCGACCTGGGCGACCTGTTCGAATACCGTTTCGCGCAGCCGGTGACAGTCCGCAAGGGCGAGAGCGCCATGCTGCCGTTTCTGCAACAGAAAATCGCCGTGCGAAAGCTGCTGATCTACGCCGGCCAGAGCGCGCAGAACCCCATGAACGCGGCGGAGCTGAGCAACTCGACCGGCAAGACGCTCGACAGCGGGCCGATTACGGTCTACGACGCCGGCGCCTACGCGGGCGAGGCTTTGGTCGAGACCCTCAAAGCCGGCGACAAGCGGCTGATCAGCTACGCCGTCGATCTCGGCACGCGCATCACCACCGCCCTCGACTCGGCGCGCGACGCGGTGCGCGAAATCCGCTTCCGGCGCGGCGTGCTCACCACCCGCTCGGCCATTCAGGAAACCAAGACTTACACCATTCGCAACGTGGATCCGAAAGCCAAGACGCTGATCGTCGAGCACCCCGTCCGGCCGGGCTACAAGCTGCTCAACCAGAACCCGGCGGAGACCACCGCCGGAGCGTATCGCTTCGAAATCCGCCTGGCGCCCGCAGCCAGCGAGAAGTTCCCGGTGATGGAGGAACGGGTTTACGATTCCAGCGTCGCGGTGGTCAGCCTCACTCCCGACGTCCTGGCCAGTTACTCGCGGAACAAGGCGTTGAGCGAAGCCGCGCGCAAGCAACTGGAGCGCATCGCCGAGCAGAAGCGGCGCATCGCCGAAACGGACGGCGAAATCCGAACCCTCGAAGGCGAAATCGCCGAGCTCGCCAAGGACCAGGAGCGGCTGCGCGAGAACATTTCCAGCCTCAACCGCGTCAGCGGACAGCAGGAGCAGGTGCAGAAGTACGCGCGCGACTTGGCCGCGCAGGAAACCCGGCTGGCCGGGCTGCGCGACCGGCTTTCGGATGCCCGCAAGCGCAAGACCGCGCTAGAATCGGAACTCAATTCCCTGATGGAGAAGATGGAGTTTTGAGGCTCGCACTCATCGGTTACGGCCATGTCGGACGCGCCTTCGCGCGCCTGCTGGAGAACAAGCACGCCGCCTACCCGTTCCGCATCGTGGGCATTCGCACGGGGCGGCACGGCTCGGCGCACAGCGAAAGGGGGCTGCCGCTGGAACCCGAATTCGGGCCTTCCGAAGCGACGGTGGAGGAGTTCCTCGACCGCAGCCGCGCGGAGGTCGTGTTCGAAATCACACCGCTGGAGCCGGCCTCGGGCGAGCCGGCCATCGCGCACATTCGCGCCGCCTTCGCGCGCGGCATGCACGTCGTCACGGCCAACAAGGGGCCCATCGCCCACGCCTACGCCGCGCTGCGGGACGAGGCCCGCAACGCGGGCGTCCTGTTCCGCTTCGAATCCACGTGCATGGACGGCGCGCCGGTGTTCAACCTGGTGCGGGACAACCTGCCGGGCGTGGAGATACTCGGCTTCACAGGCGTGCTTAACTCGACGTCCAAGATCGTGGTGGAAGCCCTGCGCCAGGGCCGCGGCATGGAGGAAGGCATCGAGGAGGCGCGCCGGATGGGCATCGCCGAGGCCGACGCCAGCTACGACATCGACGGGTGGGACTCGGCGGCCAAGACCGCCGCGCTGGCCAACGTCCTGATGGACGCACGCGTGACGCCCATGGACGTCGAGCGGCGCGGCATCGGGCGGCTGACGCCGGAGCGGGTGGCCGAACTGGCCGCAACCCGCAAGACCGTCTGCCTGGTGAGCCGCGCCCGGCGCACGGCCAGCGGCATCAAGCTGCGCGTGCGCGCCGAGGTGCTGGAGGAAACGGACATCCTGGCGGCGGTCCGAGGCACCTCCAACCTGCTGCTGTTCCACACCGACCTGATGGGCACGCTGGGCACCGTCTCCCTGTCGCCCACCGTCGGCCAGACCGCCTACGGCCTGTTCAGCGACCTGGTAGACATTGCGCGGGCGCTGTGACGGCGGCCAGTTTCGCGGCCAGCGCTTCGTACTTGGCGCGCACGGCGGCCGTGATGCGCGGGTTGTCCGGGTTGGCGTAGTCGCGCTCGAGTCTTTCGACGTCGGGCTGCTCCAGCACGTGGCGGGCCATGCGATACAGCACGGTGTCTTCCTTCACGATGTGCGGCCGCAGCATGTTGATGTAATCGTGCGCGCAGCCGCGGATCGCTTCCACGGCTTCGGCCGAGCCGCCGCGCGCCGCGGCCAGGTTCTCGCGGATGCCGGCCAGGCAGGAGCGGCCGAATACGTGCTCTTTCAGCATGCAGCCGATGGGGCCGCCTTCCTCGGGAATGCCGCGGGCCTTGAGAGCCGGAAACAGCGCGTCCTCTTCCTTGTAGTGGTGGTAGCCGTCGGCGAAATTGCGGAAGAAATCGAGCGCGTCCTCGAAAAACTCGGCGGGAAACTTGGCCGGCGTCATGGTCGCGAGGGTCTGTTCCATCGCGGTCAATACGCTTTCGATGATGCGGTGCTCGCTCATCAACTGGTCAACCGGGTGCGTGGCAGTCATTCTCGTGCCCTCCACTCCGATTGTCGGACGCCGCGCCCGGCAGGTCAGTGACCGCGGTCACGCGCGGCTGCGCTAAACTGACAGGTTCCACCCTGGAGCACCGAGCGTGAGATCTTTTCTACTGCTGTGGGCCTGCGCGCTCGCGGCGCAACAACAGCAGCCACAGGAAGCCAGCAAGCGGATTGAACTGAACCTGCTCGGCCAGACCGACGCGGCGGCGGGCGAGAGCCGGCGCAACGAGAACATCCAGTTCAACCTGGTGGACAACAACGCTCTCAAAGAGTTGAACGTCCGCCTGGGCACCACCGCCACCATCGTCACCGAGTTTCGCCCCGAGCGGAACTACTTCGGCGCCGAGTTCGGCAACGCACCGGCGCCGGTTCTGCATCTGAGCGCGCCCTTCGCCGCGCGCGGTTTTCACGGCCGGCTGTACGAGACGCACCAGAACAGTGTTTTCAGCGCCCGCTCGTTCTTCCAGGCCGGCGGCGTCAAACCGGCGCGCGAAAACGACTATGGCCTGCGCACCGGCATGGGCCTCTGGCGCGGCGCGACGCTCTCGGCCGAAGCGAGCCGGCAGAAGCTGCGAGGCTCGGTCAACGGCAACGTCCTGGTGCCGAAACCCGACGAGCGCACCCCGCTCACCGCCGACCCGGCCCTGCGCGCCATCGTCACCCGCTGGCTGGCCGCCTACCCGGCGGAACTCCCCAACCGCACCGATGTCAACCCGCGGGCTCTGAACACCAACTCGCCGCAGACCATCAACAACCACGGCGCGCAACTGCGCCTGGACCAGCGCCGCGGCGCGCGCGACCAGTTTGGTTTCCAGTACGGGTTCGTCTCGCAGCAGGTCTTCGCCTTCCAACTGGTGGCGGGGCAGAATCCCGATACCGACACCCGCTCGCACAAGGCGCGCACCACCTGGTCGCGCGAGTGGAGTGCGGCGACTACTACCGATCTGACCCTGGGCTTCGATCGCGTGGGTTCGCTCCTGAAGCCCGAAAGGAACGCCATCGGGCCGATGGTGTCGATCGCGGGCCTGGAGACATTGGGGCCGCAAGCCATTATCCCCATCGACCGCGCCATGAACTCGTTCCGCGGCGCGGGCGGCCTGCGGCGCGCGGCGGGACGCCACACCTGGACGGCGGGCTTCGCGCTGCTGCGCCGGCAGTTGAACGGCACCGAAACCGACGCGCACCGCGGCTATTTCTCTTTCTCGAACGACTTCGGGCGCGACGGCATCTCCAATTTCCGCCTGGGGCTTCCGTCGATGCACCTGATCTCGATCGGCAACGTCCACCGCGGCTTCCGCAATTGGGACGCGCAGGCTTACATCGCCGACTCTTGGCGCGCGGCCTCGAAGCTGACCGTGCAACTCGGCTTGCGCTATCAACCTTCGACGCGGCCGGTCGAGGTCAACCGGCTGAACGAGATTCCCTGCCAGAGCGATTGGAACAACCTGGCGCCACAGTTCGGCCTAGCCTGGCGCTCGCTGCGCGCGGCCTATGGGCTGCAATACGGCGAGATCTTCCCGGTGACCTTTTCCCAGGTCCGCTTCAGCCCGCCGGGGAGCGTGAAAATTGCGGTGTTCACGCCCGACCTTCTCAATCCGCTGAGTTCGGCGGGCTCCAGCGGCAACCTCTACCTGCTCGATCCCGAGCTGGCCACGCCCTACTCGCACCAGTACAACTTCGCCTGGGAGCCGGCCTGGTTCGGCCGCTGGCGCCTGCAATTGGGCTACGCGGGCAGCCGCTCGCACAAGCTGTTTATCATGTGGTACCGCAACCGGGCGCATCCCACGCCGGGCCTCGAACAGACCACCGCGACGCTCAACCAGCGCCGCCCCGACCAGCGCTACGCCGACGTTCGCTGGGTGTTGAACGGATCGCGCGGCTACTTCGACGCCGCGCGCGCCGCGCTGGTGCTGCCGCGCTGGCGGGGGCTGTCGGTGGACGCGGCCTACTGGTTCGGCAAGGCGCTCGACCTCGGCGCCGCCTACACCAACACCGCCTACGACGCCGACTCGCGGCTCTCGCGCGCTCAGTCGGAATGGGGTGTGCGGCAGGACATGAAGGGCCTCAGCGCGTTCGACCAGAAGCACGCGTTTCTGCTGCGAGCCTCTTACTCGTGGCGCGGCTGGAGCCTGTCGGGAGTGGCGCTGGCCAAGACCGGCATGCCGTTCAACGTCACCTCGGGCTCCGACGCTCCCGGCTACGGCAACGTCGACGGCAGCGGCGGCGACCGCCCCAACGTCATCGACCCGTCCGTCCTGGGCCGCACCATCAACCACCCGGACACTTCGCGCGCGCTGCTGCCGCGCTCCGCCTTCGCCTACATCCGGCCCACCGACGAGCGCGGCAACTTGGGGCGCAACAGCTTCCGCAAGGGCGGCATCGCAAATGTGAATGCGGCCCTGGCGCGGGAGTTCGTCCTGAGCGGCGCGCGCCGGCTATCCCTGCGCGCCGAGTCCATCAACCTGCTCAACACGCCGCAGTTCGCCGAGCCGGGCAGCGAAATGGCCAACCAGAATTTCGGCCAGATCACCAACACCCTGAACGACGGGCGGGCGTTCCGCTTCCAGGCGGCCTTCAACTGGTAGCGTGAAGGTCGATGATTTGCATTTGCGTCGCCTGCAAGCGCTCGGCGACCACGGTGACCATCCAGCGGAAGAAGCGGTACCCGAAGCTCGGGTCCTCGTCGCACAGGGCGCGCAGGCTGTCCCCGTCGAAGGCAATGGCGTGAACCGTCCGAAGGGCCCGCGCCTGGAAGTGCCGGCGGCTGTCCGGCAGGGCCGCCGACCAGCCCAGCTCCTCTCCTTCGCGCAGGGTCTCGACCCGGATCACGCGGTTCCCGGCGCGGATTTCCAGCGCCACCAAACCGCTCGCGATGAGGTAGAAGTCGTCCCTGCCATCGCCTTCCTGAAAGATTATGTCGCCCGCGTCGAAGCGCACGTCGCGCGCGATTTCGGCCAGACGTTCGATTTGCTGTGGCGTCAGTTCGGCCAGTTCCGGATGCTGGCGGAGAGAATCGGTCAGAGCCGTGGTGGCAATCATACCGGCCTCCTTACGGAGATTGTAATCGGCGGCGCGCCGGACTGCGCATGGGTGGCGCAACCAAAACAGGGGTCGTAGGCGCGGAAGGCCATTTCGACCATGTTCAACAGGCCCTCGGGGACCTCTCCGTTGGAGATCAGCCCGCGCGCGGCGCGGTCCACGCTCATCGAGATGCGCGCGGCGTTGTTCTGGGTTGCGACGATCAGGTTGGCTTTGCGGATCAACCCCCGCTCGTCGGTCTGGTAGTGATGGATCAAGGTTCCCCGCGGCGCCTCGACCGCGCCGACGCCCTCGGTGGGCGCCGCCTCCGGCAGATTGCGCACGCGCGGATCGGCGATTTCCTCGTCCGCGGCCAGTTCTTGCATGCGCTCGGCGGCATACAGCAGTTCGATCACCCGCGCCCAGTGATTGGCCAGCGTGTGGTGCACCGGCCGGTCGCCCAGCGTGGCGAAGAACTGTTCCCGCGCGGCCTCGGCCAGCGGCGTCGAGATGCCGTCCGCCACGTTCAGCCGCGCCAGCGGCGCCACCGAGTAGATCCCGCTTTGCGGGCCTTCCTCCAGGCCGCTCCACCCCAGCGGCTTCAGATAGCAGAGCTTGACGTAGGTCCACGGTTCGACGTGTTCGCCAATGTAGTCCAGGTACTGGCGCGCCTCGAACTTCGCCCATTCGCCGCCTTCGGGCGCCGTCACGCGGATGGGACCTTCGCAGAAGCTCAGGCGGTTCCGCTGGTCCACCATTCCCATGTAGTAGGTGCGGTGGGTGTACATCGCGGAGCAAATCAGATCGACGTATTCCGAATTGCCGAGCACCAACTTCTCGAAGGCCGCCAGCGTGAAGGCCGCAAATTCGACGGCCTCGGCGGCGGCGGCCCGAAACTCCGCCTGCTGTTCCCGCGTGACCGGCTTCGCCACGCCGCCGGGCAGGCCGAATACCGGATGAATGGCTTTGCCCGCGATCGCGGCCATGACCTGGCGCAGGCGCTTGCGGACCGCGATCACCTTCAGGCCGGTCTCCACGCCCACCCGCGCGATCACGCCCAGCACGTTGCGCTCGGCCGCCGGCGCCCGCGGACCCACGATGAAGTCCGGGCCGCCCAGGAAGTAAAAATGCAGGGCGTGGTCCTCGACCAGGAAGGCCGAGTAGGCGAGTTCGCGAATCTTTTTCGCCGCCGGCGGAGGCTCCACCTGGTATAGCGCATCCAGCGCCCGAGTCGCGGCCATGTGGTGCGCCATGGGACAGACGCCGCAGATGCGCGAGGTGATCTGCGGCATCTCTTCGGCCGGCCGGCCCTGGACGAACTTCTCGAAACCCCGCAGCTCGGGCACCTTAAAAACGGCGCGCTCCACCCGGCCCGAGTCGTCGAGCAGAAGCTCGATCCTGCCGTGCCCTTCCAGGCGGGTCACCGGGTCGATCACGATCTGCCGGCTCATACGGTCTCCTCGCGCTTCCGCCGCAGGCTGGAGGCGGGAAGCGAGTAACGGTAGAAGGTTCCGACGGGATCCGGAATCCCCGCCAGGATGCGGTCGATGTCCGGCTCTTCGTTCGAAGCGGCCAGCGACGCGAGGGCCGAAAGCGCCTTCGCCCCGCCGTCGCGCACCCGGCTGGTGGGCCCGAAACAACCCGTACAGGGCATGTTGCCTCCCACGCACTGCGCCCCGCAGCCCGAGCGCGTGGCCGGCCCCAGGCAGGCAACGCCCTGCGCGAGAATGCACTTCGATTCGTCGATCAGAACCCGGTGCGGCCGGTGGAAGGCATTCAGGGAAAGATCCTCGGGCCGGGTGTCCTTGCGCGGGCATTCGTCGCACAGCGCGCGGTCGGGCGCCAGCACGCTTCCTTTGGGCGGCAGCGCGCCGCTGAGCAGCGCGCCCAGCGCGCTCTCGATGATGTTGGGCGTGGGCGGGCAGCCCGGAAGATAGCAGTCCACATCGATGGTCTGACCGAGCGTCTGCACCGTATCGAAGAGCATGGGCAGTTCGGGCCAGTGCCCGTTGCCTTGCGGATAGACCTCCGCGAAGATCGCGGCGCGGTTCGACAGGTTGGCCAGCCCCGGAATGCCGCCCAACTGCGCGCAGGCGCCGAAAGCGACGACGACCTTTGCCTTGCGCCGCAACAGGTGGGCCATCTCCTCCTGCTCGGAGGTGCGGACGGCGCCGTTGACGAACGCCGCCAGGATCGCGCCATCCTCCAGGGCCTCGACGTCTTTCTTCTTGAAGTCCAGCGCCACGGGCCAGAAGACAATGTCCACGGCGGCCACCACGTCAAGCACCTTTTCGGCCAGGTCCACCACGGCCTCCTCGCAGCCGCCGCAGGAAGCGCACCAGTAGAAGGCGACCTTCGGTTTCATGCCGGCACCGCCTCTTCCCGGTGCGACAGTGGACCGAGTGCGCGCACACGCTCGACCATGTCGTTCATCACGGCGCGCACCCGGTCGCCCTCCGAGGCCGAAATCCATTCCAGCCGCAGGCGCTGGTCTTCGATGCCCATCTCGGCCGCCAGCCGCTTCAGCAGCCTGAAGCGCCGCAGGCACTTGTAATTGCCCTCCTGATAATGGCAGTCGCCGGGATGGCAGCCGCCGATCAGCACGCCGTCGGCCCCGCGCGCGAAGGCCTCCAGCACAAACTGCGGATCGATGCGCCCGGAACACATTACCCGCACCACGCGCGCGTTGGGAGCGTACTTGAGGCGCGAGGTCCCGGCCAGGTCCGCAGCCAGGTAGGTGCACCAGTTGCAGAAGAACGCCACGATCCGGGGTTCGAACGGTTCAGGCATACTCGAGCACTCCTTCGATCTCCTCGAAAATCTGTTCGTCTTCGAACAGGTTCTGGCGGATGGAACCGGACGGGCAGCTCGCCACGCACGTGCCGCAGCCCTTGCACAGCGCCTCGTTGATGGTGGCGACCTTCTCCGCTTCGCGGAAGGAAATGGCGGTGTAGGGGCACAACGAAATGCAGTTCTTGCAGCCCGAGCAGGCGTCCTCGATCACACAGGCCGTGTTCGGTTCCATTTCGATTTCGCGGGCGTCGATCAGCGCCAGCGCCTCGGCCGCGGCGGCGCCCGCCTGCGCCACGGTGTCGGGAATGTCCTTCGGCCCCTGGCAGCAGCCGGCCAGGAAGATGCCGTCGGTGAAAGTGCTTACGGGCGCGAGCTTGGGGTGCCGCTCCAGGAACCAGCCCTCGGCGGAACAGGACAGGTTCAGCCGCCGCCGCAGTTCCTGCGCGTCGGCACGCGCTTCGAGTCCCACGGAAAGCACCACCATGTCCACCGGGAAGCGGCGCACCATGCCCAGCAGCGTGTCCTCGGCCTGCACCACCAGCCGGCCCGCGCCGTTCGGTTCGGGATAGACGTCGGCCGCCTTGCCGCGGATGAATTGCACGCCCTCCTCGGCCACCCGGTTGTAGAACTCTTCAAAGCCCTTGCCTGGAGCGCGAATGTCGATATAGAAGTTGTAGATTTCCGCTCCCGTGCGCTCCTTGATCAGGTGCGCCAGCTTCAGCGCATACATGCAGCAGACCCGCGAGCAGTAGCGATTCGTGTTTTCGTCGCGGCTGCCGACGCAGTGAATGATGGCCGCCGACTTCGGCCGCGTGCCGTTGCGCAGCACCACTTCCCCGGCCGTCGGTCCGGAGGCGTTGATCAACCGCTCGATTTCGAGCGAGGTGTAAACGTTGGGATAGACGCCGTAGCCGTAGTAGGGAACGCGGTGCGCATCGAACACCTGGAAGCCGGTGCCCACCACGATAGCGCCCACGTCGACCGTTTCCAGCCGCTCCTGCTGGTGCAGGTCGATGCCGTTCCGCTCGCCGCAGGCTTCCACGCAAGTCTTCTTGCATTTGCCGGTCTTGAACTCGATGCAGGTGTCCGGATCGATCAGGACCACCTGCGGCACGGCCTGCGGAAAGGGCAGGTAGACGGGCTTGCGCTTGCTCAGCCCGAGGTTGAACTCGTCGTCGAACTTGCCGGTCTTGTAGACGCAGGCTTCCACGCACTCCATGCACCCGACGCACAGCTCCTCGATCACGTAGCGCGGCTTGCGCCGCACGGTGACCCGGAAGTTCCCCACGTAGCCCTCGACACCGGCCACCT
>JACQZT010000185.1 GCA_016213755.1 Acidobacteriota bacterium | reverse complement strand
GCGGCCGGCCCGGATCCTGTGGGAGCAGCTCGCGCTGCCCGGAGCCGTACGACGAGCTAGAATCGACGTGCTCTTCAACCCCGGCTTCACCGCTCCCGTGGCGGCCGGCGTGCCGCAGGTAACAGTCTTTCACGACTTGCAGCACAAGCGCCACCCGGAGTTCTTCCGCCGCATCGACCTGCCCTTCTGGCGCCTGCTGCTGTGGGCCGCGGCGCGGCGGTCCGAGCGATTGATCGCCGTCTCCGAGGCCACGCGCGACGATCTGGTCCGGTACTACGACCTCTGCCCCGACCGCATCGACGTGGTGCCGCACGGCGTGGACGAGCGGCTGTTCGGCCTGGCTCGCGAGCCGGAACCATTCCTGCTTTGCGTCTCGACATTGCATCCGCACAAGAACCTCGATCGTCTGCTGGCGGCCTTCGCGGAACTGCGCCGCGCGCGCCCTGAGATGCGCCTGGTGCTGGCCGGCAGGAAGGGTTTTCATGCCGCCGAGGTCGGGCGCCGCATCGACGAACTCGATCTGGGCGAAGCGGTGCGCGTCACCGGGTGGATCGAGCGCGACGAACTCGCCGAACTGTTCCGCAAGGCCTGGGCCTTCGTTTACCCTTCCACCTTCGAGGGCTTCGGCATGCCGGTGGTGGAAGCCATGGCGGCGGGGGTTCCCACCGCCTGCTCCGGCATCCGGCCGCTCACCGGCATCGCCGGCGACGCGGCACTGCGCTTCGATCCGTTCGACACCGCCGCTATGACGGCCGCTCTGCTGCGACTGGTGAGCGACGACACCGAACGGGCGCGGCTAGTCCGGGCGGGGAGAGAACGCGCGCGCGATTTCAGTTGGCGGCGCGCCGCGGAACAGACCCTGGCCGCCCTCAGGCGGGCCGTCGAAGAGTCAGCGTAATGCAGTCCCGGAGGATGCGCGGAGTGAAGCGATTCACGGCCAGGTAGATCGCGGCCCGCCGTCCGGTCATCCGGTAGCAGTTGTCGAGGCTCCAGCCGGCCGGCTCGAGTTCCGCCTCCCGGGCGGCGGCCAGCAGCTCCGGCAGGGTGTATTCGCGCCAATGCTGGCTGAGGTCGGGGCGGTCGAGAACCATCATGTAGGGGTTGCGCCCGCGCAGCAGCGCCCAGCGCTTGGCGAGGCTGGCGGCGTTGGGGGTCTGTACGATCAGCTCGCCGCCGGGACGAAGCAGCGAACGGAAGAAGCGGAACACCACGGGTGGGGAGGTTTGCAGATGTTCGATCACTTCGCCGGCGACGACCAGGTCGTACGGAGCGGGCGCGGGCCAGCGTTGCGGGTCGGCGCAATCGTTCAGGTCCATGGGGAGATGGACGCCCAGCGTGGTGGCGTAACGGGCATCGAAAACGCCCAGGGTGTCGATGCGCGCCGTTGGGAACTTCTCGACCAGGGCCAGCGTCTCGTACGACGGGCCGACAACCAGGGTCGAGGCGGGAGAGCCGACCTTGGAAAGCAACAACTGGTAACGGTCCTGGTGGTACTCCCAGTAGATTTCGGCTTCGCTGCTCATTACCGCAACAGGTCTTCCAGTTGAATGCGCGCGTCGGTCTTCTCGTCGCGATACTTGACGATGACCGGGGTGTAGAGCGACAGGCCCCACTCCTGGCCCTTGCCCTTGGTGACGGCGCGCGAGCCGGCCACCACCACCGCGCCTTCGGGGACCACTAGCGGGCAATCGCCGGTGGCGGCCAGCACTTCGCCGCGCGCCAGATCGTAGACCGGCGTCGAGCGGGTGAGAATGACGCCGGAGCCGAGCACCGCGCGGCGCTTGACCAGGGTGCCTTCGTAGACGCCGCAGTTGCCGCCCACCAGGACGTCGTCCTCGATCACCACCGGCAGCGCGCCCACGGGTTCGAGCACGCCGCCGATCTGCGCCGCGGCCGAGATGTGGCAGCGCGCGCCGACCTGCGCGCAACTGCCCACCAGCGCGTGCGAGTCGATCATGGCGCCGTCGCCCACCCAGGCGCCTACGTTAATGTACATGGGCGGCATGCAAGTGACGCCCCGGCCCAGGTAGCAGCCGTCGCGAATGCTGGAGCCGCCGGGCACGATGCGCACGCCACTGTCCACGCTTATCCGCTTGACCGGGTAGGTGGCCTTGTCGAACCAGGGCTGCCGCGCGGGGTGGATGGACATGTCCACTATGGCGCCCATGCGGAAGCCGAGCAGGATGCCCTTTTTGACCCAGCCGTTGACGCGCCAGCCGCTGGGCGCGGACGGATCGGGCTCGGCCGCGCGCGCCTGGCCCGCGTTGAGCGCGTCCTTGACGCGCTGGAAGAGCTCGAAATGCGCGGCCGTGTAGGCGGCCGGCGGCGAGTCGAACAGTTCTTCAATTTGCGTTGGCAGCATGAGCGAGCAACCCCGTCTCCTGGAGTACCTTCTGAATCTTGGCCAGGCTGGCCGGCTGGGGCGGAACCAGCGGCAGCCGCCAGACCGGTTCGAGCAGGCCCATCTCGGCCAGCGCCGCCTTGACCGGGATGGGGTTGGACTCGACGAAGTTGACCTCCATCAGCGGCAGATACTTCTTCTGGATGGCGCGCGCGGCGGCGAACTCGCCCCGCAGGCAGGCCTGCGCGAGCTGGGTCATCTCGGCCGGGATTTCGTTGGAGACCACAGAGATGATGCCCTGGCCGCCGAGGGCCATGAGCGGGATGGTGATGGCGTCGTCGCCCGAGAGCACCAGGAACTTTTCGGGCACGTGGTGCAGGATGGCGGCCATCTGCCCGATGTTGCCGGAGGCTTCCTTGACGCCCACGATGTTGCCGATAGCGGCCAAGCGCTTCAGGGTCGGCGGCTCGACGTTCACGCCCGTGCGCCCTTGCACGCTGTAGACGACGATGGGCAGACCGATGGAGGAGGCGATGGCCTGGTAGTGCTGGAAAAGACCTTCCTGGGTCGGCCTGTTGTAGTACGGCGTGACGGAAAGGATACCGTTGACTCCGAGGGCCTCGAGTTCCTGCGCCAGTTCGATGACCTCGCGCGTGTTGTAGCCGCCCGCGCCGGCCAGAACCGGCACCACGCCCTGGGCTTCTTCGAGCGTGATTTCGACCACGCGCAGGTGCTCGGGCTTGGACAGCGTGGGGCTTTCGCCGGTGGTGCCGCAGGGCACCAGGAAGTTGATGCCGGCGGCGATCTGGCGGCGCACCAGTTCGCGCATCCTCAGCTCGTCGAGCGAGCCGTCGTTCCGGAACGGCGTGACCAGCGCGGTTCCGCATCCGGTGAACATGATGAATCCTCCGGGCGGGGAAACCCCGCCCCTACCCAAACAATACGTTACTAAATTCGAACAGCCCCTTCTTGCCGGCCACCCACTGGGCGGCTTTGAGGGCGCCGCGAGCGAAGCCTTCGCGGTTGCGGGCGGCGTGGCGCAAGGTGATGGTGTCGGCGGCCGAATCGAAGCCGATCTCGTGCGTGCCGGGGTGAAAGCCGGCGCGGTTGGAGCCGGTGTCGACGGGCCGCTCATAGCCGGCCTTTTTCATCTCTTCGACCAGCTTCAACAGCGTGCCCGAGGGAGCGTCCTTCTTGGCGCCGTGGTGGATCTCCCAGCCCCAGGCGGCATAGGCGGGCTCGGTGGCCAGCAGCCGCGCGGCTTCCGAGACCAGGCGGAAGAAGACGTTCACGCCGATGGAGAAATTGGGGCTCCACACCAGGCCTGTGCCGGCCTTTTCCACCGCGGCCCGGACGCGGTCCAGTTGATCGGTCCAGCCGGTGGCGCCAACCACGGTGTTGACGCCCAGCGCCGCCAGGCGCTCGATGTTGTCCACCACGGTGTGCGGTGTGGAGAACTCGACGGCCACGCCGACGCCGTGGAAGTTCTCCGCGGTCATCGCCTCTCCGTTCGGGTTGTTGAACTCGTCCAGCTTCAGCGCGACGCGGAAGCCGTACTCAGGGGCAAGCTGCTCGATGAGCCGGCCCATTTTTCCGTAACCGACAATAGCCAGGTTCATATCAGTCGAAGACCGCGGGATCGAGTTCGGCGAAGAACTCGGCATGTAGTTTTTCGACGGCGGGCCGGAGGTCCGCGCCGTTCACCACCAGGCTGAGGTTGAGCAACGAAGCGCCTTGCGACACCATGCGCACGTTGACGTCACCGAGGGCGCGGAACACGCGCGCGGAAACACCCGGAGTATAGCGGATATTGTCGCCCACCAGGCAGACGATGGCCTGATCCCGCTCGACGGTCACGTCGGCAAAGTGCTCGAGCTCGGCGACGATGCGGTCGAGCCGGGAGAGGTTGTCGATGGTCAGCGAGACGCTGACCTCGCTGGTAGCCACCATGTCGACCGGGGTTTCGAAGCGGTCGAAGATCTCGAAGATGCGCTTGAGGAAGCCGTAGGCCATCAACATGCGCGTGGAGACGATGTTGACCAGCGCGATGTTGCGCTTGCAGGCGATGGACTTGACCGCGTTGGAGCAGGGGACGGCGCCGGGAATGATGCGCGTGCCTTCCACCTCGGGGCGGCGCGAGTTGAGGATCAGCACCGGGATGTTCTTTTCCACCGCCGGCAGGACGGTGGCCGGATGCAGCACCTTGGCGCCGAAGTAGGCCAGCTCGGCCGCCTCGGCGAAGGAGATGAGCTTGACGCGATGGCCGCCGGGGGCGATGCGCGGGTCGCAGGTGAGCATGCCGTCGACGTCGGTCCAGATCTGGATCTCTTCGGCGCCGATGCCGGCGCCCGCGATGGAGGCGGAAAAATCCGAACCGCCGCGGCCCAGCGTGGTGGTGACGCCGGTTTCGGTGGCGCCGATGAAGCCGCCCATGACCACCACGGCGGAGGCGGCCAGGGGGGCGACGGTCTCCCGCATGCGCCGGTACGTTTCCGGAAACAGGGGCGCGGCCTGGGTATGGCGCGCGTCGGTGACCAGCACCTGGCGGGCGTCGACGTGCACGGCCTCAATGCCGTGGCGGCGAAAGGCCAGCGTCACGATGGAGCTGGACAGCCGTTCGCCGTAGCTGGAGATGGCGTCCACCGAGCGCGGCGTAAGCTCGCCCAACACGGCCAGCCCGCGCACCAGCTCGCGCAGCTCCTGGAAGTGGATCTCCAGGATGCTCTCGAGTTCGGGCAGGTCCTCTTCGCGCACCATGAGGCTGGCTTCGCGGGCGTGGTAGTCTTCGAGTTCCGTAGTGAGGTCGAGGGCCTGGTCGCGGCCGCCGCCGACGGCCGCTTCGGCGATGGCCAGCAGCTTGTTGGTGGTCTTGCCCATGGCCGAGACCACGACCACGGGCCGGCGGGGGACGCGGTCCCGGACGATGGAAGCGACGCGTTCGATGGCGGCGGCCGATTCCACCGAGGTGCCGCCGAATTTCATGACGATCATGCCAGCAGGCCTTCCGTGAGCATCAGCTCGGCGTTGAGGACGGCGGCGCCGGCGGCGCCGCGGACGGTGTTGTGGCCCAGGGCGACGAACTTCCAATCCAGCGCGGGGCAGGGGCGGACGCGGCCCACGAAGGCGGCCATGCCGCGCTCGCGCCCGGCGTCGCGGCGGGGCTGGGGGCGGTCCTTTTCGGGCATGTAAATGACCGGCCGGGCGGGCGCGCTGGGCAAGTTGCGCTCCTGCGGAACGCCGCGGAAGTTCTCGAACGCGGCCAGGATGGCGGCTTCGGTGGGCTTGGAGGACAGCTCGACCGAGATGGTCACCGTGTGCCCGTCGACCACGGGGACGCGGTTGCAGTGAGCGCTGACGCGGGCGGCCAGCGGCTGTACGCGGTCGCCGAGGAAGTCGCCCAGGATCTTCTGGGTTTCCTGCTGCATCTTTTCCTCCTCGCCCCCGATGAAGGGAATGACGTTGGCGTTGATGTCCATGGACGGGACGCCGGGATAGCCGGCGCCGGAAAGGGCCTGCATGGTGGTGGCGACGACGCGGGTGATGCCGAAGGGTTTCAAGGGCGCCAGCCCCATGGTCAGCACCACGGTGGAGCAGTTGGGATTGGTGGCGATGAGGCCTTTCCAGCCGCGCTTCTTTTGCAGCGGGACCAGCTTCAGGTGATCCGGATTGATCTCGGGCACCAGCAGCGGGACGTCGGGTTCCATGCGGTGGTTCTTGGAGTTGGAAACCAAGGCGTGGCCGGCCGCGGCGAAGGCGCGCTCGATTTCGGTGGCCACCAAGGCGTCCATGGCGGAGAACAGGAGTTTGGGCGCGTTGCCGGGTTTCGAGTCTTCCACCGTCAGACCGGCGACGCCGGCCGGCATGACGCCGTCCAAACGCCAGGAAGTGGCGTCGCGGTACTTCTTGCCCGCCGAGCGGTCGCTGGCGCCCACCCAAGTGAGGTCGAACCAGGGATGGTCTTGCAGGAACTTCACAAAATGCTGGCCCACCATGCCGGTGGCGCCCAAAACGCCGACTTCAATTTTCTGTTTCATATTCAAGCAACCGTTTCACGAGTTTTTGATACAAATCCACTGCCTCGATCAGTTCCCGCTTGGGCACGCGCTCTTCGGCGGTGTGCGCCACGTGAATGGAGCCCGGGCCGAGCAGGAAGGGGCGGCCCCAGACGCCGCCGAAAGCGGGGATGTCGGTGGTATAAGCGACGACAGTGGTCTCGAAGCCATCGAGCGCCCCCATGCGCAAAGCGGGAATGCAGAGCACCTCGCGCAGTTCGGCGCGGCCGGCGACGGTCTGGGTCATGGCGGCGCGGATGGGCGCGGGGTCGTCCACCAGGCGAATCATGATTTCGGCCAGGGCGCGGTCGGGGACGACGTTGGGGGCGCGCCCGGCCTGGAGAGTGCCGATGTTGAGCGTGGAGGGGCCCAGCACGGGGTCCGCAGGCAGGGGGATGCGGCGCACGCGATCGAGGATGTCGAGCAGTTTGTCGATAGCCGATTCGCCCAGTTCCGGGTAGGCGGAATGAGCCATTTTTCCGGCGGCCTCCAGTTCATAGCGCAGCGCGCCCTTGGAGCCGAGCGCGAGGCGGTTTTCGGTAGGCTCGCCGTTGATGAGGAAGCGGGAGCCGCGCGGGGTGCGGGAGGCGGCGTAGGCCCCGGCGCTGTTGCGCTCTTCGCCGACGACAAACAGCAGGCCGAAATCGCGCACGCCGGTTTCAAGCAGCGCCTGGGCGGCGCAGAGCATGGAGGCGATGATGCCCTTGGTGTCGCAAGCGCCGCGGCCCCAGATAAACTCGCCGTCCTCGCGCGAGGGAAGGAAGGGGGGCACGGTGTCCATGTGGGTGGAGAGGGTGACCAGCGGCCGGCCCCAGGAGGCGAAGACGTTGGAGCGGTTGGGTTCGACGGGCAGTTCCTCGAGGCGGCCGCCGAAGCGCGCGGCGAGGGTTCCGAGCAGGTCCAGGAGGCGCCGGCCGACGGCCAGCTCGTTGCCCGTGAGGGACTCGAGGTCCACCAGTTCGCGCGTAAGCTCGAAGACGTTCATATTCGATTGTGGAACGGAATGGAGGCGGGGAGGGAGAGAGAACCAGCGTTCGCTCCTCGTAGCGCTCCATCCGATCACAACTTTTCGGATGACAGTGGGCCGGTGTTAACCGCACCCCCCAACCGCCCCGCAGCGTGCCTGCAAGTGCGATTTCGGCGGAACTTTCTTGTCAGTCCCTTTCGCCGATCGCTCCGGAGCCGCCCGGAACCGCGCGATCGGCTACTCATGACTGCCGCGCCTCTACCAGGGAACTCTCAGGATAGCACAAGGCGAAACGGGCGTGGGAGGGCGGTTTTCGAGGCGAAAAAAAGGCGCAATGGACGCCGTTTCGGACTCCTTCCAACGGGGTGTATAGAAGTTGTTTCAACAAGATGGCCGGGTTCGTTTGGCGCCCCGCTCGGTTCAGCGGGGCCTGTTTCCCGAAAACAGCTTCTTGAGCGGGCAGGGGCATGGCTCACCTCCGGGGACAGTGTACACCGCGGGGGATGGGAATTTCGGGCGCGGTGTTGAAAAGACAGGGAGATGGAGGGGGATTGGGGTGTGACTGAAAAAGGTTTGCCCGGTTGCGCGGCGCCGGGCCCAGCCTCGTGGACGCTCACGGTACAATCCGGTCAGGAGGTGTTCACGGCATGCCCGCCAGCGCCCAGCTTCATAAGCTGCTCGACGAAGTTCCGGAAGAACAGCTCGGCTTTCTTCACCGCGTCATTGCCGGCCTGCTGGCCGACCCGTTTGCGCTCATGCTCGCCAGCGCACCACTTGACGACGAGCCATACCCAGAACACCAGAGGATCGAGGACGCGGAATCCATCGCCGAAGCCGAACGCGGCGAGACCACGCCGCACGAGCAGATCCTCCAGGAGTTCGGCTTGCTGTGAAGCTGCTCGACTGGCCGAATTCCGCCCTGCGCGACCTGCGCCGTCTCGATCCGCCGGTCGCACGCGCTGTCCTTCAGGCCCTGGAGCTGCTTGCCCGCACGGGTCAGGGTGACGTCACCCGGCTCAAAGCCCAAGGCCACACTATGCGCCTCCGTGTAGGTGATTGGAGAGTCCAGTACCTCGCCATTTCTCCCAATATGATTCGCGTTCTCCGCATCCGGCACCGCTCCGAGGCTTACCGCTAACGTTGCGGCGGGCTACCAAGGGTCTGCGCCGCGGCGGAAGGAGGGAGCCGTCTCTCGAGGTTAAGCACACGTTCCTCGATAGCGGCCAGGCGCGCCGAAGTCGCCGCATCGAGGTTGGAATGATCGGCTTCGATCTTGCGGAATCGGGCGTTGCCCTCCGATGCGCGTCCATGGAAGGCAGTCAGGAGAGCCATCTCGGCGTCGCGGAACCGCTGGCTGAGGCGTTGTTCCATCAGTTCCAGGTGGCGCATTGTAGCCGGGGAGTCTGCCATGGCTGGGTTAATTCTATTTCGGCCTGAGTGACGAATGAGGCTTCGCGGGGGGTGGGTGGATTTGAATCCGCTCCCGGGCCGCAGGCGGGGAGAGACCATAACCGCGTCCTGATCCGGGGCGGCCATCCCAGCCGCGACGGTCGCGGTCGTCACACAGGCCCCGCCGGCATCGCAGTCCCCTTCTCGTGATCGCCGACTCGGCCAAGCGCCTTTTCGGGACCGAATGTGATGTCGGCCGATTCGGGAGCGCGCCGCGCGAGGAAGATACCGACGATCATGACGTCGGGGAACCGGCCAGAGAGGACCTCCCGCATGGCCTTGAAGTGAGCGCCGGTGGTGAGCACGTCGTCCACGATGCCGATTACTCGTGGGGAGGGGCGGGTGAAGTTCTCGTCGATGGCGTAGTTGGCGACCAGTTCCCCGATGCTCGGCCGTTCATGCGCCGAGTGAGATGCTTCCATATTGCGAACCAGAAACACAAGCTCACGGATGTCGACTTGAAGTCCGGTCGCGAGGACGCTAAGGATCCGTTAACCCAACTTCCGCGCACTCTTTGGTACAGATTGGCTGTTTACGTGCGTCGGCGCGGCGAATGGCCTGTGTTTTCAATCCAGGCACCCAGAATGGCCGAAAATAGTGACTAATTGTTAGGCCTCATGTTCACCGATAAATGCTTCCACATACCTATTTTTATTGCGATTTCATCTTGACTATTTCTCCGACCTGATACATCATAGTGCATAAGCTATGTATATCCGCAAGACCACGCGGACCTGCAAGAACAAGACCTATACCAACTACCTGCTCGTC